>NZ_JBGOFY010000013.1:0-145002 GCF_041520885.1 Xanthomonas sp. NCPPB 2922 | reverse complement strand
TTGTAGCTTAGCGACCGCGATTGCCGCCACCTGGTGGCCGACGGTTGCCGCCACCCGGGGGACGACCACCCGGACCACCTGGGCCACGCGGTGCGCCGCCCGGACCACCGGGACCACGATTACCGCCTGGTCCACGGTTGCCGCCGGGGCCGCCTGCACGCGCACCGGTCGGGCGCCCAGCTGCCGGACGTGCGGCACCATACGGGCTGAAACCCGGGTTGGCGTGATCGGACGGGAAGCTCGGCGCGTTGCCCGGGTGGCCGTAGGGGTGCTTGCGCTGGCCCTGACTTTGACCCTGCGACTGACCTTGCCCACCTGCCGCGCCGCGGCCCTGGCCGCCTGCGCCCGGGCGTGCGCCGCCCGGACCCTTCTTGGCGTAAGGACGCGGCTGGCCGGTGCCGGCGCCGCCGGGACCTGCGTTGCGGTGGCCGCTCGGGCCGGTGCTCACGCCATCGGGCACATACCAGCTGCGGAACGCGGCCGGGTTGCCGTCCGGCAGCGAGCGGTCGCCCTTGGCCGGGCCACGCTGCTTGAACGGGCGCTGCTGCGATTGCTTGGCAGCGGCTTCGCCGCTGACCGTCAGGCCGCCCTTGAAACCACCGGGCTTGCCGCGGCCACCACGGCCGCCGCGATCCTCGCGCAAGTTGTCGAAGCGGCGCAGCTCACGGCCTTCATCGGCGCCGGAGGTCTGGCCGTTGACGTAGGCATTGCTGCGGCCGTCGCGCGACACGTGCACGGTCGACTTGGCGGCGCGGCGCTGGCCGATCACCGGCTGCAGCGTCAGTGCCGACGGCGCACCTTCTTCCAGCTTGAGTTCGGCGCGCAGGGCGTCGACCTTTTCCTGTGCCAGTTCCACCGATTGCCCGCGCAACAGCTCGCGTGGCAGCGACACCTTGCCGTAGCGGGTGCGCTTGAGGCGGCTGACCTGGCAGCCTTGCGACTCCCACAGGCGGCGCACTTCGCGGTTACGGCCTTCCTTGACCACCACGCGGAACCAGTCGTGCGAATCGGTGCCGCCGATGCGTTCGATCTCGTCGAACTTGGCGCCGCCGTCTTCCAGCAACACGCCGCGCGAGAGACGCTCGATCATGCTGTCGGGCACCTTTTCTTCGCCTTCCGGGGCGCGCACGCGCACCACGTACTCGCGTTCAACCTCGTAGGAGGGGTGCATCATCGCGTTGGCCAGCTCGCCATCGGTGGTGAGCAGCAGCAGGCCGGTGGTGTTGATGTCCAGGCGGCCGATGGCGATCCAGCGCGAGCCCTTCAGCGCCGGCAGCGACTCGAATACGGTCGGGCGGCCTTCGGGATCTTCGCGGGTGGTCACTTCGCCTTCGGGCTTGTTGTAGACCAGCACGCGCGAGGATTCGGTCAGCGCGCTGGCGACGAAGCTGCGGCCGTCCAGTTCGATCTTGTCGCCGCTGCGCACCGACATGCCGGTCTGCGCGACGGCGCCATTGACCTTGATCAGGCCATCGGCAATGCGCTGCTCCAGCGCGCGGCGCGAGCCCAGGCCGGCCTGGGCCAGCACCTTGTGCAGGCGCTCTTCCAGCTTCGGCGCTTCGGGCGCGCTGTCGCGCTTGAGGGAAAGCTTGTTCAACGACAGCTTGCGGGGGGTGTCACTCATGTGTCTGGCTCCGGCCGACGCGTTCTGGGTCGGCCTCTGGGTCGGAATCGGCTTCGTCAACAGCCACGGTCGTCGTCGCGACGGCGTTGTCTTCGTCTTCGTTCACTGCATCCGCGCGCGTGCCCGGCGCGGTGTCGGGTTCGCCCTCGCGGGCGGTCTGTGGGTGGTGCGTGTTCGGGTCCTGCGCCGCGGTGGCCGCGGGGTGCTGCGGTGTTGCATCGATCGGGTCGTGCGCCTCGGCAGCGCTGTCTGCGCTGTCGCTGCCATGGCTCCGCGCTGCATCGGTGCCGGCGCCGGTCGTTTCGACCTGGGCGGCATCTCCGTCGGCTTGCGGCTCCACGTCTGCAGCTAGCGCTGCATCGGTGGGTGCTGCTGCGCCGTTGTCGTCGCTATCAACATCGGCATTCATTGCATCGCCGTGGTTGTCTGCTCCGGCGACATCATCAGCGTTAGCGTCGGCGTCATCGCTCTGTTCGCCATCAGCCTGCTCTGTATCAGCCGGCGCGGTCTCGTCTTGCGCCATCGCGGCCGCGGCGGGCACCGGGCCGTCCAGCTGGCCGTCGCGGTCCAGCGGCAGCTGCGGTTCCAGCTCGGCGATGTCCTTCAACTCTGACAATGGCGGCAGCTCGTCCAGCCGCTTGAGCCCGAAGTAGTCCAGAAAGCCCTTGGTGGTGCCGAACAGGGCGGGCTTGCCGGGCACGTCGCGGTGGCCCACCACGCGGATCCACTCGCGTTCTTCCAGGGCCTGGATGATGTTGCTGCTCACCGCCACGCCGCGCACCTGCTCGATTTCGCCGCGGGTGATCGGCTGGCGGTAGGCGATCAGCGCCAGGGTCTCCAGCGTGGCACGGGTGTACTTGGTGCGGCGCTCGGTCCACAGCCGCGCCACCCAGCCGTGCACGTCGGCCTTGACCTGAAAGCGGAAGCCGGACGCCACTTCCACCAGTTCCACACCGCGCTCGGTGCACCCCTCGCGCAGCAGTTCCAGCGCGCGCTCCACGCTGCCGGGCGGTGCCGGCTCTTCCTCGGGAAACAGCCCTTGCAGCTGCGCCAGCGTCAACGGCTGGCTGCTGGCCAACAGGGCAGCTTCGATAATGCGGGTGATCAGCGCTTGATCCATTCGGTGATCGGCTTCAGGTGGGTTCGTTGGCAGCGTCGCTGTCGTCGAATTCGCTGGAGAATTGCAACGGCGCATTGGTATTGCCCAACGCCAGCGACTTCACGTAGATCGGCGCCAGCGGCGCTTCCTGCACGATGTCCAGCAACTGCTCCTTGGCCAATTCCAGCAACGCCAAAAAGGTGACCAGCACGCCGAGCTTGCCTTCCTCGGCAGTGAACAGCGATTCGAATCGGTAGAACTTGCCGTCGTCCAGACGGCTGAGCACATCGCCCATGCGCTGGCGCACGCTCAGCGCCTCGCGCTTGATCGCATGCCCGGTAAACAGCTCGGCGCGTTTGAGCACGTCGTACAGCGCCATCAGCATTTCTTTCAGATCCACCGGCGGCGGCAGCTTGACCGCGGCACGTTCGGGCAGATGCGCCTGCACCGGCGCTGAGTCGCGGCCCATGCGGGGCAGGGTGTCCAGATCCTCGGCGGCCTGCTTGAACCGCTCGTATTCCTGCAGCCGGCGCACCAGTTCTGCGCGCGGGTCGTCTTCTTCGCCTTCCTGGCTGGGCGGGCGCGGCAGCAGCATGCGCGACTTGATCTCGGCCAGGATCGCGGCCATCACCAGGTATTCGGCCGCCAGTTCGAAACGCAGCTCCTGCATCACGTTGATGTAGTCCACGTACTGCCGGGTGATCTCGGCGACGGGAATATCCAGGATGTCCAGGTTCTGGCGGCGGATCAGGTACAGCAGCAGGTCCAGCGGACCTTCGAAGGCGTCCAGGATGACTTCCAGCGCGTCCGGCGGGATATACAGATCCTGCGGGATCTGCAGCACCGGTTGCCCATGCACGACCGCCAGCGGCATTTCCTGCTGCTGCGGTGGCGCGCTCGTGGCTGGCGGATTCGCGTCGTGCGCGAGTTCGGAATTCATCAGGTCGACATCGGGTCTTGCGGTCGCCGGCCACGGTACGGAGCCGTGCCTGCAGGGCTTTGCCTTGAGTTATTGCGATCAATGTCGTGCCTGCTTCGGCACGATCCCACAAATCCACATACGCCGGTCCGCATGCAATCAGGCGCCGCGTGGCAGGCGGCGACGGAACAGCGGGGAGGTCGTCTACGCGGGCCGGCGGTGGGCAGCGAATCGGCCGTCGAGAGAAGCGTTGAGCCTGGGCCGACGGGCCGCTGCGTCCGGTTGCGTGTGCAGTGGTGTCAAGGGTAATGCGTGGGTGGGGGCGGTGTCCAGCGCTGGCGCGGCTAGAATTGGCGGGGTGATCTTCCGATGTGGGCGAGGTGGCGTGTGTGGTACGTAATCGAAGGCTATGACCGGGCCGATGCCCTGGCGGCACGGCAGCAGGCGCGACCGGCGCATCTGCAGCGCCTGCAGGCACTGACGGCAGAAGGGCGGCTGTTGGTCGCCGGCCCATGCCCGGCAATCGACGCCGAGGACCCGGGCCCGGCCGGCTTCAGCGGCAGCGTGGTGATTGCCGAGTTCGCTTCACTGGAGGCGGCGCGCGCGTGGGCCGATGCCGACCCGTATGTGGCGGCCGGGGTGTATACGCGGGTCGACGTCCGCCCGTTCCGGCGGGTGCTGCCATGAGCCGGGTCGACCGCATCCGCGCCGCGCTGCAGGCCGCGCTGGCACCCGTCGAACTGGAGGTGGTCGACGACAGTCATCGCCATGCCGGGCATGCCGGCGCGCAAGATGGGCGTGGGCACTTCAATGTGCGCGTGGTCAGCAGTGTGTTTGCCGGCAAGGCGCCACTGGCGCGGCACCGTGCGGTGTACGCCGCGGTGGGCGAGATGATGCAGACCGATATCCATGCACTCTCGATCGAGGCGCTGGCGCCTGGTGAGTCCGGGTAGGGCGACCGTCCGGTCAATCCGGTTCTGCCGGGTTGGCCGGAAGCGATTGCGGTGCAGGAGCATGCTGGTTGCAGCTTTCTTGTGATCTCCAAGAGCGGGGCTGCAGCTGCCTGATCACCAAGCGGGTGGTCAGGCTGACGCTCGCCAAGCGCGCACGACTTGCGGCTTTGCCCAAGCGACTTAAGGCGCTGCTGGCCCCGCGCGATGCCTGCAAACACTGACCTGTCCGCTGCTGTCCATGCGTCAGTCGCGGCGTCATCCCGTGGCGCCAACGAGACCGGCGTCGCGCTTCGTCTGTGGAGCAATCGCTGCGGGGTTGTTGCGACGCAGCATACTTGTTCACGCGTCCATCACTTCTAGATGCTTGATCTGTAAGCGTTTTCACAAGCCCATTCACAGGGGTTTACGCCCCCGTATGAAAACGCTTACAGTCCGCGCCAGATTTTGGGAAGTCGGTCGCGGAGGGCGACCCGAATGGCCAAAGGTGCGGTCACCATCAAAGATGTCGCTCGAGAAGCACGCGTCTCCGTTGCCACGGTATCGCGGGCGCTCAACGGGCATGACAACGTCGCCGGGCCGGTGCGCCAGGTGGTCCTGGACGTGGCCGAACGGCTGCGTTACAGCCCGCATGCGGCGGCACGCAGCCTCAGCAGCCGGCGCACCCAGACCCTGGGTGTGGTGCTGCCCGATCTGTACGGCGAGTTCTTCTCCGAACTGATTCGCGGCATCGACGGTGCGGCGCGTGCCGCCGGCCAGCATTTGCTAGTTTCCAGCTACCACGGCGACCCCGAAGCCCAGGGCAGGGCGCTGCGTTCCATGCGCGGCCGCGTGGATGGCCTGCTGGTGTTGTCCCCGTATGCGGAGCAGCCGGGTTTTCTGACCGACAACCTGCCGCAGGCACTGCCCACCGTCCTGATCAACGCGCATCTGCCGGGCGCCGACTACCCGGTGCTGAGCATCGACGACCATGCCGGCGCGATGGCGATGACTGAGCACCTGCTCGCGGCCGGGCACCGCCGCATCGCCTTCATCGGCGGGCCGGCGCTGAACTTCGATGCGCGCGAGCGCTTGCGCGGCTTCCGTGACGCGATCGCCGGCCACGCGGGCGGAGCGGAGGGGCTCGAATTCGCCGGCGACTTCGACGAAGCCTCCGGCCATCGTGCCGGCCTTGCCATGCTGGCCGCCGGGGATCTGCCCGATGCGGTCTTCGCTGCCAATGACATGACCGCGCTCGGTTGCCTGTACGCCTTTGCCCAGGCGGATGTGTCGGTGCCCGACGACGTGGCGCTGGCCGGGTTCGACGACATCCCGCTGGCGCGCTTCGTGCACCCGGCGCTGACCACGATGCGGGTCAGCATTGCGCGCCTTGGCGAGCAGGCGATGACACGGCTGATGCGGCTGGTGGACCAGCCCGGCCACGACGACGGCATCCGCCAGTTGCTCACCCCGGAGCTGGTGGTGCGTGCGTCCTGCGGTGCCGGCGAGCCCGGCGCCTGACCCTTTTCGCGGACGTCCTGTCCGCTCCCGCTGCCACCCCCGCAGCGGTTGTTCCTGCAAGACCTTAGTGCCCACAACAACAAGATATCGATCCCTGGAGGGACCAATGAGCCACTACCACCCCCATTCCGCCAGCCCGGCGCGCAAGCTGCTCAGCTGCGCCCTGGCCAGCTGCCTGTTGCTGGGCGCCGCGCCCGCGTTCGCGCAGAGCACCGCTGCGACCATCCGCGGCCAGGTCACGGTCGACTCCGCACCTGCTGCCCAGGCCCAGGTCACCGCCACCAATCTGGCCACCGGCCTGACCCGCACCGTGCAGGTCACCAATGGCGGCTATTCGGTTGGCGGCCTGCCGCCGGGTTCGTACCGCCTGGATGTCACCGCCAATGGGCAGACCACCTCGCAGAACGTCACCGTGCAGGTCGGTCAGACCGCCACCTTGAACCTGGGCGTCGGCGGCGAGCCGGCCACGGCCGCAGGTGGTAACGCCACCACGCTGGACGCGGTGCAGGTCAAGGCGCCGCCGGTGCTGGTGGAGACGCGCACCTCCGAGAACGCCACCTATATTTCCAACGTGCAGATCCAGAACCTGCCGCGTGCCACGCGCAACTTCCTGGAGCTGGCCGACACCGTGCCGAACGTGCAGTTCACCCGTGATGCCAACGGCACCACCAAGGTGCGCTCGGGCGCCACCTCGGCAGAAGGCACCAACGTCTACATCGATGGCGTCAGCCAGAAGAACTACGTGTTGACCGGCGGCGTCAGCGGCCAGGATTCCAGCCGTGGCAACCCGTTCCCGCAGTCGGCAATTGGCGAGTACAAGGTCATCACCTCCAACTACAAGGCCGAGTTCGACCAGGTCAGCGGCGCCGCCATCGTGGCCTCGTCCAAGTCCGGCACCAACGATTTCCACGGCAGCTTCTTCTGGGATACCAGCAACGATGGCTGGCGCGAAGAGAGCCCGCTGGAGAAGAAGGCCGGCGTGCGCGACGACTTCGAGGAAACCCAGTATGGTGCGACCTTCAGCGGCCCGATCCTCAAGGACAAGGCACATTTCTTCATTGCCTATGAAGCCAAGGAATACACCACCCCCAACGTGGTGATTCCCGGCTCGATCTATTCGGACCGCATCGACCAGTTGCCGGCGCAGCTGCAGCCGCTGGTGGCCACCTACAGCACCCCATTCAAGGAAGACCTGTACTTCGGCAAGATCGACTGGACCATTGGCGACAACAACCTGTTCGAGCTGACCGGCAAGTACCGCAAGGAAGACGAGCTCAACGACGTCGGCCAGACCTCGACCTTCGAGCACGGTAGCGTCAACGGCCAGGAAGAAAAGCGCGCCAACCTGCGCTGGCAGTACAGCGGTGCCAACTTCCTCAACGAAGCCAACCTCAGCTACGAGAGCGCGTTCTGGAATCAGGCGCCGCTCAACGACGGCACGGGCTACGTGCTCAGCTACACGCCCAACCGTGGCAACGAGACCGACGTGCTCGCTGCCGGCGCCGGCAGCAGCTTCCAGCGCAAGGGCCAGAAGGGCTGGACCTTCCAGGACGACCTGACCTTGAACAGCCTGGAATGGCATGGCGCGCACACCGTCAAGATGGGCGTGAAGTTCAAGAGCATCGATCTGGATTCCACCCAGTTCAACCCGGCCAACCCGCAGTACTACTACAACATCCTCTCCGATGTCGAAACGCCGTACCGCGTGCGCTTCGGTGCGCCGTTGACCGAAGGCGGCGGCTCGGTGGTGTCCAAGAACAAGCAGTACGGCATCTACCTGCAGGACGACTGGGAGGTCAACGAGCACTGGACCTTGAACCTGGGCGTGCGCTACGACTATGAAGAAAGCCCGGCGTTCCTGGACTTCGTGACCCCGTCGGATGTGGCCGGTGCGCTGCAGAACTGGCCCAACCTGCAGAACGCCAACTACAACATCAACAACTTCATCAGCACCGGCAACAACCGCAAGGCGTTCAAGAACGCCTGGCAGCCGCGCCTGGGTGCCTCGTACGACCTGTTCGGCGACCAGGCGCATGTGATCTACGGCGGTGCCGGACGTGCCTATGACCGCAACATCTTCGACTACCTGGCGCTTGAGCAGCTCAACAACTCGTTCAATTCGTATAGCTACTACTTCACCAGTGCCAACAACCCGGCCTGCCTGGGCGACCCATGTACAGCATGGAACCCGGCCTACAGCACGCAGGAAGGCCTGAACACCCTCACCGCCAACAGCGCCGGCGGCGGTGGTCGTGAGGTCTACCTGATCGACAACAACATCAAGACCCCGTACTCGGACCAGTACAGCATTGGCATGCGCAACATGGTGCCGCTGTGGGGCCAGGACTGGTTCACCGATGTGACCCTGAGCCGGATCGAAAGTCATGACGGCTTCGCCTTCGTGCGCGGCAACCGGCTGCCCGACGGCTCGTTCTTCCAGCCGGGCACCACCTCCGGTTCGCCGAACGACGGCCCGGACGGCTATAGCGCGATCGTGCTCGGCACCAATGGTGTGGAAACCCGCAACAACCAACTCGCGTTGCAGATCGAGAAGCCCTACGACGAAGAGTCGGGCTGGGGCCTGACCGTGGCCTACACCTTCTCCGATGCCAAGGAGAACCGCCAGTTCGGCGAGCATTACGCACTGGACCGCGAGCGCGTCGAAGACTACGGCTGGCGCGAGGCCGGTGGTATTGCCAAGAACCGTCTGGTCGTAACCGGCATCTACGAGCTGCCGTATGAGATCAAGCTGTCCGGCAAGTTGTCGCTGGCCAGCCAGACCGCGCGCTACGGGCAGAACTGTCTGGCCGGCAACGACCAGTGCTACATCGTGCAGTTCAAGCCGGACGGCACGCTGGGCTACAAGGAGTTCAGCATTGCGGCCAATAAAGAATGGGATACCGGTGGCGGTGTCAAATTCAACGTCCGTGCGGATATCCTCAACGTGTTCAATTGGGTGAACTACGCCAACTTTAACGGTGAGACCGGGACACTCGGTGACTTGAACACGGCATACGGCACGCCAACCGGCGTGCTGGCATCGCCGATGCGCACCTTCCGTCTGGCCTTCGGTCTGAACTGGTAAGGAGCACGCGACCGTCCTGGCAGGTGCCAGGACGGTCGAAGTCGGCGCCCGGATAGGGTAGGTTTGCGTGCGAGATGTAATCGATTACACGAGTGGGGGGCGGATGAACAGGGGTAAGACATCGCGTTGGCTGGCAGTTCCACTGATGGTGGGGGCGCTGTTGCTGGCGTCCTGCAAACAGGCCGAGGAGCCCAAGGTGGCTGAAAAGAAGGCACCCGTGAAAGTGATCCTGGTGGAAGCACAGATTCCGCCCAAGCCGGTCAAGCCGCCGCTGCCGCCGCTGTTTTCCGATATCGAACGCCGCACCTTCCAGTTTTTCTGGGACACCACCAACGAACTCAATGGGCTGTCGCCGGACCGGTTTCCCTCGCGTCCGTTCGCCAGCATCGCCTCGGTGGGCTTTGCGCTCACCGCGTATCCGATCGGTATCGAGAACGGCTGGGTCAGCCGCAATCAGGCGATCGACCGGACCTTGACCACCCTCAAATTCTTCCGCGATGCGCCGATGGGGCCGCAGCGGACCGGTAAGGCCGGCTACAAGGGCTTTTACTATCACTTTCTGGATATGCAGCAGGGCAACCGCTATGACAGCTGGGTCGAGCTGTCGAGCGTGGACACCGCGCTGCTGATGATGGGCGTGCTGTTCACCCAGTCGTACTACGACGGTGACGACCCGCGCGAAAAGGAAATCCGCCAGATCGCCGACACGCTGTACAAGCGTGTGGACTGGCGCTGGCTGCAGCAGCGGGCGCCGCTGATCTCGATGGGCTGGTTCCCCGAGAGCGGCTTCATCGACCACGACTGGATGGGCTACAACGAAGCCATGATGCTGTACATCCTGGCGCTCGGCTCGCCCACGCACGGCGTGGAGCCGGATGCGTGGACGGTCTGGACCCGCACCTACAACAACGACTGGGGCGTCTACCAGGGCCAGGAATACCTGTCCTTCGGCCCGATGTTCGGCCATCAGTACAGCCATGTCTGGATCGACTTCCGCGATATCCAGGACCAGTACATGCGCGAGCGCGGCATCGACTACTTCCTCAACAGCCGCCGCGCCACGCTGGCCCAGCGCGACTACGCCATCGATAACCCGATGAAGTGGAAGGACTATGGCGAAAACGTCTGGGGCCTCACCGCCGGCGACGGCCCGCAGAACACCAGCCAGGAATACCGCGGCGAGCAGCGCCAGTTCCGCCATTACTCTTCACGCGGCGCCGGCCTGCGCGAGAACTTCGACGACGGCACCATCGCGCCGACCGCGGCGATCTCCTCGATCGTGTTCGCACCGGAGGTGGTGATTCCGGCCACCGAAGAAATGCACAAGCGCTATGGCGACTTCCTGTATTCGAGCTATGGGTTCCTGGATTCGTTCAACCCCAGCTTCAACTACGACATCCCGCTCAAGACCGGGCGCATGGTGCCGGACCGTGGCTGGGTGGCCAGCGACTACATCGCCATCGACCAGGGCCCGATCCTGGCGATGATCGCCAACTACCAGAACGAATTTGTCTGGAACGTGATGAAGAAGAACGCCTACATCCGTACCGGCCTGGAACGCGCCGGCTTCACCGGTGGCTGGCTCACGCCCGACGGCGAGCCGCAACCGCTGCCCAAGAAGGACGAGCAGGCCGCCGCGGCGCGCGCGCTGGGCATGGCCGAATCGCGTGCGGCCGCTGCCCAGGCGCAGCAGGACCCGTCGCAGCGGCAACACTCCTCGCAACGCCCCAAACCCGAGTAATCCGTGCGCCTTTTGAAACTGATGATGATGGCCGCCGCACTGTGTCTGGGTGCGGCGGGATGTGAACGTTCCGAGCAGGGCCAGACCACCGTGCGCTTCTGGGCGATGGGGAAAGAAGCGGAGGTGGTAGCCGAACTGGTGGATGAGTTCGAGCGGCAGAATCCCGGCATCAAGGTGGATGTGCAGAACATCCCGATGACGGCCGCGCACGAAAAGCTGCTCACCGCCTTCGCCGCCGATGGGCTGCCGGATGTGTGCCAGCTCGGCAACACCTGGTTGCCGGAATTCGCGCTGCTGGACACGCTGGAGCCGATGCAGCCGTATGTGGCGCGCTCGAGCATTGTCGATCCCAAGGACTACTTCCCCGGCGTATGGGACACCAACCTGGTCGACGGCACCTTGTACGGGGTGCCGTGGTATGTGGACACGCGCCTGTTGTTCTATCGCAAGGATTTGCTGCGCGAAGCCGGCTATACCGAGATGCCCAAGACCTGGGCGGAGATGGAGCAGGTGATGGCGGCGATCAAGCGCCATGTCGGCCCGGACCGCTACGCCATCCTGATGCCGCTCAACGAGTTCGAGCAGCAGCTGTCGTTTGCGCTGCAGCAGGACGACCGCCTGCTACGCGACCACGATAACTACGGCAACTTCCGTGGCGAAGGCTTCCGCAAGGCGCTGGGCTTCTACGACAGCATGTACCAGAAGGGCTGGGCACCCAAGGTCTCCGAGACCCAGGTCTCCAACGTCTGGTACGAATTCTTCAACGGCTACTACGCGTTCTATCTGTCCGGGCCCTGGAACGTGCGCGAGTTCAAGCTGCGCCAGCCGCCGGGCATGGAAGGCAAGTGGGGCACCGCGCCGTTGCCGGGCCCCAACGGCCTGGGTGCCGGCATTGCGGGTGGCTCCAGCCTGGTGATCTTCAAGTCGTCCCAGCACAAGGACGCCGCCTGGAAGCTGATCGAATATCTGTCCCAGCCGACCGTGCAGGCGCGCTTCCACGCCATCATCGGCGACCTGCCGCCGCGCCGCAGCACCTGGAAGTTGCCGTCGCTGGCCAATGACGAGCTGGCGCATGCCTTCGGCGACCAGCTCGAGCGGGTCAAGGCCACGCCGAAGGTGCTGGAGTGGGAGCGCATCGTGCAGGAGATGCGCCTGGTGACCGAGCGCGTGGTGCGCGGCGGCCAATCGCACGAGGACGCCGTGCAGGAACTGGACAAACGCGTGGATGAGATTCTGGCCAAGCGCCGCTGGATCTACGAACAGGAAGGCGGGCATGTCGGCCCGGCGGCCGCACCGGCCACGCCGATGCCTGCGCCGGCGAACGCAGCGGCTGAAGGAGCTGCCCGATGATGAAGCGCAACTCCGTGGCCGGCTGGGTCTTCGCCGCGCCGTCGATCCTGGTGCTGGGCATGTTCTTCGGCGTGCCGGTGTTCGCCGCGCTGGTGCTCAGCGTCACCGACTTCGATCTGTACGCACTGGCCGACAGCAGCCATCTGCGCTTCGTTGGCCTGGGCAACTACATCGAGCTGCTGCAGACGCCGCTGTTCTGGAAGTCGTTGTGGAATACCACCTACTTCGTACTGCTGGGCGTGCCGATGTCCATCGCGGTGTCGCTGGGCGCGGCGCTGCTGCTCAATGCCAAGGCCTCGCGGTTCAAGGCCTTGTTCCGCACCGCGTTGTTCGCGCCGGTGGTCACCACGCTGGTGGCGGTGGCGGTGATCTGGCGCTACCTGTTCCACATCAAGTACGGCCTGGTGAATTTCGGCCTGAGCCACCTGGGCATCGCCCCGATCGACTGGCTGGGTGATCCGCGCTGGGCAATGCCGACCATCATGCTGTTCGCGGTGTGGAAGAACTTCGGCTACAACATGGTGATCTTCCTGGCCGGCCTGCAGGCGATCCCGCAAGATCTGTACGAGGCGGCGCGCATCGACGGTGCCTCGCGCTGGAAGCAGTTCCTGCACATCACCTTGCCGATGCTCGGCCCGGTGTTGATGGTGGTCGGTGTGATCACCATCTCCGGTTATTTCCAGCTGTTCGCCGAACCCTACGTGATGACCCGCGGCGACCCACTGCAAAGCACCGTGAGCGTGCTGTATTTCATGTTCGAGGAAGGCTTCAAGTGGTGGAACCTCGGCCGCGCGTCGGCGGTGGCGTTCCTGCTGTTCCTGATCATCCTGACCGTGACCACCGTGATGCTGCGCTTCGGGCGCAAGAAGGACCTGATATGAGTCGTGATGTCGGCGAATCGCGCTGGAATGGCCTGCTGATCAATGGCGGGTTGTTGCTGCTGGCGCTGGTCAGCCTGGCGCCGCTGTTGTGGATGCTGTCTGTGTCGTTCATGCCCACCGGCGAGGCCAGCCGGTTTCCGCCGCCGATGCTGCCGTCGGCGTTCACCCTGGCCAACTACCACGAGCTGTTCGCCCGCACCGGCATGGCGCGCAACTTCGCCAACAGCCTGATGGTGTCTGGCCTGATCACGCTGGGCTCGTTGCTGATCAACACCATGGCCGGCTATGCGTTTGCCAAGCTGCAGTTCGTCGGCCGCGAGCGCATCTTCAAGATCCTGATGGCCGCGTTGGTGATCCCGGCGCAGGTGGCGATGCTGCCGCTGTTCCTGCTGATGAAGCAGCTGCATCTGGTCAACAACATCGGCGGGGTTGTGGTGCCGGCACTGGCCACCGTGTTCGGTATTTTTCTGGTGCGCCAGTACGCGCGCAGCATTCCCGACGAGCTAATTGAAGCCGCGCGCATCGATGGCGCCAGCGAGATGCGGATCTTCTTCCAGATCGTGCTGCCGATGCTCAAGCCGGTGCTGGTCACCTTGACCATCTTCACCTTCATGGGCTCGTGGAACGACTTCATGTGGCCGCTGATCGTGCTGACCGACCAGGAGCAATACACCTTGCCGGTGGCGCTGGCCGCATTGTCGCGCGAGCACATCATGGACGTGGAATTGATGATGGCCGGCGCGGTGGTGACGGTGATTCCGGTGCTGCTATTGTTCCTGGCGCTGCAGCGTTACTACATCCAAGGTCTTCTGCTGGGGAGTGTGAAGGGGTGAAGCCAATTTTCCTGCGACTGTTTGCCATGGCCGCTGTTGCCACCGCGGGTGCGGCACAGGCGCAGGAGCGCGTGCTCGACGGATTCAACGACATCGCCGCGTGGCGGTTGGTGGTCTCCAACCAGGTCAGCGGCTCGCTGCGCCCGGTAGCAACCACCTCCGGCGGCCACGCCTTGTGCCTGGACTACAACTTCAACGGCGTGTCGGGCTATGTCGGCATCCGCCGCAGCCTGCCGATCGACTACCCGGACAACTACCGCATTGGCTTTGCGCTGCGCGGCGAGTCGCCGTCCAACGATCTGCAGGTAAAGTTGATCGATGCCAGCGGCGACAACGTGTGGTGGATCAACCGGCCGGGCTTCAATTTCCCCAAGACCTGGACCACCTTCAACTACCGCAAGCGCAACATCGAAAAGGCCTGGGGCCCGGGTGCGGACAAGCAGCTGCGCAGCAGTGCTGATGTCGAGTTCACTATCTACAACAAGGTCGGTGGCAAGGGCTCGGTGTGCTTCGACCGCCTGACCCTGACCCCGTTGCCGCCGGAAGACACCTCGCCGTTGAAGGCCGAGGCCATCACTGATACCGCACCGGCGCTGGAGCAGCGTCTGGCCGATGGCAAGCCGGACACCTTCTGGCTCAGTGGCGCAGTCAAACAGCAGACGGTGACCCTGGACCTGGGCAAGGTGCGCGAGTTCGGCGGTGCCATCGTGCAGTGGGTGCCGGGCCTGCAGGCGTCGCAGTACGTGGTGCGGTCGTCCAGCGACGGGCGTAGCTGGCGCGACCTGCGCACGGTCACCGCCGGCGCCGGCGGCACCGACTGGCTGGCCCTGCCCGATACCGAGGCGCGCTACCTGCGTTTCGATCTCAAGGATGGCCCCAACTGGCGCTACGGCATCAAGGAAGTACAGCTGCAGCCGCTGGCCTTCGCCGCGACCCCGAATGACTTCATCAAATCGCTTGCGACGCAATCGCCGCGTGGCAACTTTCCACGCGGGTTTTCCGGCGAGCAGCCGTACTGGACCATCCTCGGCCTGGACGGCGGCACCGAGCAAGGCCTGATCGGCGAAGACGGCGCGGTGGAAGTGGGCAAGGGCGGTTTCAGCGTGGAGCCGTTCGTCAGTGTCGGCGGCAAGCTGTTGCGCTGGGCGGATGTCAGCAGCGAACAAAGCCTGCAGGACGACTACCTGCCAATCCCCAGCGTCGACTGGCACCACGACCTGATGAATCTGCGCATCACCGGCTTCGTGCAGGGCACTCCTGATCAGGCACAGCTGGTCGCGCGCTATCAGCTGCGCAATACCGGCAAGGACGCGCGCGAGTTCACCCTCGCGTTGGCGGTACGGCCGTTCCAGGTCAACCCGCCGGCGCAGTTCCTCAACACCCTGGGCGGCATCAGCCGCATCGAGCAGTTGTCGGTGGACGGGGCGCAGGTCAACGTCAACGGCAAGCCGCGCGTGTTCGCCGCGCAGCGGCCGGATGCCACCTTCGCCAGCGCCTTCGACAGCGGCATGGATGTCACCCATCTCACCGCCGCGACGCTGCCCACAACCACGCAGGTCAAGGACGAAACCGGGCTGGCCTCGGGCGTGCTGGTGTATCGCTGGAAGCTGGAGCCGGGCCAGAGCCGCGAGGTTGCGCTGGTCATTCCGCAGACCGGCAGCGCGCAGCTGCCGGCCGGCTTCGATGCCGACAAGGCGCAGCAGCAAGTGGCCCAGCAGTGGCGCGGCAAGCTCGATCGCGTGCGCATCAGCGTGCCGGCCGAAGGCAAGCCGGTTGTCGATACGCTGCGTACCGCGTTAGCGCACATGCTGATCTCGCGCATCGGCCCGCGTCTGCAGCCGGGCACGCGCTCGTATTCGCGCAGCTGGATCCGCGACGGCGCCATGATTTCCGAAGGCCTGCTGCGGCTCGGGCGCGAAGACGTGGTGCGTGACTACGTCGACTGGTTTGCGCCGTATCAATTTGCCGACGGCATGGTGCCGTGCTGCGTGGACGACCGTGGCAGCGACCCGGTGCCGGAAAACGACAGCCATGGCGAGCTGATCTTCAACGTCGCCGAGTACTACCGCTACACCGGCGACAAGCCGTTCCTGGAAAAGATGTGGCCGCACGTGCTCGGCGCCTACGAGTACATGGAAAAGCTGCGCGCCAGCGAGCGCACCGAAGACAACTTCATGCGTAACCCGGCTTTCTACGGAATGATGCCGGTGTCGATCAGCCACGAAGGCTATTCGGCCAAGCCGGTGCATTCCTATTGGGACAACTTCTGGGCGCTGCGCGGCTACAAGGACGCGGTGATGCTGGCCGGTGCGCTGGACAAGCCCGACGAGGTTGCGCGCTTCAGCACCGCCCGCGACGAATTCAGCGGCGATCTCACGGCCTCGCTGGCGGCGGCGGTACGCCAGCATCAGTTGGATTTCCTGCCCGGTTCGGCGGAACTGGGCGACTTCGATGCAACCTCCACCACCATCGCGCTGGCGCCCGGTGGCGAGCAGCAGCGCCTGCCGCCGGAGCTGTTGAACAACACCTTCGAGCGGTACTGGAAGGAATTCACCGATCGCCGCGACAGCAAGCGCGAATGGAAGGACTACACGCCGTACGAATGGCGCAACGTTGCTGCATTCGTGCGCCTGGGCTGGCGCGACCGCGCCTGGGATGCGACTGCATTCTTCTTCAAGGACCGCGCACCGCAGCCCTGGAACCAATGGGCCGAAGTGGTCTCGCGCACGCCGCGCACGCCGTTCTTCGTTGGCGACCTGCCGCATGCGTGGGTGGCTTCGGACTTCGTGCGCTCGGTGCTGGACATGTTTGCCTACGGGCGCGAGGCCGACGCCAGCCTGGTGATCGCCGCGGGCACGCCAACGCGTTGGTTCGACGGCAAGGGCATTGGCATTGCCGAGCTGCGCACGCCCTATGGGCGCCTCAACTACACCTTGCAGCGCACCGACAAGCAGCTGGTGCTGCAGCTGCAGCCCGGCCTGATCCTGCCGCCCGGCGGCGTGGTGTTTGCCTGGCCGTATCAGGGCGAACCGGGCAAGGCCAGCATCAATGGCGAGCCGGCGCAGTGGGAAAATGGCGAGTTGCGCATCCAGCAGTTGCCGGCCTCCGTGCAGATCGACGTGCCAAGCGCGGTGCGGCGGGCCGAACGGGCCGCGCAATGAACACGTGGCGCCGGTCGTTGCGGGCAACAACGTCGCGGCGCTATCGCGGCCGGCTCGGTGTGTTGATGGTGCTGGCCCTGTCCTGCACGGGGGCGCACGCTGCGCAAGCGGAGCAAGCCAATGTCCAGAACGCCGGGCAAACAGCGCAGTCGCAGCAAACCGCCAGCGCGGCCCCGCGCGAGATGACCCTGGTCACCCTCAACCTGCATCACGACCGCGAAGACTGGCCGGCACGCCGTGCCTATATCGCCAAGGAACTCAAACAGCTGGCGCCGGATGTGATCGCCTTGCAGGAAGTGATCGAACGCCGCGGCAGTGTGGAGAATCAGGCCGCCTGGCTGGCCCGTCGGCTTGGCTACGCGTACACGTTCGCATCGGTCGACCCGCCCGGCGCGCCCAAGCGCTATGGCAACGCGCTGTTGAGCAAGCGCCGCGTGCTGGCCCAGCATCAGCGCCTGCTGCAACCGCTGGACGATTACCGCGTGGCTGCGCATCTGCAGGTTGATATGGATGGCCGGCCGGTCAACGTCTACGTGACGCATCTCAACGAGCGGTCCGATGCGCGCGGTGCGGCGACCCGCACCCGCCAGGTAGCCGACTTGCTGGACTTCATCGCCTCCAACAGCAACCAGGCGCCGGTGGTCATCGCCGGTGATTTCAACACCGCGGCCGATACCCTGGATCTGGAAGCGCTACGCAAGGGCTATGGCGACAGCTATGGCAGCGTGCACCGCAACAGCGATGCAACTGTCAGCACCTTGAACCTGCATGTGTTCGACAAACCCGCGCGCATCGAT
The DNA here is from genome assembly GCF_041520885.1 of Xanthomonas sp. NCPPB 2922. Taxonomy (NCBI): domain Bacteria; kingdom Pseudomonadati; phylum Pseudomonadota; class Gammaproteobacteria; order Lysobacterales; family Lysobacteraceae; genus Xanthomonas; species Xanthomonas sp. NCPPB 2922. The sequence goes on along the minus strand of NZ_JBGOFY010000013.1, from coordinate 127,062 downwards.
CACGTGTTCTTCCAGCAGAACCGCCTGCTCGCACGCGAGGCGCGCATCCTGTTCGACACCCCGTATGCCGAAGGTCGCTGGGCCTCGGACCATTATGGGGTGTGGGTACGCCTGCAGTTCGCGCCGGAAACGGCTGACGCCCCGTAGCAGCCCTCGTCGTAGGAGCGTAGCTGGGCGCGATCAGGCTGCCCATTCCAGTCGTCAATCGCGCAAGTCCCCATCGCACCCAGGTGCGCTCCTACAACACAGAGAGCATCAGCTGCTGGCGCTCATGCGGCGACCGCGCTCGCCCAACTCACCCATGCAGCCGCTGAAAAATCTGCACGCCGGCCAGCCACACGCCCGCGCCGCTGCCCAGGTTGGTCAGCAGGAACGTCAGCACCACCCGCGACACGCGGTTGCGGTACCAGCCACGCAAGGTCTGTGCATCGTCGCGCAGGGTGAGGAAGTCGCCATAGGCCGGCTTGCGCATATGCACTTCGACCAATGCGGCGAACGCGCCAGTCGGCACGCTCAGCCGGAACGGCTTGAACGGTGCCACCACCGCGGCGGTGAGAATGCTCAGTGGATGGCTGCCGGCCAACAGGCAGCCCAGCGCTGCCAGGCCGCCGGTGTACATCGCCCATTGCAGCAGCAGGTCCGCACCCATCGACATGCCGCCGCGCCAGAACCCGATCCCGATCCCGGCAACGATCACCGTCAGCATGCCCAGCGTGATCCAGGGAATGCGCTTGCGCTGCTGCACGTATTCCAGCGACTCGCGCAGCGGGCCGGGCGCATCGGTGTCCTGCGCAAGGTGGCGGGCGAGCCCGGCAAGATGGCCGGCACCGACCACGGCCAGTACCTCGCGCTGGGTGGGGCTGGCTTCTTCGCGCAGCCGCGTGGCCATGTAGCGATCGCGCTCGGCAATCACCGTCTCGTACAGCTCCGGGCTCTCGCTGGCGAAATCGCCGAAACTGGCCTCCAGCATGTCGCCTTGCTTGAGTTTTTCGATCTCTTCTTCGCCCACTTCGTCAGCGGCGAACAGCCCCGCCAGCAGGCCGCCGGCCAGCTTCATCTTGCCGAAGAAGCCCAACCGCCCGGAGGCGCGTTTGAAGGTCAGGCCCACTTCGCGGTCGATCAGATGCACCGGCAGGCCCTGCGCACGTGCCAGGTTCACCGCTTCCTTCAGCTCCGCACCCGGCTCGATGCCCAACTGCTTGGCCAGGCGCCGTTGGTAGGCGGCCAATGCCAGGTTGGCGGCGAACAGCGCCACGCGACCCTTGCGGATCACCTGCACCAGATCCAGGCGGGCGAGGGCATCGGGGTCGCTGAGCGCCTGCAGACGCTGTGCATCCAGCTCCACGGCCACCGCGTCGTACCGGCCGCTGCCGATCGCCCGCTGCACCGCGGCCACGCTTGCCAGCGAGACATGCGCGGTGCCGAGCAGGGTGTAGCGCACACCGTCGCGTTCGACGATGCGGTGCGGCTGGCCGGACAGCGCATCGTCCTGCAACACGGGGGTGATTTCGGTCATGGGGTCATTCATCGGAAGGAGGGGCGGTGTGACCGGAGCCGAGCGGGCGCTGCATCTGCACCGCGTCCAACCAGCGGCCATGCTTGCGGCCCAGTCCGGTGAAGACTCCGACCGTACGAAACTCAAAACGTTCATGCAGGCGCAGTGATGCCTGGTTGGTGGCATCGCCGATCACGGCAATCATCTGCCGGTAGCCGCGCTGCTCGCAGGCGGCAATCAAGGCGCCAAGCAGCTGCGAGCCGATGCCGCATCCTTGCGCGGCAGCGGCCAGATAAATCGAATTTTCCACCGTCCAGCGGTAGCCGGCGCGTGCGCGGTAGCTGCTTGCATAGGCGTACCCGACCACCGCGCCATCGCGTTCGGCCACCAGATACGGATAACCGGCGTCCACGATGGCGCGCACGCGGCCGCGCATCTGCTCGGCCGGCGGCGCGACGTATTCGTAGGTGTTGCACCCGGCGATCTGTTCCGCGTAGATCGCGGTGATCGCCGGGATGTCCGCGTCGCGGACCTCACGCAGCTCGACGGGCATGCGCGGTCAGTCGATGTAACGCTTGAGCAGATCGCCATACGCGTCGATGCGGCGGTCGCGCAGGAACGGCCAGATGCGCCGCACATGCTCGCTGCGCTGCAGGTCCACATCGCACACCAGGATGGTCGGATCCTGCCCGGCTTCGGCAATGAACTCGCCCTGCGGCCCCAGCACGTGGCTATTGCCCCAGAACTGGATGCCCGAAGCGCCGATCGGCGACGGCTCGTGACCGACACGGTTGCACGACAGCACCGGCACGCCGTTGGCCACCGCATGGCCGCGATGGCTCAGCACCCACGCATCGCGCTGGCGTTCCTGCTCGGCCTGCGCATCGTCCGGATCCCAGCCGATCGCGGTGGGATAGAGCAGCAGTTCGGCACCAGCCAGCGCCATCAGGCGCGCCGCTTCCGGATACCACTGGTCCCAGCACACCAACACGCCGAGCCGGCCGACCGAGGTATCCACCGGCGTAAAGCCCAGATCGCCGGGGGTAAAGTAGAACTTCTCGTAGAAGCCCGGGTCGTCGGGGATGTGCATCTTTCGGTACTTGCCAAGCAAACGGCCGTCGGCCTCCAGCACCACGGCAGTGTTGTGGTACAGGCCGGCGGCGCGGCGCTCGAACAACGAGGCCACGATCACCACGCCATGCTGCTTTGCCAGCGCGCCCAGGCGCTCGGTGCTGGGGCCGGGAATCGGTTCGGCCAGATCGAACACGTCTACCGATTCGTGCTGGCAGAAATACGCGCCGTTGTGCAGTTCCTGCAGCAGCACCAGCTTGGCGCCCTGTGCGGCGGCTTCGGCCACGCGCGACTCGATGACGGCCAGATTGGCCTCGGCGTCGCCGTGGTTGCGCTCCTGGATCAGCGCGACGGGAAGGAGATGTCGGGTCATGGCTACTCGTCCTGCTAGGTGGCGCACAGGGTAGCGCGCCATGGTGGAACGCCGGCCTGCCGGCCGGAACAATACGGGTCAGGCGGCCAGCAGGCCGGCAGGCAACTGCATGGTCAGACAGTGCAGGCTGCCGTTCTGCCAGATCAGTGGGCGGCATGGCACCGGCACGATCTGGTGCTGCGGAAACGCGTCGGCCAGCACCGCCTGCGCCGCGGCATCGGCGGCGTCGCCATAGGCCGGCATCAGCACCGCACCGTTGACGATCAAAAAATTGGCGTACGACGCCGCAAGGCGCCGGCCCTGGTCCAGGATCGGCTCTGCCCACGGCAGCACGAACAGGCGATACGGCTGCCCATCAGCCTTGCGTAGCGCAGCCAGTTCTTCGCCCATTGCCTGCAGCTCGGCGTAATGGGAATCGCTCGGCACATCGCAGCCCTGGTAGACGATCGCATCCGGGCCGGCAAAGCGCGCCAGCGTATCGATATGCGCGTCGGTGTCATCGCCTTCCAGATAGCCGTGTTCCAGCCACAGCACGCGGTCCTGCGCCAGCCAGGTCGCCAGGTCGCTGCTCAGGGAGTCGCGCGAGCGCTGCGGGTGCCGTTCGTGCAGGCACTTCCAGGTGGTCAGCAAGGTGCCGGCGCCATCGGTTTCGATCGCGCCACCTTCCAGCGCAAAGTCGACCGTCTGCACCTCGGCGGGCACGAAGACGCTCGCTGCATTGAGACTGCTAACCAGTTGATCGTCCAGGCTCGCCTCGAACTTGCCACCCCACCCAGTGAATCGGAAATCCATCAGCCGAAAGCCGTCGCCGTCGCGCAGCGTGATCGGGCCCGAATCGCGCAGCCAGGTGTCGTTGTAGGCGGCAACCACGAAGCGTACCTGCGCCATCTCCACCCGCGCCGAACGCAGCCGGGCTTCGGCATAGATCTGCAGGTCATCGTCGGCCACGCAGATGATCGCCGGCTGGAAGCGGGTGATCGCGGTGACCAGGGCAATATAGGTGTCTTCCACCTCGGCCAGGCGCTCGGCCCAGTCGGTGCCGGCATGCGGCCAGGCAATCAGGATGGCGGATTGGGATTCCCACTCCGCAGGAAAACGAACGCTGTCGGTCATGCCGGTCACTTACTCATCTGATGCCTGGGGCAATGCCCCGGCGGTGGGCCATCTCCGCACCCAGGTGCGAAGGCTTGCAGTCCGTTCATGCCACTTGGGCGGCAGTGCTCGGTGGTTGCACCGGAGCGTTGTACGCCCCGGTTGTGTCAAGCAGCGGGCGGCACGCATGCGCACCGCACCTGATGTTGCGGACGTGGTACTCAGCGGATCGGCGGCTTCGGGCCGATCTCGTCGGCGTCGGCCTGGTTGGCCACCACGTCGATCACCTTGCTCTTTTCGAAGTACACCGTGAAGGCGGGATACACCCAGCGATGGATGGTCGGCCATTGACGCTTCTGGCCGCCGCGCGGGTCCAGCTTTTCCTGCGGCGCACCGTAGCGGCCTTCCACCTGGCTCATGCTGTCGCCACGCAAGGGCAGGGCAGCGGCGGGTTTCTGCTGCGCCCGATCAACCAGCAGCGTTTCGGCATAAGCACCGGCACTGATCCCCATCAATGCCATCAGTGACCCTACAAACAGACGGTTGCGCATGTCATCTACTCCCCAGTGGACAAGATTCGAACGGTGATTACAGCAAAAAAGCATCGCAAAAACTGGTGCACGCCCCGGTGAGCGTAGCCGGCCGGGCCTGTCATGCAGGCCGATGCGCGTGGGTGCAGCATCGTGCGGACATCAGCCAAGAAAAAACCGCCCGGAGGCGGCTTTCTCGGGTCTTGCTGCGCAAGGCGTCGGCTTAGCGCTGACGGGCCTTGAAGCGCGGGTTCGACTTGCAGATCACGAAGACCTTGCCGCGGCGGCGGACCACCTTGCAGTCGCGGTGACGGGTCTTCGCAGACTTCAGGGAGGACAGGACTTTCATGGCACACCTCGGCGTAAACGGTTGGATTCGATGGAAGAGTGCCCGCGATCGAGGGTGCACCCGGAATTAAGCCGGCAATTCTAACCGGCTTTTCGTCGTGCTTTCAAGTGGTTGCATCCGAATGGCTGCGAGCGGCGCTACACTACCGCCTGATGACCTTCCGGAAACCTGAATGACCGACCTGTCACCCGTGCTCACCATCGATGGACCCTCCGGCGCCGGCAAGGGAACCGTCAGCCGGATCGTCGCCGCCCGGCTGGGCTGGCATTACCTCGATTCGGGCGCACTTTACCGTGCGGTGGGGGTGGCAGCGAGCTGGGCCGACCTGGATGTGTCCGACCCGGCCGCGCTGGTGCGTTGCACCTTCGACACCAAGGTCGAGTTCGATGAGGCGGGCGAGGCAGGCCTGCGGGTGTTGGTCAACGGCGTGGATGCCACCGGCGAGTTGCGCCTGGAAACCACCGGCGCGCTGGCTTCGGCGATCGCCGCCATCCCGGAGGTGCGCTCGGCCTTGAAGGAGCGCCAGCGCGCGTTCCGCCAGCCGCCGGGCCTGGTCGCCGACGGCCGCGACATGGGCACGGTCATCTTCCCGGATGCCGCATTCAAGGTCTTCCTGACCGCCAGTGCCGAAGAACGTGCGGGCCGTCGCCATAAACAGTTGATGGAAAAGGGTGTTTCGGTTATCTTTGACGACCTGCTGCGCGAGATCATGGCCCGTGATGCCCGTGATGCGCAGCGGGTGGTGGCGCCACTGCGGCCGGCCGAAAACGCCGTGCTGATCGATACCAGCGGGATCGGGATCGAAGATGTCGTCCAGCGTGTGGTGGGGCTGTTGGACTCCCGCACGCCGTAGTGTTGCAGCCAGCGGGCACGTCCCGCCGACCGTAAGGCGTTCCAAAGGCTCCGTCGCGCATCCCGCGTGGCGGTTCTATTACTTCACAACCGACCCGCGGTGCCGGGGTCAAACAGGCTGGGCGGTACGTATCGGTCGCTAGGCGACGATCAACGCCCGTGTGTTCAACTGAGTAAACTCCAAATGACAGAATCTTTTGCCGAACTGTTCGAAGCCAGCCAAGCCAATCTGGCGAAGCTGAAGCCGGGCTCCATTGTCACCGGTACTGTCGTGGAAGTCCGCGGCGACGTGGTGGTGATCAACGCTGGCCTGAAGTCCGAAGGCATCGTGCCGATCGAGCAGTTCCGTAACGACGCTGGCGAAATCGATGTCGGCGTTGGCGACCAGGTCAAGGTTGCCCTCGACTCCATCGAAAACGGCTTCGGCGAAACCGTGTTGTCGCGCGAGAAGGCCAAGCGCGCGATGGTGTGGGACGAGCTGGAAGAAGCGTTGGAAAAGAACGAAACCATCACCGGCCGCATCAGCGGCAAGGTCAAGGGTGGTTTCACCGTGGACATCAAGGATGTCCGCGCGTTCCTGCCTGGCTCGCTGGTGGATGTGCGCCCGGTGCGCGACCCGGCCTACCTGGAAGGCAAGGAACTCGAGTTCAAGCTGATCAAGCTGGACCGCAAGCGCAACAACGTGGTCGTGTCCCGCCGTGCAGTGGTCGAGAGCGAGCATTCGGAAGAGCGCGAGCAGCTGATGGACAAGCTGCAGGAAGGCGCGATCCTGAAGGGTGTCGTCAAGAACCTGACCGACTACGGCGCATTCGTGGACCTGGGCGGTATCGACGGCCTGCTGCACATCACCGACATGGCCTGGAAGCGCGTGCGCCATCCGTCCGAAGTCGTGAACGTCGGCGACGAGCTGGACGTGCGCGTGCTGAAGTTCGATCGCGAGCGTAACCGCGTCAGCCTCGGCTTGAAGCAGCTGGGCGAAGATCCGTGGGACAACATCGCACGTCGTTACCCGGCCAACAGCCGCGTGTTCGGCAAGGTCTCCAACGTTACCGATTACGGCGCATTCGTCGAGATCGAGCCGGGCGTCGAAGGTCTGGTGCACGTGTCCGAGATGGATTGGACCAACAAGAACGTCAACCCGTCCAAGGTTGTGCAGGTCGGTGACGAAGTCGAGGTGATGGTGCTGGACGTCGATGAAGAGCGTCGCCGCATCTCGCTGGGCATGAAGCAGGTTGCCGCCAATCCGTGGGAAACCTTCGCTGCGACCCACAAGAAGAACGACAAGGTGTCCGGTCAGATCAAGTCGATCACCGACTTCGGCATCTTCATCGGTCTGGACGGCGGCATCGACGGTCTGGTTCACCTGTCCGACATCAGCTGGAACACCACCGGCGAAGATGTCGTGCGTAACTACAAGAAGGGCGACACGCTGGAAGCCGTTGTGCTGGCAGTCGATCCGGAACGTGAGCGCATCAGCCTGGGCGTCAAGCAGCTGGAGCAGGACCCGTTCGGTCAGTACATGGCATCCAACCCGAAGGGTTCGAAGGTCGAAGGCGTTGTGCGTGAAGTGGATGCCAAGGGCGCCACGATCGACCTGGCCGACGGTATCGAAGGCTACGTCGCTGCACGCGACATCGCCAACGAGCGTGTGGACGATGCGACCCAGCACCTGAAGGTTGGCGACAAGATCGAAGCCAAGTTCGTGGGCATGGACCGTAAGGGCCGTACCCTGCAGCTGTCGATCAAGGCCAAGGACGATGCCGAAATGCGCGAAGTGCTGGAGGAATACCAGTCCGCGTCGGGCGGCACGACTCAGCTGGGTGCGCTGCTGCGCGCGCAGTTGAACAGCAACAAGTCCGAGTAAGCGCGTAGCGCTCTTTCTGAGAGCGTGATGGATCGGCCCGGGCTTGCCCGGGCCGATTCCGATGTGTCAGTCGAAAAAAGCAAGTCTTCCCATGACCAAGTCCGAATTGATCGAAATCCTGGCGCGACGCCAAGCGCATCTGAAGTCGGACGATGTGGATCTGGCGGTCAAGTCGCTGCTGGAAATGATGGGGCAGGCCTTGTCCGATGGTGATCGGATCGAAATCCGCGGGTTTGGCAGCTTCTCGCTGCATTACCGCCCGCCACGCCTGGGCCGCAACCCGAAGACCGGTGAATCGGTCGCGCTGCCTGGCAAGCATGTTCCGCATTTCAAACCCGGCAAGGAGCTGCGCGAGCGCGTGAGCTCGGTGGTGCCGGTCGACATGGTGGATGCAGCGGACTGAGTCCGTGCTGCTGCTGCGTTGATGTCCGCTCGGTTAAGCTAGGAGCCTTCCCGACGGAGTTCCGCCATGAAGGTGTTTCGCTTGCTGGTGATGTTGGCCTTCCTGCTGGTTGGTCTGATCATTGGCGCGGTCAATTCCCAGGACGTCACGCTCGACTTCCTGTTCTCCAGTGTGCACACGACCTCCGGGATCGCGATCATCGTCGCGCTGCTGGTCGGTGTGTTGATCGGCGCCGGCATGGTGCTGGTCAGTGTGGTCATTCCCCTCTATTCCAAGCTGCGCCAGGCCAACAAGGCTGCCGCGGTCAGTCGCGCCGACGTCAGGCCAGTTGCACCTGTCGCCGTCGAGCCGCGCCCGCTTGATGGACTGTAAGTACGTATGGACTTCCTGACCGAATGGTTCTGGTTCTTCCTGTTTCTGCCGATCGCCGCGCTTGGCGGCTGGATCGTTGGCCGGCGCGGTGGCCAGCGCCATGGCGACACCCAGGTCAGCCGTCTGTCCAGCACCTACTTCCGTGGTCTGAACTATCTGCTCAACGAGCAGCCGGACAAGGCCATCGAACTGTTTCTGCATATCGCCGAACTGGACAAGGAAACCTTCGAGACCCAGGTCGCGTTGGGGCATCTGTTCCGCCGCCGCGGTGAAGTGGACCGCGCGATCCGCCTTCACCAAGGACTGGTGCAGCGCGCCGATCTGACCGATCAGCAGCGTGTCCAGGCCTTGCTGGCACTGGGCGAGGACTACATGAAGTCCGGCCTGCTGGATCGCGCCGAAACCGTGTTCACCGAGCTGGCGCAGCTGGACCAGCGCGCGCCGCAGGCGTTGCGCCATCTGATCGGCATCTACCAGGCCGAGCGTGACTGGGAAAAGGCGATCGACAACGCCACCCGCTACGAAGAAGTCACCGGCGAGCCGATGGGCAAGCTGATCTCGCAGTTCGAATGTGAGCTGGCCGATCGCTACCGTGGCGTTGGTAAGCCAGACGAAGCGCTGCAGGCCATCGCACGCGCCTATCAGGCCGACGGCACCTCGGTGCGCGCCGGCATTCTGGAAGGCCGGATCGAAGCCGAGCGCGGTCATGACGAGGCGGCTGTCCGCGCGTTCGAGCGTGCCGCGCGGCACGATCCGGAATACTTGCCGGAAATCATTCCCGCACTGATGGCGGCCTACCGCCGGGTGGGCGACATCGCCGGCGCGCGCAATTTCCTGTCGGAGATGACCGAGCACTATCGCGGCATCGCGCCGGTGCTGGCCCTGACCCAGTTGATGGAGGCGCAGGACGGCGTAGCGCCGGCCCTGGCGTATCTGGGCCGTCAGCTCAAGGATCGCCCCTCGGTACGCGGCGAGTCTGCCTTGATCGATCTGACGCTCGCCGAAGGCAGCGACCCGGTCGGCACGTTGCAGGATCTCAAGCACATCACCGACCAATTGCTGGTGCGCAATCCCAGCTATCGCTGCACCCGCTGCGGGTTCGGCGCAAAGACCCATCACTGGCAATGCCCCAGCTGCAAAGAATGGGGAACCGTCAAGCCGCTGCTGAACTACGCGGTGGTCTAGTGCCGCCGCTCTGGCTGTGGTGCGCGCTGCATCTGCTGATCGCAGCGCTGGCAACCTGGGGGCTGCGGCGCTATGCGTTGCACCGGCGCCTGCTCGACCATCCCGGCGAGCGGCGCAGCCATACCGTGGCTACCCCGCGTGGTGGTGGCATGGCTATTGTCGCTGCGCTCCTGACGGGCTGCCTGGTCGCCTCGTTTGTATGGCCCACCGGGCGTCTATCGATTGCCTGGTTCGCTGCAGGCTTACTCCTGGTTGCGGGCGTGGGCTGGTGGGACGACCACCGGCCGCTCTCGGCCACACTGCGCTTTGCGATCCATGCCCTCGCATCGGTGTCGCTTGGCCTGCTGGTGGTACGCCATACAGGGCAACCGCTGGATGGGATCCTCACGGCGTTGGCGTCGGTGGTGCTGATCAATGTCTGGAATTTCATGGATGGCATCAACGGGCTGGCTTCCAGTCAGGCCGCACTTGCGGGTGCCGCGTTCGCGCTTGTCGTCCCAGGCAACCTTTCGTGGGCTGGATGGGCACTGACAGCGGCATGTCTTGGATTTCTCCCATTCAACTTTCCACGCGCGCGCATCTTCCTGGGCGATGGCGGCAGCGGGGCACTCGGTTATGTGCTGGCCGGGCTCCTGGCTTTGTCAGTGGGAGCGGGGCAGGTGAGTTGGTGGATCGTGTGGTTCCCGTTGACTGCATTTCTTGTCGACGCGGGCTTCGCGCTGCTGTCTCGCATGCTTTCCGGACAGCGCTGGTGGGAGCCTCACGCCTCGCACGTCTATCAACGCCTGGCACGATTGCTGACCAATCATGTGCCGGTGACCACGGTTTACTTCGCTTTCAGTCTCATCGCTGTTTGCTTGTTTGTCATAATTCGTACCGATTCGCGCGGGTGGCTCATGGCTGATGCGGTGGCATGGGGCATCGGCGCAACGGCGATCTGGCAACTTCTGCGCCATGGATTGCGCAATTCTTGAGTAATGGATTTTTATGATTTCCTGGCGTGATCGTTTGACCAAGTCGCTTCCACAGATCGCCGTGGTCGTCCATGACCTGCTGATGGTCTGGGTGTGCTGGCAGCTGCTGCATGCGGGCCGTTACTCCATGCTGCGCGACGCGCCAGACCTGCCACTGTGGGATTGGCGTACGGCGGTGGTCTTGGTCGCACAGGGGCTGGTGTTCTGGCGGATGGGGTTGTATCGCGGCCTCTGGCGCTTTGCCTCGGTGCCGGATCTGTGGAACATCTTCAAGTCCAGTTTTCTCGGCCTGGTCGCGATCGTGCTGGCGTTGTCGTACGACCGCCTTGATGGCGTGCCGCTCTCGGTGCTGGTGGTCTATCCGTTTGCGCTGTCGGCGTTGCTCGGCACGCCGCGGTTGCTCTACCGCGCCTGGAAGGATTACCAAATTGCCCACTCTGGCGATGCCGCGCAGCGGGTGCTGATTCTTGGCGCAGGGCGTGCGGCCGAGGGTCTGGTGCGTGACCTGCGCCGTAGCGGCACGTTCGTCCCGGTCGGCTTTCTGGATGACGCCACCCATTTGCACGGCGCCAAGATCCAGGGCCTGAATGTGCTGGGCAATCTGGATCAGGCCGCGGCGATCGCCAAGGAAACTGCGGCCAAGCTCCTCGTCATCGCGATTCCATCGTTGGATGCATCCGGCATGCAGCGGGTGGTGGCCATCTGCGAAAGCACCGGTCTGCCGTTCCGGATGGTGCCCAAGCTGATCAACGTGCTGGAGGGCCGGTCGCTGCCAGGCGAGTTGAAGGAAGTGGCGATCGAGGACCTGCTCAACCGCAAGCCGGTCACGCCGGACTGGCGCCTGATCCGCGACTGGCTCACCAACAAGACCGTGATGGTGACCGGCGCCGGCGGTTCGATCGGCTCGGAAGTCTGCCGGCAGTGCGCGCGTCATGGCGCGCGTCGCATCGTGCTGCTGGAAATCGATGAGCTGGCGCTGCTGACCATCGATTCGGACCTGCGCCGGTTGTTCCCAGATATCGAAGTGGTGCGCGTGCTTGGCGACTGCGGCGACCCGGCAGTGGTGGCGCATGCCTTACGCACTGCTACGCCCGATGCCGTGTTCCATGCGGCCGCCTACAAGCAGGTGCCGCTGCTGGAAGAGCAGCTGCGCGAAGCGGTGCGCAACAACGTGCTCGCAACCGAGAACGTGGCGCGTGCCTGCCAGCGGGCGCGGATCGAAACGTTTGTGTTCATCTCCACCGACAAGGCGGTGGAGCCGGTCAACGTGCTCGGCGCGAGCAAGCGCTATGCGGAGATGATCTGCCAGAGTCTTGACGCCCGCGATGCGCCGACGCGCTTCATCACCGTGCGCTTCGGCAACGTGCTGGATTCGGCCGGCAGCGTGGTGCCGTTGTTCCGCGAACAGATCCGGCAGGGCGGCCCAGTCACGGTGACGCATCCGGATGTGACGCGTTACTTCATGACCATTCCCGAAGCCTGCCAGCTGGTGGTGCAGGCCGCAGCATCTGCGTCGCACGGTGCGATCTACACGCTGGACATGGGCGAGCCAGTGCCGATCCGGCTCCTGGCCGAGCAGATGATCCGCCTGGCAGGCAAACAGCCGGGCAAGGACATCGCCATTCTCTACACCGGTCTGCGCCCGGGCGAAAAATTGCACGAGACCTTGTTCTATTCCGACGAGGACTACCGACCCACCGCGCATCCCAAGATCCTGGAAGCCGGTGTGCGCGAGTTCTCGCACGAGCAGGTGTTGCAACTGGTGACGCGCCTGCGCGAAGCGGTTAACCGCTATGACATCAACGCAATGGAGACTGTGCTGGGCAGTCTGATGCCGGATTTTGCGGCTGCTCGACGGAAAGTCGACGCGCGATCTGATACGGTCGTTCCATTCCCCGCACGTGAGGTCAGAAGACTTTAATGAGCAAGCGTATTCGCAAGGCCGTATTCCCCGTCGCAGGTCTTGGGACCCGCTTTCTTCCGGCAACCAAGACGGTGCCGAAGGAAATGCTGCCGATCATCGATAAACCGCTTATCCAGTACGCCGTGGACGAAGCCATCCAGGCCGGTTGCGATACGCTGATCTTCGTCACCAATCGCTACAAGCACTCGATCGCCGACTACTTCGACAAGGCCTATGAGCTGGAGCAGAAGCTCGAGCGCGCAGGCAAGCTCGAGCAACTGGAGCTGGTGCGTCATGCACTGCCCGAAGGCGTCCGCGCCATTTTTGTGACGCAGGCCGAAGCGCTCGGCCTGGGCCATGCAGTGCTGTGTGCCAAGGCCGTGGTCGGTGACGAACCGTTCGCGGTGCTGCTGCCCGACGACCTGATGTGGAACCGCGGCGATGCTGCGCTGACCCAGATGGCGGACGTGGCGGAAGCCTCCGGCGGCAGCGTGATCGCCGTGGAAGATGTGCCGCACGACAAGACGGCCAGCTATGGAATTGTTTCTACCGATGCGTTCGACGGCCGCAAGGGCCGCATCAATGCCATCGTCGAAAAGCCCAAGCCGGAAGTGGCGCCGAGCAACCTGGCGGTCGTCGGTCGTTACGTGCTCAGCCCGAAGATCTTCGAGTACCTGGAGTCCACGGGCGCCGGTGCAGGTGGCGAGATCCAGCTCACCGATGCGATCGCCGAGCTGCTCAAGCAGGAACAGGTCGACGCGTTCCGTTTCGAGGGCCGTCGCTTCGACTGCGGCGCGCACATCGGTTTGATCGAGGCCACGGTGCACTTTGCGCTCGAGCACGAGAAGCATGGCGCGCCGGCCAAGGAAATCATTCGCAGCGCCTTGGCCGCGGCCGACGCACGCGGTTGAGTGTTCGGCTAGCAGTGTTGCAACGAACGGCGCCATTGGGCGCCGTTCGTCGTTTTGGGTCCGCGCGTCAGCGAAGAGTGGTGCCATGCTTGAGATCGCTGCCATCCATATCGCGCGTCACATGCGCAAGCACGTGCAGGCCAGCGGCCGCCACGTGCCGCTAGAATCCTTGGCATGAGCCAGCCTGCCGAATCCAGTGAACTGATCAACGTGGTGACCCTGCTGGGCGCTGCAGTGGTCGCCATCCCGCTGTTTCGACGGGTGGGCCTTGGCTCGGTGCTCGGCTATCTGGCCGCCGGCTTGGCGATCGGGCCGTTCGGGCTTGGCCTGTTCGATGACCCGCAGGCGATCCTGCATGTGGCCGAACTGGGTGTGGTGATGTTCCTGTTCGTGATCGGGCTGGAGATGCGGCCCTCGCATCTGTGGAGCTTGCGTTCTGAAATCTTTGGCTTGGGTACGGTGCAAATCTGCGTGTGCGCGCTGGTCTTGACTGGCATCGGCATCCTGCTCGGCTTTGCGCCGCCGGTGGCCTTCGTGGCCGCTTCCGGTTTCGTGCTGACCTCCACTGCAGTGGTGATGCAGTTGCTTGCCGAGCGCGGCGACGTGGCGCTGCCATCGGGGCAGAAGATCGTGGCGATCCTGCTGTTCGAGGACCTGCTGATCGTGCCGCTGTTGGCGATCGTGGCCTGGATGGGCGCCAGTGGCGACCCGCAAGCCGCTTCGCAGCGTTGGCAGGGCATTGGCATTGGCCTGGCCTGCATCGTTGGACTGCTGGTGGCCGGCCGGTGGTTGCTCAATCCCTTGTTCCGCATCCTGGCCGCCAGCAAGGCGCGCGAGGTGATGACCGCCGCCGCGCTGCTGGTGGTGCTCGGCGCCGCGTTGTTGATGCAGGTCGGCGGGCTGTCGATGGCGATGGGTGCGTTCCTGGCCGGTGTGCTGTTGTCCGAATCCACCTTCCGCCATCAGATCGAAGCCGACATCGAACCGTTCCGCGGCATCCTGCTGGGTCTGTTCTTCCTGGGTGTCGGCATGAGCCTGGATCTGCGCGTGGTCGCGGCGGACTGGCGCTTGATCCTGGTCGGCGTGCTGGCGTTGATGGTGGGCAAGGCGGTGTGCATCTATGCGGTGGCGCGCCTGATGCGCAGCGATCACCGGCAGGCGCTGGATCGTGGCGTGCTGATGGCGCAGGGCGGCGAGTTTGCGTTTGTGTTGTTCGCGGCGGCGTCCGCATCCGGTGTCATCGACGCGCAGGTCAATGCCAGCCTTACCGCGATCGTGGTGTTGTCGATGGCACTGACGCCGTTGTTCGTGCTGTTGCAGCGGCGCCTGACGCCGGCAGCGGCGGTGTCGCTGGATGGCGTGGAGGAAGCCAGCGGCCAGACCGGCAGCGTATTGATCATCGGGTTCGGGCGCTTCGGTCAGGTGGCCAGCCAGTCGCTGCTGGCGCGCGATGTGGACGTGACCATCATCGACAACGACATCGAGATGATTCAGAGCGCGGAGGAATTCGGGTTCAAGATCTACTACGGCGATGGCACCCGGTTGGATGTGTTGCATGCCTCCGGTGCACATACCGCGCGTGCGATTGCGGTGTGCGTTGACAACCGCGAGGCGGCCAATCGCATCGTCGAATTGGCAACGCGCGAGTTCCCGCACGCGAAATTGCTGGTGCGTTCCTTTGATCGCGAACACGCTTTGGAGTTGATTGCTGCTGGCGTGGACTACCAGATCCGCGAAACCTTCGAGTCGGCGGTCGCGTTCGGCGAAGTGGCCCTGGTCGAACTGGGCGTGGACGAGGATGAGGCCCGCACGATTGCGCGCGAGATCCGGCGCCGCGATGCCGAGCGCCTGGAGCTGGAAATTGCCGCGGGCAATGTGCGCGCCGGGGCAGGGCTGATGTACGGCAACATCATGCCGACCGTGCCCAAGCCCACGCCCTTTACCCCGCCCAAGCGCGAGAGCCGCACGCTCAATCGCGATGCGCTGCCGCAGGAGTTGCGCGAAGAAACGGCTGAGTGGGACTAAACACAGCGGTCAAATCACCGCGTAACTGGCAGGCGGGCGCGGCCGGTGCTCGGGATCTGCATTTGCCCGAGGCACTTAGGTTTCTTCGCACCCGCCTTGACGATTGCTCGCGACGTTTCGTCGGCCGCTTTAAGGTGATTCAGAACGGCCAGCACATAACGTGCCGGCTGTCATCGCTCAGCCGTGCTTGCGCTGCGCCGCCGCGAAGGCTTCCAGCTGTTCCGGTGTCGCTTCCTGTTGGTGCTGCTGTTTCCAATGCGCAAATGGCATGCCGTACACCGCTTCGCGCGCCTGCTCCTTGCTCATGGGTTGGCCTTGCGCCTCGGCGGCTTCGCGGTACCAGTCGCCCAGGCAGTTGCGGCAGAAGCCGGCAAGAATCATCAGGTCGATGTTCTGCACGTCGGTGCGGTCCTGGTTGAGATGCTGCAGCAGGCGGCGGAACGCGGCGGCTTCGATCGAAGTGGTGTCGGTCATGGCGGAATCGGGGACAATAGACGGCCTTCGACTCTACACCTGACGCCCCATGACCGCTCCCGCGCCAGCTGCCCTCGCTCCGGCCCGCCTCCTCGATGGTCGCCGCATTGCCGAGGAATTGCTCGACGGTCTGAAGCTGCGCGTGGATGCGCGCCTGGCGGCGGGCAAGACCCGGCCCGGGCTGGCGGTGGTGCTGGTAGGCGGCGATCCGGCTTCGTCGGTGTATGTGCGCAACAAGCGCCGTGCGGCCGAAAAAGTGGGCATCGAGGCCTTCGACTACGACCTGCCACAAGGCACCACCGAAGCCGAGCTGGCCGCGTTGATCGACCAGCTCAACACCGATCCCAAGATCCACGGCATCCTGATCCAGTTGCCGCTGCCAGGCATTCCCGATGCCAACCGGCTGATCCAGCGCATCGACCCGCGCAAGGATGTGGACGGGTTCCATCCGCAGAACGTCGGGCATCTGGCGCTGCGCGAATTCGGTTTGCGGCCGTGTACCCCGCGCGGCATCGTGACCTTGCTGGCGCATACCGACCAGCCGGTGCGCGGGCGCAACGCCACCATCGTCGGGGTGAGTAACCACGTGGGCCGGCCGATGGGTCTGGAGCTGCTGATTGCCGGGTGCACGGTGACCAGCTGCCACAAGTTCACCCCGCCGGATGTGCTGGAAGCCAGCGTGCGTAACGCCGACATCCTGGTGGTGGCGGTGGGCCGGCCGGGGCTGATTCCGGGCGAATGGGTCAAGCCTGGCGCGGTGGTCATCGACGTGGGCATCAACCGCCTGGACGATGGACGCCTGGTCGGCGATGTGGGGTTCGAGGCCGCGGCGCAGCGCGCTGGCTGGATCACCCCGGTGCCGGGCGGGGTAGGGCCGATGACGGTGGCCACGCTGATGCAGAACACGCTCGAGGCGGCCGATGCGGCTGGTTGAGCCGTCCGCGTAACGCAGCATTGCGGCGGCACTCAGCTGCCGCAGTGTCTTCGCGGCCGCTTTCAGGGTAAAATGTCGCGCTTCCCCAAACTCGGGTCCGCCGATGCTCCGCATCCAGGCTGAAGCTCTTACCTACGACGACGTCTCGCTCGTCCCCGCGCATTCCATTGTCCTGCCAAAGGACGTCAGCCTTGAAACTCGGCTGACACGCGACCTGCGCCTCAAACTGCCGATCTTGTCCGCGGCCATGGATACGGTGACCGAACACCGTTTGGCGGTGGCGATGGCCCAGCTGGGCGGCATCGGCATCATCCATAAGAACCTGACCCCGGCGCAGCAGGCGGCCGAGGTGGCCAAGGTCAAGAAGTTCGAGTCCGGCGTGATCACCGAGCCGTTTACGGTGAGCCCGGACACCACCATCGGCGAAGTGATCGCGCTGACCCGCGCGCGCAACATTTCCGGCGTGCCGGTGGTGGATGGCAGCGAACTGGTTGGCATCGTCACCAGCCGCGACATGCGCTTCGAAAAGAAGCTCGACGATCCGGTCCGCCACATCATGACCAAGAAGGATCGCCTGATCACTGTGCGCGAAGGCGCCAGCGATGAGGAAGTGCTCGAGCTGCTGCATCGCAACCGCATCGAAAAGATCCTGGTGGTCAACGACAGCTTCGAGCTGCGCGGGCTGATCACGGTCAAGGACATCCAGAAGAAGACCGATAACCCCAACGCCGCCAAGGACGACGCCAAGCGCTTGCTGGTGGGCGCGGCGGTGGGTGTGGGCGGCGATACCGAACAACGTATCGAACTGCTCGCTGCTGCGGGCGTGGACGTGGTGATCGTCGATACCGCGCATGGCCATTCGCAGGGCGTGATCGACCGCGTGGCTTGGGTCAAGAAAACCTATCCGCACCTGCAGGTGATCGGCGGCAATATCGTCACTGGCGATGCTGCGCTGGCGCTGATGGATGCCGGCGCCGACGCGGTCAAGGTCGGCGTGGGCCCGGGGTCGATCTGCACCACACGTGTGGTGGCCGGTGTGGGTGTGCCGCAGATCACCGCGGTGGACATGGTGGCCGAAGCACTGCAGGACCGCATCCCGCTGATTGCCGATGGCGGTATCCGTTACTCCGGCGATATCGGCAAGGCGCTGGTGGCCGGCGCGTCCACGGTGATGGTCGGCGGCTTGCTGGCCGGCACCGAAGAAGCACCCGGCGAAGTCGAGTTGTTCCAGGGGCGCAGCTACAAGAGCTACCGCGGCATGGGCAGCCTGGGCGCGATGGAGAAGGGGTCCAAGGACCGCTATTTCCAGGACGCTTCCGACGCCGACAAGCTGGTGCCCGAAGGCATCGAGGGCCGGGTGCCGTATCGCGGCCCGGTGGGCGGCATCATCCATCAGCTGATCGGTGGCCTGCGCGCGACCATGGGCTACGTTGGCTGCGCCACGGTCGAGGAAATGCGCACAAAGCCGAAGTTCGTCAAGATCACCGGCGCCGGTCAACGCGAAAGCCATGTGCACGACGTGCAGATCACCAAAGAGCCGCCGAACTATCGCGCTGGCTAAACCAGCGCGCGGGAATGGGGAATCGCGCATCGGGAATCGTAAGAGCCCGCCGCTTCCTCGTCCGACAGCGGCTGGCGCCGCGTTTGCTGTTGCGATTCTCCAATCCCGATTCCCGATTCCCGATTCCCGGCTCTCAATGACCAACATCCATAACGACAAGATCCTCATCCTCGATTTCGGCGCGCAGTACACCCAGCTGATCGCGCGACGTATTCGCGAAATTGGCGTGTACTGCGAGATCTGGGCCTGGGATCACGATCCTTCCGAAATCGCCGGGTTCGGTGCCAAGGGCATCATCCTGTCGGGCGGGCCGGAGTCGACCACCTTGCCGGGTGCGCCGGTTGCGCCGCAGGAAGTGTTCGACAGCGGTTTGCCGGTGTTCGGTATTTGCTACGGCATGCAGACACTGGCTGCGCAGTTGGGCGGCGCCACCGAGGCGGCCGATCAGCGCGAGTTCGGTCATGCCGAAGTCGATGTAGTGGCGGCCGATGCACTGTTCTCTGGCTTGACCGACCACGCCGGTGCTTCGCGCCTGAATGTATGGATGAGCCACGGCGACCACGTGTCGCAGGTGCCGCCGGGCTTCACGATTACTGCCGTGACCGACCGTATTCCGGTGGCGGCGATGTCCAACGAAGACAAGCGCTGGTACGGCGTGCAGTTCCACCCGGAAGTGACGCATACGCTGCAGGGCCAGACCTTGCTGCGGCGCTTCGTGGTGGACGTGTGTGGCTGCCAGACGCTGTGGACCGCGGCCAACATCATCGATGACCAGATTGCGCGCGTGCGCGAGCAGGTGGGCGACGATGAAGTGATTCTGGGGTTGTCCGGCGGTGTGGATTCGTCGGTGGTCGCGGCGCTGCTGCACAAGGCGATCGGTGACAAGCTGACCTGCGTGTTCGTCGACACCGGCCTGCTGCGTTGGCAGGAAGGCGACCAGGTGATGGCGATGTTTGCCGAGCACATGGGCGTCAAGGTGATCCGCGTCAATGCGGCCGACCGCTACTTCACCAAGCTCGAAGGCGTGAGCGACCCGGAAGCCAAGCGCAAGATCATCGGCAACCTGTTCGTGGATATCTTTGACGAAGAATCCAACAAGCTGGCCAATGCCAAGTGGCTGGCGCAGGGCACGATTTATCCGGACGTGATCGAGTCGGCCGGCAGCAAGACCGGCAAGGCGCACGTGATCAAGAGCCACCACAACGTGGGTGGCCTGCCTGAGCACATGAAGCTGGGCCTGGTCGAGCCGTTGCGCGAATTGTTCAAGGACGAAGTGCGTCGTCTCGGCGTCGAGCTCGGCCTGCCGCGCACGATGGTGTATCGCCATCCGTTCCCGGGCCCGGGCCTGGGTGTGCGCATCCTGGGCGAGGTGAAGCGCGAATACGCCGAGCTGCTGGCCAAGGCCGATGCGATCTTCATCGACGAACTGCGCAAGGCCGATCTGTACGACAAGACCAGCCAGGCATTCGCGGTATTCCTGCCGGTGAAGTCAGTGGGGGTGGTGGGCGATGCGCGCGCCTACGAATGGGTGATCGCACTGCGCGCGGTGGAAACCATCGACTTCATGACCGCGCATTGGGCGCACCTGCCATACGACTTCCTCGGCACGGTGAGCAACCGCATCATCAACGAACTGCGCGGCGTCTCGCGCGTGGTCTACGACATCTCCGGTAAACCGCCTGCGACGATTGAGTGGGAGTGAGTTGGTTCTGCTCGCGAGATCGAACGAAAAGGGCGCCGCAAGGCGCCTTTTTTATGTCTGTCAGTTCCATCGCTGGCAATCAGGCCGCACGATGCCGCCGCAAAAAAAAGCCGCGCACTGCGCGGCTTGTTGCAGGGTTACGTTGAACGCGGGCGTCAACGCACCTTGGCCAGTGCCACGCGGGCGTCGGTCATGAACTTTTGCGCTTCCTGCGGCGTGGCCAGGTTGGCGGCGAGCTGGCTGAGCACCTGTTCGATGTCGCTGGAGGCATCCCAGGCTTCGTCGCACAACATGCCGGCGATCGGTCCGAGGTAATTCAGCGCGACGCGTTCCAGTGCCTGGCGGACCGCGTCGTCCGGGACTGCGCCGTTGCCGACGGATGCCGGTGCGGACGTTGCCAGGGGTGTCGCAGGTGCCGGCGCCGGAGCGGCGGCAACCGGTGCACGCACCGGGGCGGGTGCACCGCCCAGGTCCTGTTCGAAGCCGCCCATCAGCCATTGCCGCGAGTCCTCGCTGAGCAGCGAAGGCTTGCCCATGCCGGCGCCGGGGTCGACCTGGAAACGGGCCTTGGCGGCGCCGACCATGGTGAGGCGTTGCACAGCCTCATCATTGCGCAGCATGCGGAACACCACTTCTTCGATCTGCCCCGCATTGATGCGGATGATGCAGGAGTGGTTCTCCTCGGTGACGACGAACAGAAAGCCGGACGCCTTCTTCAGCGCCAGCGCCTTGAGCTCGCGCAGGACCTCGATCAGCGGACGGAATTCAGTGGACATGGCGTCTTCCTTGCATCATCTGGTGCGGAGTTATACAGCACGGCTCAGCGCTTGCTGAGGCGTTCCATGGCCAACCGAACGCTGTTGGACAGGCGGGAAATGGCGCGCGCCAGGGTACCGATTTCATCCTTGAGGTTGACCTCGGCAATGGTGTGGTTCCACTTGCCCAGGCTCAGTTCTTCGGCAACGGTGGTCAAGTGCTGGATGGGCCGCAACACGCGATTCCAGATCAAGGCCCACTGCAAGCCGAGCAACAGCGCGCAGACCAGCAGGCCGATGCCGGCGATCCACAGCGACTGGCGCACGATGACGCCGTTGACGTCGCTCTTGGGGTAGGCCGAGACGAGCGTGAAGCCCCAGTCCGGCACTTCCTGCTTGGTGACGACCCAATCGTTCGGGCTTTCCTTGACGATCCGCTCGATGGTGGCGGTGTCGGTGGTGGCGCCGGTGGTGGACTGGAAGCGCAGCGTGTTCTTGCTGTCGAAGATGGCGATGAAGCCCGAGTCGAGCACGCGACGGCTGCTGACCACGTTTTCCAGGGCCTGGGTGTCGGCCTTGTAACCGACGTACCAGGCACCGATGACGCGCTTGTCGTTGCCGGCAAAGATCGGCTCGTAACCGGTGACATACGGGTTGCCGAGGATGTCGACCACGCCGTAGAAGCTTTCGCCGTTGCGCAGCTTGGCGGCGGCCTGGCCGGTGGGATCGAGTACGGTGCCGATGGCGCGGCTGCCGTCGTCCTTCTTGACGTTGGTGGAGATGCGCACGAAGTCGTCACCGGTGCGCGAGAACAGCGTTGCGGTGCCTTCGTGGATCGCGGTGACGTCGTCGAGCATGTCGAACACGTTGGCCTGCGACTTCTGGCCCAGCAACAGGTCGTTGGCGTTGCGGTCGGCCACGCGGACGTCATTGCCCACGCTGGGCGCGCCCTGGGCGTTGGCTTCCTTGCGCAGCTGGCGCATGGAGGAATTGACGCGATCGAGCATCATCGCGCGGGTGACCGAGAACAGGGTCTGCAGGGAGACCGACTGGCGCTCGATGGCGTCTGCGGTTTCCGATTTGACCCGGTTGGCCTCGGTAATGGCCAGAATGACCGTCAGTGCCACCACCACGACCAGCACCAAGGCCAGCACCGGCAACAGCAGGCGCACCCGCAAAGAGTGACGAAGCATCGCAATTCCCCTGAACGCGTTTAAATGATTGAGTCGAGCACCGCCGCAGCACGGTGCGGCGGTCGGACGTAGCCGTTATCGGCTGCCGGACAAGATGCTGAAGCGGCTCCCCGAGCCGCTGGCGGTGCATACGATAGCCGAAGCCGATCGGTTTGGCAGCGCCGTGTCGCCGGCGGCTTCGCCTCGCGTTCAAGAATGGTCGAGCGCGTCGCACTCAGCGGGCGTGCGGTCGGCAAGGTGTGGTCTGTTGGCAGGGGCGCCAGGCGCGGATGAGGGTAGCTGGGCGCCGCTGCACTGTTTGCTGCCGCGTGCGCCGGCGCGGTGAGCGGGGCAGGCGGGCGGCGCCCGTCCGCCAGTGGCTGTGGCGCCCTCAGGTCTCCAGCGACAGGATCCCGCGACGCAGCGCAACGGTGACCGCGTGAGTGCGGTCGCGCACGCCGAGCTTGCACAGGATGTTCTTCATGTGCGCCTTGACGGTTTCTTCGGAGATGCCCAGCGCGTTGCCGATCTGCTTGTTGGAGCAGCCGGTGGCGACCAGGTTCAGCACCTCGGTCTCGCGTGCGGACAAGGCGTCGTCGAGCACGTGCGCGGCGATGTTCTCGGCCACCGAGGCGGGCACGTGGCGGCGTTGACCGCGGCGCACGTCGCGGATGGTGTCCACCAGTTCGCGCCGCAACGCGCTCTTGAGCAGATACCCGCAGGCACCGGCCTGCAGGGCGCGCACGGCACGCACATCGCCGGTATAGGTGGTCAGGACGATGACCTTGGCCATGGGATCGAGTTGGCGGATGCGCTGGATCGCCTGCACGCCGTCCACGCGTGGCATCTGCAGATCCATCAGCACCACGTCCGGGCGCAGGCGGGTGTAGTAGTCCACAGCCTGTTCGCCATCCTCGGCTTCGCCCACCACCTGCATGTCGCGCTCGGCGCCCAGCATGGCGCTCAATCCGTCACGCAACAGTGGGTGATCGTCCACCACCAGCACCGCGGTCGGTCGTGTCGTATCAGCCATGGGGAGTCTCCGTGGGTCGTGCGTTTTGAAAGGGCCAGCACCAGCGTTTGGGTGGTCGAGCGTACGCAGCGCGCGCGGGGACGACGATCTGCACTTCGGTTCCACTGCCGGGCCGCGACCACAGTTGCATCTGTGCCCCGATGCGCCGCGCGCGTTCCTGCATGCCGGTCAATCCCCAGTGCCCGGTGCGGGCGTGGCCGTGCAGTACGTCCGGCGTCAGGCCGCAGCCATCGTCGCGGATGCGCAGCACGAAGTCACGTGAACCGTAACGCAGTTCCAGGACGATCTTGTTTGCGCGGGCGTGCCGGTCGGCATTGCTCAGCGCTTCGCGCCCGAGCTGGAACAGTTCGTCGGCCACCAGCGCGCGCAAGACGAGCGGGCGTCCATTGACCAGCACGTCCAGGGTTGCGGTGGGGATCGGCATGGTGGTTTCGCGCGCCTGCTGCAACGCGCCGGCCAGATCGGTGCGCAGCGAGTGGGTGTCGCGTAAGCCGTTGACGCGGTCGCGCCCTTCGATGAGGGCGCGCTCGGCCAGTTCGACGGTCTTTTCCAGTTCCTGCCGGCGGGGGTCATCCCAGGCCAGCGAGCGGCTAGCGGTATGCAGCCGCAGGATCAGCCCCTGTGTGCCTTGCAACAGGGTGTCGTGCAGCTCGCGGGCGATGCGCTCGCGCTCGCGGTAGCGCTCTTCCAACCGCGCACGCAGGCGTCCGGCCACATGCCGGGTGCGCAAGCGCCACGCCACCGCCAGGGCCGCGACCACGGCCAGCACGCAGCACAGTTTGAATTGCCAGGTCTGCACGAACGCCGGTTCGATGGCGACGTCGAGGGCGTCGCCACGTGCATTCCACACGCCATCGTTGTTGGCGGCGGCCACCTCGAAGCGATAACGGCCAGGCGCCAGGTTGGTATAGAACGCCTCGGTGCGATTGCCGGCGTCCTGCCAGGCAGCGTCCACGCCATCCAGCCGGTAGCGGAAGCGCACGCGCTCGGGGCGGGTGAGGCTGACCGCTTCGTAGCCGATGCGCAGGCGGTCGCTCCACTTGGGCAGGCGCAGCGCGGCCTGCAGCGGATACGGACGATCGTTGGCGACCACCTCGGTGATGGCGACCGTGGGCGCGGTGGGATTGCGATAGGTCTGGCTGGGGTCGAGCCAGGCCAGGCCCTGGTTGGTGGCAAACCACAGCAGGCCATCGGCTGCGGCCAGCGCGCTGGGAACCGGCGTGGCCTGTTGGGCGATGCCGGGCAGGCCATCCATGGTGTCGTACAGGCGCAGCGATGGCGCCGGCAGGCCGGTCTGCACGCTCTGCGTCAACGCTTGCAGGCTCAGGTGCACCACGCCGCGATTGCCGTTCAACCAGACCCCGCCGGCGGCGTCCTGCACGATACCGGTGACCCCCTGCAGCAGCGGGCTGGCCTGGTCGGGCAAGGTGCGGAATCGGCCATCGGGTCCGAGCACGGCCACCGCCGCTTCGCCGGCCACCAGGGTCAGCGCGGGGCTGCTCCACAGGGCGGTGATCGGGCCGACCGACAAACCGTCCGCTGCGCTATAGCGGCGCACGCGATTGCCACGAAGCAAGCGCAGCTCCCCTTTGACGTCACCGATCCACAGTGCGCCATCGTGCGCACGCGCCAGCACCGAGCATGGGGTTTCCTGCACGCCGGCCAGCGGTTGCCAGCCGGTGCTGTCGTAGCGATACGGCCCACGCGCATCCGGGCACACCAGCGGCTGGCCCGTCGCATCGACCAGCAACGCACGTATTTCGCCGGGCGCAACGCCCAGCGGTAATGGGACTGGTTGCACAAGGCCGCCCTGCAGACGCAGCAGCGCGTGTTCGGCCAACACCCAACTGCGTAACGTGTTCGGCACAGCGAGCGTGCCGGCTGCACCGCCGTGCTGCATCCGATCGATGCGCAGGCGCGTCAGTGCGAGCAGGCGGTTGTCGCGCAATGCGGCAACCAGCGGCCCCGGCGCTGCGCCGCTGCGGCTGGTGAACATCTCCACCGCGGTGGCCGGGCCGGGCAGCAATGCGGCCAATGGCAACAGCGCGCGGTGGCGGAAGCGATTCAAGCCCAGGTTGGTGCCGACCCAGAGGTTGCCTTCGCGGTCTTCCAGCAACGGGCCGGCGGTTGCCGAGGTCAGGCCTTGCAGCGTGCCTACATGTTCCAGCACCGGCGCCAGCGCCAGCGGCGTGGCGATCCGGAACACACCACCGGCCGCGTAGTCCGTGCCCCACAGCGCGCCGTCGCGCATGAAGCGGATACGGCGCGCAAACAGCCCGGCAAAGCGCGGCTGCGCGCGTGTTGCGGCGGGAAGCAGCTGCCCGCGCGCGTCGGTCAATGCAAAGATTCCGCGATACGGGTCGGCGACCCAGACGCTGCCATCGGGGCTCTCGGCCATGGTGGTGAACGGGCCGACCGGCTGCCCGCTGGGTTCGAAGCGCTTGCCGCCTGCGGGCAGGCGCAGCAGCTGGGTGCCGTCGCTGACCCACAGCACGCCACGGCGGTCGCGCAGCAACCACTGTGCGCGTGCGGCCGGGTAGCCCCAGTCGGCACCGGCACGGTGCCAGCGCGTGCCATCGAACCAGCACAAGCCGCCATCGATTGCGGCCCAGAGGCGCCCGCTGCCATCGCGCTCCAGCTTGAACACCATGCCGCTGGGCAGGTCCTTGCCTGGTGCGAAGTGGGTGAGGTGACCGTCGGCGAGACGGTCGATCCCGGCACCGAAATACCCGATCCACGCGGTGTCGTCCGGTGCGAGTGTCAGCGCGGTCATGTTGTGCGATGCGTACGCCTCGCCATTGGGCGGCGGCACACGTGCGAAGCGGTCACCATCGAACTGGAACAAGCCAAAACCGGTCGCCAGCCACAACGGGCCGTTATCGGCCTGCGCGATATCCCAGATGTCGGCCGGTGCGCCGCGCTCGGTGCTCCAGGCGGTGTGGTGAAACTGCAGCACGCCGTCGCGTGTTGCGGCGATCCCGCTCGCCCATGCCGGTACACACAGCAGCAGCCAACAGCACGCCAGCGTGACCCACTGCGTAACGCGCAGGCGTAACGACGAAGCGGGGTAGCTGACGGGCTCATGCGGCATCGCAGCATTGTCGGACGAGATCGGGGGAAGCACCACCACCTCTTTCGGGGGAGGACGCGCACTGCGCAGTGGAGTAGGGCGGTGACGGCTTGCAACTCCCGCGGGCATGAGCGCACGCGGCACGGTTGGAGTATCGCGCAGTGCATGGGTGTGGTCGGCCGCGTCCGCTTGTTTGGCGTGGTGCGTGACCGATGAGTCTGGGCGGTGTGCCGCGCCGTGCGGCGTGGCCTGCACGCGGCTGCATCGGCGCTCCCTGCTGCGCGCGAACCGCGCCAACGCGTGTCGATCCTGCACACAGGTCACTGCGGCGGCCCCCCCGAAAGAGGGGGCGATTGACCTCACCATCTGGGGTGGGAGCGCGCACCTGCCCACCGCACCATGGCCGCACCCCCAACGGAGACGCCGCATGGCACGTGGCATTGCCGTCGACTGCCGCACCGCGCCCCACGCATGCAACGCACTTGAAGCACCGCGCATCCGTGCGGTGGCAAGAGCCATGCAGTACATCGACACGCATCTGTGCGAACCGATCACGGTGACCCATCTGGCCACGGCCGCGTGCATGAGCCGCTTCCATTTTGCGCGTGTGTTTCGCGACGTGGTCGGCGCCAGTCCGATGGAATATCTGCGCCGCCGCCGCATTGAGCGCGCACAGGCCTTGCTGCGCGAAGGCCGCCACAAGATCAGCCAGATCGCCAGCGAGCTGTGCTTCTTCGATCAAAGCCATTTCGTCCGCAGTTTCCGCCATGCCACCGGCTGCACGCCGGCGCGCTTTGCCGCGCAGACCGTCTGCACTACCGCACACAGCACGCCGGCCAGTGCGCCGCGGGCTGCCACGTCTTCCTTCTCACCACTCCTGGAGCACCACCGATGACCACCGCCACCGCCGTCCCCGGCAAGTCCCTGCTGTCGCCGAACGACCACGCCCTGATCCTGATCGACCACCAGTCGCAGATGGCGTTTGCCACCCACACCATCGACATCTCGGCCCTGCGCAACAACGTGGCGCTGATCGGCAAGGCCGCCAAGGGCTTCCAGGTGCCGGTGGTGCTCACCACGGTGGCGGAGAAGTCGTTCTCCGGCCCGCTGTTTCCAGAGCTGCCGGAGATCTTCGCCGGCGAGCCGGTGTTCGACCGCACCAGCATGAATGCCTGGGAAGACCAGGGCGTGATCGACCGCATCAACGCGATCGGCAAGCGCCGCCTGGTGATCGCCGGTTTGTGGACCAGCGTGTGCATCGTCGGGCCGACGTTGTCGGCGATCGAACAGGGCTTTGAGGTCTACGTGATCACCGATGCCTGCGGCGATGTCAGCGATGAAGCGCACGAGCGCGCCATTGCGCGAATGGTGCAGGCCGGCGCAGCACCGATCACCAGCGTGCAGTACCTGCTGGAACTGCAGCGCGATTGGGCGCGCAGCGACACCTACGACCTCACCACCGGCATCGCACGTGCGCATGCGGGCGGCTACGGCATCGGCATTCAATACGCCAAGACCATGTTCGGCGCGCAGGAAGGCGGACATTGAACAGCCACGCACCGGCACGCTCGCCGGGCCTGGACGCGGCGCTGTTGATGCTGCGGCTGGCTGGCGGCGGGTTTCTGCTGCCGCATGGCCTGGGCAAGTTGCTGGGCTGGTTCAACGGCCCCGGCCTTGCCGGTTTTGCTGCGGAATTGCAGCAGTTCGGGCTGCCAGCGACGGCGCCACTGCCGCTGCTGTTGGCGCTGGTGCAGAGCCTGTCTGGAGTGGCGGTGCTGATCGGGCTGTGGACGCGCGCCAGCGCGGCACTGGCCGCGGCGTTCATTGCCACCACCGTGGTGATTGCCATTCCCAAGGGCTGGTTCTGGATGCATGGCGGCATGGAATACCCGCTGATGTGGGCGCTGGTCTTGCTGGCGCTGGTCTGCGCCGGCGGTGGCGCGTGGTCGCTGGACGGCCTGCGTCGGCGGCACGCGTCATGAGTACGCCCACTGATTCCCACGATGCCGGCCGGCGCCAGCTGTTGCAGGGTGCCGCCGCCGGCCTTGCACTGGGCATTGCGCCTGCTGCGTTGACTGCCAACAGGACGCCTCCGATGGTCGATCTCATTCTCCGTAATGCACGTATCACCACGCTTGACCCGCGCCAACCCAGCGCCACTGCGCTGGCGGTGGCCGATGGCCGCATCGTGGCAGTGGGTGACGACGCGCAGATCATGGCCATGGCCAAGCAGGCGCGTGTCATCGATGCACAGCAGCGACGCGTGGTGCCCGGGCTCAACGACAGCCACACGCATCTCATTCGCGGCGGGTTGAACTACAACCTGGAGTTGCGCTGGGACGGCGTGCGCTCGCTGGCCGATGCCATGGCATTGCTCAAGGCGCAGGTCGACCGCACGCCGGCGCCGCAGTGGGTGCGCGTGGTCGGCGGTTTCACCGCGCATCAGTTCGTTGAAAAGCGCCTGCCGACCCTGGATGAAATCAACGCGATCGCGCCGGATACACCGGTGTTCCTGCTGCATCTGTACGACCGCGCCTTGCTCAATCGCGCGGCGTTGCGTGCATGTGGTTACGACAAGACCACGCCGGATCCGCCAGGTGGCCGCATCGAGCGCGACAAGCTCGGCAATCCCACCGGCCTGCTGCTGGCCAAGCCGAATGCGCTGATCCTGTATGCCAGCCTGGCGAAAGGGCCGCGGCTGCCGATCGAATACCAGGCCAACTCCACGCGCCACTTCATGCGCGAGCTCAACCGCCTGGGCATCACCTCGGTCATCGACGCCGGTGGCGGGTTCCAGAACTATCCGGAGGACTATCAGGTCATCGAGCAGTTGCATGCGGCCGGGCAGTTGAGCGTGCGCATCGCCTACAACCTGTTTACCCAGAACAAGGGCAAGGAAGTTGCCGATTTCCGGGGTTGGACCGAGGTGTTGCCGGTCCGCAAGGGCGACGATCTGCTGCGCCACAACGGTGCCGGCGAAATGCTGGTGTTCTCGGCGGCCGACTTCGAGCAGTTCAGTGAGCCGCGCCCCGAGCTTGCGCCGGAGATGGAACCGGAACTGGAGCAGGTGGTGCGCCTGCTGGTGGAAAAACGCTGGCCGTTCCGTATCCACGCCACCTATGACGAAAGCATCGCGCGCATTCTCGATGTCTACGAGCGTGTCAACGCGGACATGCCGTTCGATGGCCTGCACTGGTTCATCGATCACGCCGAAACCATCACGCCACGCAACATCGATCGGATCCGCGCGTTGAACGGCGGCATCGCGGTGCAGCACCGCATGGCCTATCAGGGCGAAGCCTTCGTACAGCGCTACGGCGTGCAGGCTGCGCGCCATACGCCGCCAGTGCGGCGCATGTTGGCGGCCGGTGTGCCGGTGGGCGCGGGCACCGATGCCACGCGCGTGGCCAGCTACAACCCGTGGGTGGCGCTGTCGTGGCTGGTCACCGGCCGCACCGTCGGCGGGCTGGCACTGTATGGCGACGAGAACCTGCTCGAACGCGAACAGGCCTTGCGCTTGTGGACGCAGGGCAGTGCCTGGTTCTCCGGTGATGAAGACAAGAAGGGCACCTTGGCGCCTGGTCAGTTGGCCGATTTCATCGTGTTGTCGGATGACTATTTCCGCGTCGACGATGCCGCCATCGCCGATATCACCAGCGTGCTGACCGTGTTGGGCGGTGCCGTGGTGCACGGTGACGGCGACTTCGCTGCACTGGCGCCCAGCCTGCCGCCGGCAATGCCGGAATGGTCGCCGGTCAACCGTTTTGGCGGCTATCACGTGGGCGGTGCGGTGAGCGGGCTGGCCAGCGTGGCGCATGCGCATGGCCCTGGCTGCCGCACCCACGGCGCACATGGGCATGCCGCCCACCATGCCGCACCCAGCGACGATCTGCGCGGCTTCTGGGGGGCATTGGGATGCGCATGTTTCGCGTTTTAAGGCCGCAGCAGCGCCTGGCTGCGGCGAGAGGTCAGCGCAGCGTTGCAGCGCAGGTCTGCAACCTTGAGAAGGCGTGTGCAGTGTCCGTCGCGCGCACCTGGCAGGATCGCGCGTTTTTCCGTTCTGGAGTGTGGCAATGACAACCGCTTCGATCCCACCGGCTGACGCCGGTGCCTGGGCACCGCTGCGCCAACCGATCTTCCGTGCCCTGTGGCTCGCCATCCTAGGCAGCAACATCGGCACCTGGATCAACGATGTGGCCGCCTCCTGGGTGATGGCCGAACAGACCGGTTCGCCGCTGATGGTGGCGGCGGTGCAGTCGGCCACCACCTTGCCGGTGGTGTTGTTCGCACTCGCCGCCGGCACCTTGGCCGACATCGTCGACCGCCGCCGCTATCTCATGCTCACCCAGGGCTGGATGCTGCTGGTGGCCGCGTCGCTGGCGCTGCTGTCGCACCTGCAGTTGCTCACCCCGTGGGTACTGGTCGCGCTGACCTTCGCCATGGGCATGGGCGCGGCGATGGCAATGCCGGCGCAAGCGGCGATCGTCTCGGAGTTGGTGCCGCGCCCGTTGCTGGCCTCGGCAGTGGCTCTCAACTCGATCGGCATGAATATCGCGCGGTCGATCGGGCCGGCAATCGGCGGCTTGATCGTGGCGCAGTTCGGCCCGCCATGGGCCTTCCTGCTCAATGGGCTCACCTTCGGCTTGATGATGTGGGTGCTGTGGCGCTGGCGTCGCGAGACGCAGGCATCCGCATTGCCGCCGGAGAGCTTTGGTGCGGGCCTGCGTGCCGGTCTGCGCTATGCGGCGCGCGCCGGGCGTCTGCAGGCGGTGTTGATCAAGGCGGCCGGCTTCTTCCTGTTCGCCAGCGCGCTGACTGCTTTGTTGCCGCTGGTGGTCCGCCGCGACATGCAGCTGGGCGCGGGCAGTTACGGTCTGTTGCTGGGCTGCATCGGCATTGGCGCGATCAGTGGTGCGCTGGTATTGCCGCGCTTGCGTGCACGCTATGACCGCGACCTGCTGGTGTTCGTCGCCACGTTGATCTGCGCAGCCTCGCTGCTGGGGTTGGCGCTCTCGCGCCAGATTGGCGTGTTGTGTGTGGTGATGGTGGTCAACGGCCTGGCCTGGATCACCGTGTTGTCGTCGCTGCAGATCGCTGCGCAAACCTCGGTACCGGCCTGGGTGCGCGCCCGTGCGCTGTCGCTGTATATCGTGGTGTTCTCGCTCGGCATGGCCAGCGGTTCGTTGTTGTGGGGTGCGCTGGCGCAACGCACGTCGATCGCGATCGCACTGCAGATTGCCGCGGCCGGTGCAGTGATTGCCGCACTGCTGGTCAAGCGCGCACGCATTGCCGGTACCGAGCAGCTCGATCTCGCACCGGCGGGCCACTGGCCCGTACCGGCGCAGGCCGATGGTGTCGAACACGACCGTGGCCCGGTGCTGGTGACCGTGGAATACCGCATCGCCGATGACGCACGTGCAGAGTTTGTGCGCCTGGTGACACAGCTGGGCAGTGCACGCCGCCGCGACGGCGCGGTGGTGTGGGGCGTGGCCGAGGACGCCGCCACGCCCGGCGTGCAGCTGGAATACTTCATCGTGGCCTCGTGGCTGGAACACCTGCGTCAGCACGAGCGCGTAACCGGCGACGACCGCCAGCTGCAGGAGCAGATTCGTGCCCTGCATCAGGGCGAGCGCGCACCGCTCGTGCGCCACTTTGTGGGCGGCGGTGGTGCGGCGGTGCCGCCGCATACGCATTCGGATATTTGATCCGCAGGCGACTGGAGTCTGTTTGCCGGGCTTGTTAGCCGCGCGGCGAATGCAGATCGCAAAACGTGCAACGGGCGCCTGGTAGGGGCGCCCGTTGTGTTTTGTCGGATGTGTGCTGCTACCGAGCACGGTCACGCTCAGGCGATCTTAGATCAATGACGTGCACGCGAGAAAAGCGTGCTTTGCAGCGCGATATGGCGCCGTCAGGCCATTGCGTTCTGGTGCGTGTGGCCTGCGCCTTGTGGGCGAATCGCAGGTGGGCACACTGTCAGTCCGGCGCGGACGGAGTTGCCTCGCAGGCCGGCTACCGGCATCTGGACGAGGTGATAGCCTGATTGGGATCATCTCGGATTGCTGAGTTGCAAGTGAGCGCGTGATCCAGGGTGTGCGCTGATGCTCGATCATGCCGCTGGTACAGGTATGCGTAATCAATATGCCGATTCCGGCAAAGGCAGGGCAGAGGCTGAAGCAACCGCGATGTCCCAGCGCCTGCATTCTTCGCCACCAGAACCCAGATTGGCCTGCAACCAAACGGTAGCGCGGCGTGTCGTACATCGCGGCGTGGCAGCCTTCGATCTTCTTCAGATCCAGCAGCAGCTTGACGCCCAGATACGGCGTAAACACCACCGCCACCACCCACGAGGCGATCAACACAATGCCGACGATCCAGAACAGGCGATTGGTTACCTGCCTATCTAATCCAAAGCGCATGCTCTGCTGCCGCGATGGCAGTGATCCAGACCAAGTGCCCCAAGAGGATCCATAAAAAAAGCCGGCTCTCGCGAGCCGGCTTTTCACGCAATCAACTGGATCACGCCTTGGCGAAGGCCAGCAGATCCTTGTTGAACTGGTCGGCGTGGGTCACCGGCAGTCCGTGCGGCGCACCGGCGTAGATCTTCAGCTCGGCGTTCTTGATGATCTTGGCCGACAGCTTGCCCGATGCATCGATCGGCACGATCTGATCGTCGTCGCCATGCACGACCAGCGCCGGCACATCGATCTTCTTCAGGTCAGCGGTGTAATCCACTTCCGAGAATTCCTTGATGCAGTCGTACTGGCCCTTGTGCCCGCCCAGCATGCCCTGCAGCCAGAACGAATCGCGCATGCCCTGGGTGACTTTATTGCCGTCGCGGTTGGCACCGAAAAACGGGGTGGTCAGGTCCTGGTAGAACTGCGAACGGTCCTTGGCAACACCTTCGCGGATGCCGTCGAATACGCTGATCGGCAGGCCGCCCGGGTTGGTCGGGCTCTTGACCATCTGCGGCGGCACCGCGCCCACCAGCACCACCTTGGCCACGCGCTTGCTGCCATGGCGGCCGACGTAATGCGCCACTTCGCCACCGCCTGTGGAATGGCCCACCAGGATGGCGTCCTTCAGATCCAGCGCCTCGATCACCGCGGCCAGATCATCGGCGTAAGTGTCCATGTCGTTACCGTCCCAGGTCTGGCTGGAACGGCCGTGGCTGCGGCGGTCATGTGCAATGACGCGGAAGCCGTTCTGACCCATGAACAGCATCTGCGCATCCCAGGCATCGGCGCTGAGCGGCCAGCCATGCGAGAACACGACGGGCTGGCCCTTGCCCCAGTCCTTGTAGAAGATCTTGGCGCTATCGGGGCGGGTGACAAAGTTCGACATCGGTGTAGCTCCGTGAGAGGTGGGATGGGTCGGGGAAATGGATGACGCACGCGCGGGAGTTGCCGCACTGGCGAAGGCGGGCAGCGACAACGCTGCCACCGCGACCGTGCCGGCAACGAGAAAATTGCGTCGCCCGGAATCGGCCGGAGACGGCTCGAACGGATGCATGGAAACTCCTTGGTGGGGAAGCGCACCGGTTGCGCCAACGGCTGAGTTCGCCACTGCGACCAGGAAGACGATTGCGGGTAGGCGGCAGGCCGCCGGCGCCGATGCTGCCGCCAGTAAAGCGTGCGCGCGGCGCGCGAGATTGCATCGGCGTGCGCACTGGCGTGGCTGCATCTCGCGACAGGCTGCATCTCGATGCGTTGGACCGCATCGCCAGTGCAGGGCGGTGCAGCGCAGGTGCAGTGCACTTTCAGCAACATCTGCAACACGGGCACGTGCAAGCACAAGCGTGCGCAGTGCCGCCGCCCGCTTGCCTCTCACCCCAACGCGAATTCCCAAAGCAGCTTGAGGTTCAAGCCAACAATCACCAGGGCAATCACCCAGGCAATGCGCACCAGCCATGCCGGTGCCACCAATGCGCCCATCAAGCCGCGGTCAGCGACAAAGCGCACCAACGGGATCACCGCGAACGGCAACTGCATCGACAGCACCACCTGGCTCAAGACCAGCAAGCGGGCGGTACCGGCTTCGCCATACAGCCAGGTCACCACCACTACCGGCACGATGGCGATGCCGCGGGTGAGCAGGCGACGCATCCACGGCGGCAAGCGCAGGCGCAGGAAACCTTCCATCACGATCTGCCCGGCCAAGGTTGCAGTCACTGTCGAATTGACGCCCGAGGCGAGCAACGCCACTGCGAACAGGGTCGAGGCCAGGCCGACGCCGAGCATCGGTGCCAGCAGCGCATGCGCCTGTTCGATCTCCTGCACATCGGTGCGGCCCTGCGCATGGAACACCGCCGCGGCCAGGATCAGGATGGCTGCGTTGATGAACAACGCGAACATCAAGGCCACGGTGCTGTCGGTGACTGCCCAGCGCAGTGCCGAACGGCGGCCTGCATCGGTGCGCGGATATGCGCGCGTTTGCACGATCGACGAGTGCAGATACAGGTTATGCGGCATCACGGTGGCACCGATGATGCCGATCGCCAGATACAGCGCATGCGGGTTGGTCACCACGTCGGCACGCGGGATGAAGCCGGTCAGCACTGCGGCGATCGGCGGCGCCGCCAGCGCGATCTGGATGCCGAAGCACACGAAGATCACCAGCAGCAATGCCATGACGAACGCTTCCAGCGCACGGAAGCCGCGGTTCATCAGCAACAACACCAACACCACGTCCAGCGCGGTGATGATGGCGCCCAGTGTCAGCGGAATGCCGAACAGCAACTTGAGTGCGATCGCCGTGCCGATCACTTCGGCCAGATCGCAGGCGATGATGGCCAGCTCGCATAGCCCCCACAGCGCCAGGTTGATGCCGCGCGGGTAACGTGCGCGGCAGGCCTGCGCCAGGTCCAGGCCGGTGGCGATGCCCAGCCGTGCCGACAACCCCTGCAGCACGATGGCCATCAGGTTGGAGAGCAGGATCACCGACAGCAGCAGATAACCGAACTGCGAGCCGCCCGCCAGGTCGGTAGCCCAGTTGCCCGGGTCCATATAGCCGACCGAGACCATGTAGCCAGGGCCCAGAAACGCCAGCAACCGGAACCACCAGTGGCCACCCTTGGGCACGGCGACGCTGGCGTGAGCGGCACCCAGTCCACCATCGGCTGGGCGAATGGGTTCTGCGTTCGGGACGATCTCGCTGGACATGGGCGGGCGGAAAGACGGGACGCGGCCGATGATATAGCAAGTGCTATGCTGTTGAGCATTGGCAATCTCAATCGTATTGATCGGCGCCGTGCTTCACACTACGCATCCCGGCAGTTGCGCCGAGGCGATGACGAGGACAAGGGTGGGCAAGAGCGAAAAGCTGGACGCGTCCGCACCGGTATTGATCGATGCGCAGGTGCACATGGAGAGCTTCCGCCAGGTGCGCGAGGCGCGCCGTGCCGAATTGGTCGAAGACTATGTCGAGCTGATCTCCGATCTGCTGGTCGACGGTGGCGAGGCGCGCCAGGTCGATATCGCTGCGCGTTTGGGCGTGGCGCAGCCCACCGTGGCCAAGATGCTCAAGCGCCTGGTGCGCGATGGCTGGGTGGTGCAGCGGCCGTATCGCGGCGTGTTTCTGACCCCGGCCGGCGAAGCGCTGGCGGCCTCCAGCCGGCAGCGGCACCAGATCGTCGAGCGCTTCCTGCTTGCGCTGGGTATCGACGAGGCCACCGCGCGGCGTGACGCCGAAGGCATCGAACACCACGTCAGCGAAGCCACCGTCGCCGCCTTTGCCGCGTTCCTGGAGCGGCAGGGCAACCGCACCCCGTGAGCGTGTCGCCCGATCACTACGCGCAAGACGCACACCTGCAAATCGACCAGCAATGGATGACTCACGCCTTGCGGCTGGCCGAACGCGCCGAGCGCGACTATGACGAGATTCCGGTCGGCGCGGTGCTGGTGGATCCCACCGGCGCGCTGCTCGGCGAGGGCTGGAACTTCAACATCGCCAGCCACGACCCCAGTGCGCATGCCGAGATCATGGCCATGCGCGAAGGCGGCCGGCGGCTGGCCAACCACCGCCTGATCGGCTGCACGCTGTACGTGACGCTGGAGCCGTGTGCAATGTGCGCCATGGCGATGATCCATGCGCGCATTGCGCGGGTGGTGTTTGCCGCCAGCGACCCCAAGACCGGCGCGTGCGGCAGCGTGTTCGACCTGCTCGCCGACCCACGCCACAACCATCGCGTGCAGGTCAGCGGCGGGGTGCTGGCCGCCGAGGCCGGGCTGCGCCTGACCAATTACTTTCGCGCCAAGCGTGGCAAGCCGCCGCTCGTGCCCTGATCGGCATGGCCGCGGTATGATGCGCGCCCTTTCAGCACCCGGCCGGCAACGGCCCTCCACAGGACGGTGATATGGCAGACAACGTTGCGGGCAACGACCGACTGATCTGGATCGATCTGGAAATGACCGGCCTGGATACCGATCGCGATTCGATCATCGAGATCGCCACCATCGTGACCGATGCGCAGTTGAACGTGCTCGCCGAGGGGCCGGAACTGGCCATTGCCCATTCGCTGGAAACCCTGGAAGCGATGGACGAGTGGAACCGCAACCAGCACCGCCGCTCCGGCCTGTGGCAACGCGTGCTCGACAGCCAGGTCACCCACGCGCAAGCCGAGGCGCAGACAGTGGCCTTCCTGGGCGAATGGATCCGCGCTGGCGCTTCACCGATGTGCGGCAATTCGATCTGTCAGGACCGCCGTTTCCTGCACCGCCAGATGTCGCGCCTGGAGCGCTATTTCCATTACCGCAACCTGGACGTGTCCACCATCAAGGAACTGGCGCGGCGCTGGGCACCGGCAGTGGCCTCCGGCTTTGCCAAGAGTTCGGCGCATACGGCGCTGAGCGACGTGCGCGACTCCATCGACGAGCTGCGGCACTACCGGCAATTCATGGGCACGCTGGGTGGCGATAACGGCGGCGGTGTGCAGAACTGAGGTTCCCAACCGGGAACACGGCTGCGAGGCTCCCGCATTTGTGCGGCCAGCGAATCGCTATACCGCGCATCTGGCAATCGCAAAACTGTAGTAACGCAAAGGGCCGCATCATCGATGCGGCCCTTTGCGTTTGACTCACTGCACCGCGTGCCCATGCAGGCTCAACGGGCCAGCGGCGGCCCCTTGGTCAGATCGCCATCGTCGGTGACGCCCTTGCGCAGCAGCTCGGCAATCGGCTTGCCATCGGCATCGTGGTGATACACGTGCAGGTCGCGCTGCGGGTAGGGGATGCTCAAGCCGTTTTCCAGCAGCTGGTCGCGGATCTGCTCCAGCGTGGTGCTCTTGGCCGCGCCGAAATTGCCGTTGCTGGCGTAGGCAAACAGCATCAGATCCACCGTGCTTTCGCCCAGGTTGGTGACCTGGACGAACGGCGCCGGTGTGTCCAGGACGTTCGGGTTGTCCTTGGCAATCTGCAGCAGCAGTTGCTGCGCCTTCTTCAAATCGTCGCCATAGCCGACGCCCACGGTGACCTCCAGGCGGCGGGTCGGCAGGGTGCTGTAGTTGATGATGGGCGCGGTGGTGATGGTGCTGTTGGGCAGCGTGATCATGCGTTCATCGAATGCCTTGATCCGGGTCTGGAAGATCCGGATCTCATCGACGATGCCTTCCTGGCCGGCAATCACCACGTGGTCGCCATCGCGCATCGGCCGCAGCACGATCAGCATGACGCCTGCGGCGATGTTGGACAGCGAGTCCTTCAATGCCAGACCCACTGCCAGACCGGCCGCGCCGAGCACCGCAATCAGCGAGGTCGGCGGCACGCCGATCTTGCTCAGTGCGCTCACGAACACCAGCACCAGCAACAACGCATAGGACACGTTGCGCAGGAAGTTGGCCAACGTGATTTCGATCCGTGCCCGCGTCAGTGCGCGGTGCAGCCACTGGCTGAGTTGCTTGGCCAGCCACATGCCCACCACGAGGATGAGTAATGCCAATCCGCAATTGAGCGCGTACTCCGCCCAATTGAGGTTGCTCCAGTCAAAGGCCGGCGACTTCGCTGCCGCCGGTTTTGCGGCGGCCGCTCCCGCAGCCGCCGCCAACACTCCACCCACCATTCCCATCAGCCCTCGCTCTTGAGCTTGGCCAAGCGCAGCCAGGTATCGACCACGGTGTCAGGATTCAGCGATACCGACTCGATGCCTTCCTGCATCAACCACTCGGCCAGTTCGGGGTGATCCGACGGCCCCTGGCCGCAGATGCCCACGTACTTGCCCTTGGCCCGCGCCGACTTGATCGCCATCGACAGCAGCTTTTTCACCGCCGGGTTCCGCTCGTCGAACAGGTGCGCCACGATCGAGGAATCGCGGTCCAGGCCCAGGGTGAGCTGGGTCAGGTCGTTGGAGCCGATCGAGAAGCCGTCGAAGATCTCCAGGAACTCATCGGCCAGCAGCGCATTGGACGGCAGCTCGCACATCATGATGATCTTCAGCCCGTTCTCGCCTTGCTTGAGCCCGTTCTGCTCCAGCACCTCGATCACCTTGCGGCCTTCTTCCAGCGTGCGCACGAACGGAATCATGACCCAGAGGTTGCCCAGGCCCATCTCGTTGCGCACTTTCAACACCGCCTTGCACTCCAGCGAGAACGCCTTGGTGAAGGACGGATCGACATAACGGCTGGCGCCGCGGAAGCCGATCATCGGGTTCTCTTCGTGCGGCTCATAACGCGAGCCGCCGATCAGGTTGGCGTACTCGTTGGACTTGAAGTCCGACAACCGCACGATCACCGTGTTCGGCGCCACCGACGCGGTCAGCGTCGCGATGCCCTCGGCCAGACGGTTGATGTAGAAGCTCACCGGGTCGCCGTAGCCGGCAATCTTGGCGTCGATCTTCTTGCGAACATCGGCGTCCTGCTTGTCGTATTCCAGCAGTGCGTTGGGATGGATGCCGATGTGCGCGGCGATGATCATCTCCAGACGCGCCAGGCCGATACCGGCGTTGGGCAGCTGGCCGAAGTCGAATGCGCGCTCCGGGTTGGCCACGTTCATCATGATCTTGAGCGGGGCAGGCGGCATGTTGCCCAGGTCGGTGGTGGTGCGCTCGAACGGCAGCAAGCCTTCATAGATGAAGCCGGTGTCACCCTCGGCGCAGCTCACAGTGACTTCCTGGCCGTCGCTGATGACGTCGGTGGCATTGCCCGAACCCACCACCGCCGGCACGCCCAGTTCGCGCGCGATGATCGCCGCGTGGCAGGTGCGGCCACCGCGGTTGGTGACGATGGCCGAGGCACGCTTCATCACCGGCTCCCAATCGGGGTCGGTCATGTCGGCAATCAGCACGTCGCCCGCCTGCACGCGGTTCATATCTTCCAGCGAGCGCACCACGCGTGCCACGCCGCTGCCGATCTTGGCGCCCACTGCACGGCCTTCGACCAGGATCTTGGCGTCTTTGGCTTCCAGCGAGAAACGCTCGATCTGGGTGGCATGGCTACGCGACTTCACCGTCTCCGGGCGCGCCTGCACGATGAACAGCTTGCCGCTCACGCCGTCCTTGGCCCACTCGATATCCATCGGGCGGCCGTAATGCTTTTCGATCACCAGCGCCTGCTTGGAGAGCTCCTGCACATCTTCGTCGCTGATCGAGAAGGTGTTGCGCAGCTCCACCGGCGTGTCTTCGATGCGCACGCGTTCACCGGGCACATCCGAATACACCATGCGGATTGCCTTGCTGCCGAGCGAGCGGCGCAGGATTGCCGGCTTGCCCGCAGTGAGCGTGGGCTTGTAGACGTAGAACTCGTCCGGATTGACCGCGCCTTGCACGACCATTTCGCCCAGGCCGAAGCTGGAGGTCACGAACACCACGTCGCGGAAGCCGGACTCGGTGTCCAGGGTGAACAACACACCGGACGAACCCACGCCCGAGCGCACCATCAACTGCACACCGGCCGACAGGAACACATCTTCGTGCTTGAAGCCGTGGTGCACTCGGTAAGCAATCGCGCGGTCGTTGTAGAGGCTGGCGAATACTTCCTTGACCTTGTGCACCACGTCGTCGGCGCCGGTCACATTGAGGAAGGTTTCCTGCTGGCCGGCGAACGAGGCATCGGGCAGGTCTTCGGCGGTTGCCGACGAACGCACTGCCACGGCCACTTCGCCGCCGCCGTTGTCGGCGCAGAGTTTTTCGTAGGCGCTGCGGATGTCGCGGTCCAGCTCCGGCTGCAGCGGGGCGTCGATCACCCAGCCGCGGATCTCCTTGCCGGCGACCGTGAGCGCGGTGACGTCTTCAACGTCCAGCGTCTCCAGCTTGTCGAAAATGCGCTTGGACAGATCGTTGTGCGCGATGAAGTCCTTGAATGCTTCGGCAGTGGTCGCATATCCACCGGGAACCGAAACACCCAACCCGGCCAGGTTGCCGATCATCTCGCCGAGCGAGGAATTTTTACCGCCTACGCGGGCCAGATCGACCAGGCGTAGCTCATGCAACCACAGGATATTCTCGTTCAAGCGCGATGCTCCGTATGGCCATCGCCCGAG
The DNA here is from genome assembly GCF_041520885.1 of Xanthomonas sp. NCPPB 2922. Lineage (NCBI taxonomy): Bacteria > Pseudomonadati > Pseudomonadota > Gammaproteobacteria > Lysobacterales > Lysobacteraceae > Xanthomonas > Xanthomonas sp. NCPPB 2922. The sequence goes on along the minus strand of NZ_JBGOFY010000013.1, from coordinate 86,497 downwards.
CGGGCTGAATGGCCGCGACCGTAGGAAGAAGCCGCTATGATGCAGTGCACAGCGGAGCCTGCACAAGCATGAACCCGTAAGTTTTGGACACTAGTTCAAAGAGGTGGAGTCGATGTCAACAATCCGGCCGGTGTTTTACGTGTCCGATGGAACCGGTATCACCGCTGAAACGATTGGGCATAGCCTGCTCACGCAGTTCAGCGGGTTCAACTTTGTCACCGACCGTATGTCGTTCATCGATGATGCAGACAAAGCGCGCGATGCAGCACTGCGTGTGCGCGCGGCAGGCGAGCGTTACCAGGTGCGGCCGGTGGTGGTGAATTCGTGCGTGGATCCACAGTTGAGCATGATCCTGGCCGAGAGCGGCGCATTGATGCTGGATGTGTTTGCTCCCTTTATCGAACCGCTGGAGCGTGAGCTCAACGCGCCGCGTCATTCGCGCGTGGGTCGCGCGCACGGCATGGTCGACTTCGAGACCTATCACCGCCGCATCAATGCGATGAACTTCGCACTCAGCCATGACGATGGCATCGCGCTCAATTACGACGAAGCGGATGTGATCCTGGTGGCGGTGTCGCGCGCAGGCAAGACGCCCACCTGCATCTACCTGGCCTTGCATTACGGCATCCGCGCCGCCAACTATCCGTTGACCGAAGAAGACCTCGAAAGCGAACGCTTGCCGCCGCGGCTACGCAACTACCGCAGCAAGTTGTTCGGGCTGACCATCGACCCGGAGCGTTTGCAACAGATTCGCCAGGAGCGGCGTGCCAATTCGCGCTACAGCGCAGCGGAGACGTGCCGCCGCGAGGTGGCCACAGCCGAGCGCATGTTCCAGATGGAACGGATTCCAACCCTCAGCACCACCAACACCTCGATCGAGGAAATCTCCAGCAAGGTGCTGTCCACGCTCGGCCTGCAGCGCGAGATGTTCTAGGAGCGGGGCTCGGTGCGGCGGGATTCGGGATTGGTGAAGCGGGCAGGCCGCCACTGTCTGCTTACTGCAGCAATGCGGCGTGGTATGGCCGGTCGGCACCCGGTGACGTATTGAAGCGGGCGGGGCAGTGCTCCGCCAAGAGTGGCCCGGCCTTCGGCCGCCGTCAATGCTGCCCGTGCGGCAGCCCAGCGTGTAGGATCGATGCATGGCGCAAGCACTGAGTAAACTCGAACGCATCCCCAAGTTGAGCCGGTTCGGCTGGCTGATGGGGCTGTATGCGGAAAACTTCCAGCACCTCACCCGGTTGTTCGCGCCGGCCGACCTCGCTCCGGGTTCGTATGTGTCCTCGATCGGCGACGGCCTGGACCTGCGGCTGGACGTGATCGAATGCCACCGCTACACGGTGGAATTGCGGCTGACCTACGACCTGTGTGACCCGGTCACCGGTGAACCGGACCCGTCCGCATACGTACGTCTGTATCGGGATGCGCGCCAGGCCGAAACCACGCATTGCTACGTCGGCCGCCGCTGGCAGGACACCATGGGCATGTTCCCGCCGCCTGCCGAGCTCATCAGCCACCGCATGCGCATGAATACGTTCCTGGGCAAGTGGCTGGATTATCTGGCCGAGCGCGGCCATGGCGTCGCCACGCTGCGTCTGGACACTGACTACGTCGCGCCGCCGCGCGCCAACGCGCAGCCCGCCATCAGCTGATCGCTGCGCGGCGCGCAGCTTCGGTCATACTGATGTGCTTCGTGTCTGATCGTTCGCCATGCCGCACACCCCAATTGTCGCCACGCTCGGCTACCTGCTGTCGCCGGATGGCACCCACGTACTGATGATCCATCGCAACGCCCGCCCCGGGGATCATCACCTGGGCAAGTACAACGGGCTCGGCGGCAAACTGGAAGCCGATGAAGATGTGCTGGCCTGCATGCGCCGCGAAATCCGCGAGGAAGCCGGTGTGGAATGCGGCCAGATGCAGCTGCGCGGCACCATCAGCTGGCCGGGCTTCGGCCAGCAGGGGGAGGACTGGCTGGGATTCGTGTTCCTGATCCACAGCTTCGACGGTACGCCGCAGACCTCCAACCCCGAAGGCACCCTGGAATGGGTCCCCATTGCGCAGATGGACCAGCTGCCGATGTGGGAGGGCGACCGCAACTTCCTGCCGCTGGTGTTCGATGGCGACCCACGCCCGTTCCATGGCGTGATGCCGTATCGGGACGGGCGCATGCAGTCGTGGTCGTATTCGCGCGTGTGAGGGCGGCGCCCGGTCTACGGTGCAATCAGGCAACGTCGGTCACTGCGCTTAGCCGTCACTGACGGCCGAACTGTGAAGCCCACCGCACCGGCTTTGCCAACTTCTCCACATCCCCTGTGGATGAAAACTGCGCAAGTCTGTGGACAACCGTGTTCAGGCCTTGCCCCATCTGGCTGTCAAGAGCCCTGGTGAAAATTTCGCCAGGGCTTCATTGCGCGGTCCAGCCACCGTCGATGGCGATGGCCTGGCCGGTGAGATTGCGCGCCGCGTGCGACATCAGGAAGGCCACGGTGCCGGCCAGTTCGTCGTACTCGATGAAGGCGCCTTTGGGCATCGGCTTGAGCATCACCTCGCGGATCACCGCGTCTTCGGCAATGCCGCGCACGCGTGCCTGGTCGGCGATCTGCCGCTCCACCAGTGGCGTGCGCACGTAGCTGGGGCACAGCGTGTTGGCGGTGATGTCGCAGTCGGCGGTTTCCAGCGCGAGCACCTTGGAGAGCCCGATCAGCCCGTGCTTGGCGGCCACGTAGGCGCTTTTGTAAGGGCTGGCCACCAGCGAATGGATGCTGCCGATGTTGACGATGCGCCCGTAGCCGCCCGCCCGCATGCCCGGTAGCACCGCGCGGCTGAGACGTGCGGCACCGGTCAGCATCACGTCCACCAGCAGCGCCCAGCGCTGCATCGGGAACTCCTCCAGCGGCGCAACGTGCTGCAGGCCGGCGTTGTTGACCAACACCTCGGGCGCGCGCGAGGCGGCCGCCAGTGCCTGGGCAATGCTGTGCTCGTCGGTGACGTCCAGTGCCAAGGCCTCGGCCGATCCGCCGGCCGCGCGCACCTGCTGGGTGGTCTGCTCGGCCGCGGCCAGGTCGGCGTCGCTCACCAGCAGGTGGTGGCCGTCGGCGGCAAGAACGGTGGCCAGGCCGGCGCCGATGCCGCTGCCGGCACCGGTGATCAGGATGCTGCGCATCGGGTGTCCTCGTGGAATGCGGCACTGAAACGGTGCCAGTGGCCGCCAGGGTAGCCGAGCATGTTGAAACGGTCGCCTGCGCGTCGCGCGCGCGTTACCCTTTGCGCCTCGATGCCCTCAGGTTCCGCATGAAACGCCATTTTTCGATGCTGCGCGACTTTCAACTCGCAGACTGGTTCACGCTGGCAAACGCCTTTTGCGGCACCGGGGCGGTGTTTGCGGCCATGCGGTTTCTGCAGGAAGGCCACCGCGGCGACCTGTTGCTGGGCATGGCGCTGATTCCGCTGGCCTTCGTCTTCGATGCGCTGGACGGCCACGTCGCGCGCTGGCGCAAGGCGTCCTCCACGCTGGGCCGCGAACTGGATTCGCTGGCCGACGTGATTTCGTTCGGCGTGGCGCCGGCCGCGCTCGGCTATGCCTGCGGCATGCGCGGCGGCTGGGACTGGCTGGTGCTCAGCTATTTCGTCTGCTGCGGCGTGAGCCGGCTGGCGCGCTACAACGTGACCGCCGAAGAGATCGCCGGCGAGGCCGACAAGGTGCCGTATTTCGAAGGCACACCGATCCCCACCAGCCTGGTGCTGGTGATCCTGCTGGCGGTGGCGGCCAGCACCGGGCATATCGGTCAGACGTTGTGGTGGGGACAGTGGCAGCTCGGCCCGTGGCAGTTCCACCCGCTGGTGCTGCTGTTCGCGGTGTCCGGCTCGCTGATGATCAGCAAGACGCTGCGCATCCCCAAGCCCTGACCGGTGCGCCGGAACACACGCGGTAGGATGGCTGGGTGGACCAGCCACGGGAGTGGACGATGACAACCAGCGGTTCGGACAACGGCAACTTCGAAGACAAGGCGCGCCAATACTGGAGTGCCTGGGGAGATGCCATGCGCCACGGCCAGTCCGCTTCCGCCGCGCAACCGCCGCCGGGCCCGGCTGGCGAGACGCCGCAGGACTGGCGCAAGGCGGTCGACTGGTGGTCGCAGGTGTTGCCCACGCAGGCCGCCCCGCAGGCGCAGGAGGCGATCAACCGCTTCCGCACCCAGGCCGGCGATTGGTACGGCACCATGCAGCAGGTCGCCGCGCAGTTCGCCGGGCGCGATACCTCCGCCAGCGCGGTCTCCGATGCCTGGCGGCATGCCGTGCAAGGGCAGGGCGAGCAGCTGATGCAATGGACGCTGGGCTCGCTGCGTGGCGGCAGCAAGGGCGGCTTCGATCCGTGGTTGCAGGAAGCCGCGCAGGCGTTGCAGCGCTGGCGCGAAGACAATGCCGCCTGGCTGGAGATGCCGGCCTTCGGCCTCAATCGCAATCATCAATCTCGCTGGCAAACCTTGGCCCGCGCGCAGCAGGATTACCAGGCGCAGTCGCAGGCCTATGCCGAGCAGCTCAAGGCGGCGATCGATCAGGCGTTTGCGCGCTTCGAACGCAAGTTGAGCGAACACGAAACCAGTGGCAGCCAGCTGACCAGCGCGCGCGCCTTGTTCGATCTGTGGATCGAAGCGGCTGAAGAATCGTATGCGGACGTGGCGTTGTCGGATCAGTTCCGCGAGGTCTACGGCGGCTTTGCCAATGCGCACATGCGGCTGCGCGCGGCCCTGCAACAGGAAGTGGAACAGGTGAGCGAGCGCTTCGGCATGCCGACCCGTTCCGAGATGGATGCCGCGCATCGGCGTATTGCCGAGCTGGAGCGGGCGGTGCGTCGCATGCTGCGTGGCGCGCCCACCGCGCAGGCCAAGCCGGCTGCGGCGTCCGCGTCCAAGCCTGATGCGGGCCCGCCGCCCGCCGCCGCTGCCAGCGCACCGGCACGTGCGGCGGCCAAGCCAAGAACAAAGGCTGAGACCGCACCAACCACGCGCGCTACGCGCAAGACAGCAGCTGCGCCAGAGACATCCAGACCGAAAGCATCCAACACGCCGCCGGCTGCAAAGAAGGCCACCAAGACTTCCAAGGCACCGGCGCGCGCGCCGCGCGGAGGCAAGCCATGAAGGGCCCGTTGGGATTCAGTGCCGAGGACCTGATGCAGGAGACCTTGTCGATGCAGCGCAAGCTGCGCGAAGGGCTCAAGCTGCTGCCCGGCGTGGAAGACGTGTATTACGGCGTCACCGAACGGCAGGAAGTCTGGCGCGACGGCAAGGTGGTGCTGTACCGGTTCGTCGGCGATGCCGCGCCGGTGGCGCGTACGCCGTTGCTGATCGTCTATGCGCTGGTCAACCGGCCGTACATGGTGGACCTGCAGGCCGATCGCTCGCTGGTCAAGGGCCTGCTCGGTCACGGCCAGGACGTCTACGTACTGGATTGGGGGTATCCGGACCGCTCCGAACGCTATCTCACGCTGGAAGACTATCTACTGCGCTACATCGATGGCGCGGTGGACCATCTGCGTGCGGCGTCGGGTCTGGAGGCGGTGGACGTGCTCGGCATCTGCCAGGGCGGCACGTTTGCGCTGTGCTATGCCGCGCTGGAGCGCGCCAAGATCCGCAATCTCATCACCATGGTCACGCCGGTGGATTTCCACACTCCCGACAACATGCTCTCCAACTGGGCGCGCATGGTCGATGTGGATCTGTTCGTCGACACCATGGGCAATGTGCCTGCGGATCTGATGAATGCCAGTTACCTGATGCTCAAGCCGTTCCGGCTCAACCTGCAAAAGTACGTGGGGCTGCTCGACATCCTCGACGACAAGCAGGCGCTGGAGGACTTCCTGCGCATGGAAAAATGGATCTTCGATTCCCCCGACCTGGCCGGCGAAGCGTTCCGCGAATTTGTCACCCAGTTCTACCAGCGCAATGGTCTGGTCACCGGCGATGTGCGTATCGGCGGGCAGGCGGTGGATCTGCACGCTGTCGACATGCCGGTGCTCAACATCTATGCCGAGCACGATCACCTAGTGCCGCCCGATGCCTCGCGCGCCCTGCGTGGGTTGGTGGGCAGCGAGGACTACACCGAGCTGAGCTTTCGCGGTGGGCACATCGGCATCTACGTCTCCGGCCGTGCGCAGCGCGAGGTGCCGGTGGCGATCCATCGTTGGTTGCAGGCACGTGGCGGCAACGGCTGACGCAGTGAATGCAACGGGGTAGGCTGCACCACGCACGCGTGCCCTCACGATCCGCTGTAGCTGGCCTGCCTACACTGTGAGACACGTTCCAGGAGGCTGCTCATGTCCACCACCACTGCACTGTCCCGTTCCCTCAACGACCGCATGATCGCCGGCGTCGTCGGCGGCATCGCGCGCCGCTTCGGCTGGAGCTCGACCCTGCTGCGCATCCTGTTCGTGATCGTGTCGATCGCTTCGGCTGCATTTCCCGGCATCCTGGTCTACCTGATCCTGTGGCTGCTGATCCCGAATCAGGCCGACTGAGCCGCGTCCCGCGCTGGCTGGGCGCGCTGCAGGTGCTGGGTGCGCTGTGGACGTTGCCGAACACGCTGATCGGGCTGGCGATCGGTGGGCTGGGGGCCTGTTTTGGCGCGCGGCCGCGCTGGTCAGCCACTGAGCGCGCAGTGGTCTTCCATGCCTGGCCATGGGGGCCGGGCGGGGCGATGACGCTGGGCAACGTCATCTTGTTGAAGGGCGCATCGCTGGAGTTGCAATGCGCCACCTATGCGCATGCCGCCGGCCGCTGCGTGCACCCAGCAGTGCGGCTCGGCGACCACGAGCGCGCGCATGTGTATCAATACATGCTGCTCGGCCCGCTGTTTCTTCCGGTATACCTGCTGTGCGGCGGCATCCACGTGCGCAACCCGCTGGAGCGCGCCGCAGATGCCTACGCAATGCACGGCCACGGTTGGTGGCCGTGGTGGTCTCAGCCCAGTCGCGAGAAGCCGAACAAGTCCGACAACGGGTGAGCGCGGGCTTCCAGTTGCGCACGTAGCAGGCCGGCGCCGATCGCGCTGTAGGTGATGCCGTTGCCGCCATACGCCATGGCAAAGGCCACACGTGGGCCGTGCTCGGAATGCGTGCCGAAGAACGGCAGCCCATCGGCGGTTTCGGCAAACGTGCCGCCCCAGGCGAACACCGGCCGCAGCCGCACGTCCGGCATCACCTTGGCGATCTTCTTCAGCAGCGTGTCCGTCTTGCTGAGCACGCGTGCGTCGCGGCGCGCGGGAATATCAATGCTGTCGTCTTCGCCGCCGGCCACCACGCGGCCATCGGCGGTAGTGCGCACGTACAGGTAGGGGCGCGCGGTCTCCCACATCATGGTGTGCTTGAGCGCGCCCACATCGGTGTCGTGCAGCGGGTCGGTGACGAAGGCATAGCTGCTCCGGTTGCGTGCCACCCGCTGCGACAGCCACTGCTGGTTGCCATAGCCTGCGGCCATGATCACGTGCCGCGCGCGCACATTGACCCCGTCCTGGGTGCGCAGATCGACATGCTGGTCATGCGCCTGGAGGGTGGCGATGGGGCTGCGGTCGTAGATGCGGCCGCCGTACTGCTCGCATTCTGCGAACAACCGGTAACACAGGCGGTAGGGGTCCACGCTGGCGGCGAGCCGGCTGAGAATAGCGCCTTCCGAACGCACGCCGTAGTCGTGCCACAGCGCGTCACCGGCGATCCACTCCACCGGCAGCGCATGTGTCTTGCGTGCGTCCAGTTCGCGCTGCAGATCCTTAAGATCCCGCGCACGGCTGGCGTAGTACAGGCTGTCCTGGCGCGTGAAGTCGCAGCCGCCCAGGCCATCGCAAAGCTCCTGCAGATCCAGGATCGCTTTTGCGCACGCACCATAGGCCAGCGCGGCGGCAGGCATACCGTACTGCGCCGCCAGATCCACCATCGGCGTGTCGATCTCGTATTGCAGCAACGCAGTGCTGGCCGAGGTGCTGCCCCAGCCGATCTCACGTTGTTCGATCACCACCACCTCATGGCCGTGGCGCAGCAGCTCGTGTGCGATCAATGCCGCGGTCACACCGCCGCCAATGATTGCCACCTCGCAGTGGGTGTCCTGCTCCAGGCGCGGATAGGGACGCATCAATCCGTTGCGGATCGACCAGAACGGATAACCACTTTTGAGCTTCATGCGGTGTCGGTGAGCGGGCGGAACTGGATTGGACGATCAAGCGGGGTGAAGCGGCCGTGACGCGTGCAGCCGCCATCGCGCGGTCACCAAATCGCAAACAGCCGGCGTTAACGTGCGTGGAAAAGCTCCTCACGGCGTGCTCGCTATGCTCGCGCCGTCAACGCAGCAACAGCAGCAGAAAAGGGTGAGGGTATGTCGATTGTCCTGTACGTCGGTGGCAGCAAGGATGGCGATAAGGGTGTGGTGCCGTACGGCTTCAGCAAGTCGCGCACCATGACTGAGGCCGGTCCGGAGGTGTATGTGGAGCGCATGGTGCCGCTCAAGGACGTGGGCAAGATCCGCGTCATGGCGCTGGAATCGCTGCACGAAAGCATTCTGGTCGAGCGCGCCGCCACCCATTACGCACGCCGCGTCAGCTGAGCACGTCGGCATAGGTTTACGGCGGTCCTGTCAACGGGTTTCCGCGGCGCCCCGGCACTGCGAAAATGCATTTTTGACAGTGAAGCGGTTCCAACCGCGCCGCCATGCACGACACCCAGCTTGCCCAGCAGATCGCCCGCACCATCGCCGATGAGATCGGTGCCCAACCCGCCCAGGCGCGCGCCGCCATTGCCCTTCTCGACGAAGGTGCCAGCGTTCCGTTCATCGCGCGCTACCGTAAGGAAGTCACCGGCGGTCTGGACGACACCCAGCTGCGCAACCTCGAAACGCGCCTGACCTACCTGCGCGAACTGGAAGACCGCCGCGCCGCGATCCTGTCCAGCATCGGCGAGCAGGGCAAACTCAGTGACGAACTGCGCAGCGAAATCGTCGCTGCCGACACCAAGTCGCGCCTGGAAGACCTGTATCTGCCGTACAAGCCCAAGCGCCGCACGCGTGCGCAGATTGCGCGCGAGGCCGGGCTGGAACCGCTGGCCGACACCTTGCTGGGCGACCCCACCCAGGCGCCGGACACCACCGCAGCGGCCTACGTGGATGCCGACAAGGGCGTGGCCGACGTCAAGGCCGCACTGGAAGGCGCCCGCGCGATCCTGATGGAGCGCTGGGGCGAAGACGCCGCGCTGGTCGGCGAACTGCGTAGCTGGTTGAACGACAACGGCGTGATCCGTGCGCGCGTGGCTGAGGGCAAGGAAGAGGCCGGTGCCAAATACCGCGACTACTTCGACCACGCCGAATCGCTGGCCAGGATTCCCTCGCATCGCCTGCTGGCCTTGTTCCGGGCACGCCGCGAAGAATTTCTGTACCTGGATCTGGACCCGGGCACCGACGCCGACGCCGACGCCGGTCATCAGTACGCCGAAGGCCGCGTGGCGCGCAGTGCCGGCATTTCCAACGAAGGCCGCCCGGCCGATCGCTGGTTGCTCGATGCCTGCCGGCTCACCTGGCGCGCCAAGCTGCACATGCACCTGCTGCTGGACCTGTTCAACCAGGCGCGCGAAAAGGCCGAGGCCGAGGCGATTGCCGTGTTCGGCGACAACCTCAAGGACCTGATGCTGGCGGCGCCCGCCGGCCCGCGCGTGGTGCTGGGCCTGGACCCGGGCATCCGCACGGGCTGCAAGATCGCCGTGGTCGACGCAACCGGCAAGCTGGTAGCCACCGAGACGATCTACCCGCACGAACCCAGGCGGCAGTGGGACCAGTCGTTGCAGACGCTCAAGAAGCTGTGCCTGCAGCACAACGTGGAGCTGATCGCGATCGGCAACGGTACTGCCAGCCGCGAGACCGACAAGCTTGCCGGCGAGGCAATTGCCCTGTGCGAGGGCGCCAAGCTGCAGAAGATCGTGGTCAGCGAAGCCGGTGCATCGGTGTACTCAGCATCTGAATTCGCCGCCAAGGAATTCCCGAACCTGGATGTCTCGCTGCGCGGTGCGGTGTCGATCGCGCGGCGCCTGCAGGACCCGCTGGCCGAGTTGGTCAAGATCGAGCCCAAGGCAATCGGTGTGGGCCAGTACCAGCACGACGTGGACCAATATCGCCTGGCCAAGGCGCTGGACGCGCGCGTGGAAGACTGCGTCAACGCGGTGGGCGTGTACGTCAATACCGCCTCGGCGGCCTTGCTGTCACGCGTATCGGGCCTGTCCAGTACGGTGGCGGAAAACATCGTGCAGCATCGCGACGACAACGGCCCGTTCAAGCGCCGCAAGGACCTGCTCAAGGTCCCGCGCCTGGGCGACAAGACCTTCGAACAATGCGCCGGCTTCCTGCGCATTGCCGACGGCGATGAGCCGCTGGATGTGTCGGCGGTGCACCCGGAGGCCTATCCGGTGGTGGAGCGCATCGTCAGCAGCACCGGCAAGCCGATCAAGGCCTTGCTGGGCGATGGCAGCTTCCTGCGCGCGCTCAAGCCGGAGCAGTTCACCGACGAGCAATTCGGTGTGCCCACCGTGCGCGACATCCTCAAGGAAATGGAAAAGCCCGGCCGCGACCCGCGCCCGGAATTCAAGGCGGCGCAGTTCGCCGAGGGCATCGAGGACATCAAGCACCTCAAGCCCGGCATGATCCTGGAGGGCGTGGTCAGCAACGTCGCGGCCTTTGGCGCATTCGTCGACATCGGCGTGCACCAGGATGGCCTGGTCCACATCTCGGCGCTGTCGGACACCTTCGTCAAGGACCCGCGCGACGTAGTCAAGGCCGGCGACATCGTCAAGGTCAAGGTGCTGGAAGTGGACGTGGCGCGCAAACGCATCGCGCTGACCCGGCGGTTATCGGATACGCCGCCACCGGCCGACGCGGCCGCGCAGTCACGCGACACACGTGGCGCGGGGCAGGGGCGGCGCGACGGAAGCGGTGGTGGCGGGCGCGGCCCGGCAGCCGGCACTGCCAAGCCGCGGACCAGCGCGCCGCCCGCCAACAACGCATTGGCCGACGCCTTCGCGCGCGCCAAACGCAGCTGATCACAACGCACCCTGGCCCGCGCCAGGGTGCGTTGTTCAGGCGGATGGGTCGGTGCGTACCGCACCGGCGGGCAGCACCAGGCGTTCGATCAGGTCGATCAGCCCCGGTGGCTCCACCGGCTTGCCCATGTGCGCGTCGAAGCCAGCCACGATGGCGCGGTCGCGGTCCTCTTCGCGCACGTAGGCGGTGAGGGCAATCGCGCGGATGTGCCGTGGCAGTTCCGGCCGGCCCGAGCGCACGCTGCGAATCAGGTCGTAGCCATCGCGCAGCGGCATGGCGATATCGCTCACCAGCACGTCGTAATGCGCCGCGGCCAGGTGCGCTTCCGCTGCATCCACCGAGCCGGCGGCCTGCACCTGCGCGCCGGCCAGCATCAGGAAATGCATTACCGCCTCGCGTGAGTCCTGGTCATCGTCCACCAGCAGCAGGCGCACGCCATCGAGCCGGCCATGTGCGGCGGTGGGCAGCGGGCCGGCGTGGGCAGGCTCTGGTGCGGGACGCTGGTCGCTGACGCCGTGCTGGAACGGCAGCACCACGGTGAACGTCGCGCCATGGCCTTCGCCGGCGCTGGACGCGCCCAGGCTGCCGCCGTGCAGATCGATCAGCTGGCGCGAAATCGACAGCCCCAGCCCCAATCCGCCCACGCGGCGGGTGGTGCCGGCATCCGCCTGACGGAAGCGGTCGAACACATGCGGCAGGAAATCGGCGGCGATGCCGATCCCGGTGTCGCGCACGCACAGGCGCAGGCGCTGCTCTTCCACCTCCAGGCTCACGCGCACATCGCCATCGGGTGCGGTGAACTTGAGCGCGTTGCTGATCAGGTTGGTCAGCACCTGCTGGAGGCGTCCGGCATCGCCGAAGAACCACAGGCTGCCTTGCAGCGGCGCATCCAGCTCCAGCCGGATCTGGCGCGCCTGTGCGGTAGGCTGCATCAATTCCACGGTACTGCGCGCCAGCCCGGCGATGTCGAAGTGTTCGGGCTGCAGGCGGATCTTGCCGGACAGGATCGCACTCATGTCCAGCAGGTCGTCGATGATCTGCGTTTGCGCGCGCGCACTGCGCTCGATCACCACTAGTCCCTTGCCCAGCTTGGCTGGCTCGAAGGCATCGGCCTGCATCAGGCGCGACCATCCCAGGATCGCGTTGAGCGGCGTACGCAGTTCGTGGCTGAGCGTGGCCAGGAACTCATCCTTGACCCGGCTGGCGTGTTCGGCCTGATTGCGTGCAGCGGTTTCAGCCTGCAGCGAGGCCTTGAGATTGGCATCCACGCGCGTGCGCTCGATCACGATGCCGGCCAGATGCGAGGCCGAGCGTGCCATGGCCTGTTCGCGCAGCGAGGCCAGATGCGGTTGCGCGTAATAGATGTTGAGCGTGCCCAGCACGGCGCCATTGCTGCCCAGAATCGGCGTGACGCAGCAGGCGGCAATCCCCATCGCTGCCGAGAGCGCGCGGTGGTCTTCAAAGCGCGGATCGTTGGCGATGTCCTCGCAGATCACCTGCAGGCCGCTATGGGCCGAGCGCGCGCACGGCGGGCCAGACGGCCCGATCGGCGCATTCTCGAAGTCGCCGCTGTAATCGCGCGGCAAATGCGGGGCCGCCGCAAACTGCAAGGTCTGGTGCTCCTCATCCAGCACCATCACTGCGCAATGCAGCGGTGTTTCGCCGCGCGCTTCCACGCTCAGCGCGATGGCATCGAGCACCACCGTCAATGGCGCACCGGTCGTGATCAGGCTCAGGATCGCGCGGTCGGATGCGGTGGCATCTTCGATCCGCTTGCGGTCGGAAATATCGGTCAGCGAACCGATGTGGCCCAGGAAGCGCCCGTCGCTGCCGAAGTGCGGCGACGCGGTGTCGATACACCAGCGGTACTGCCCATCGTGGCGGCGGATGCGGTATTCGGCGATGAACGCGCCGCGTGCATCGAGCGCCTGCTCGAAGGCATGCCGCACACGCGCCGCATCATCGGGATGCATCGCATTCCACCAGCCCTGGTCCAGGGCCTGTTCCTCGCCCTGGCCGGTGAACTCATACCATTGCGGGTTCCAGTAGACGCAGTTGCCGTCCACGTCCGCCATCCAGATCATCGCCGGCACCGTCTCGCACAATGCGCGGAAGCGCGCCTCGCTTTCGCGCAGCTTGTGCTCGAACCCGCGGCGGTCGTGGATATCGGTGTAGGTGCCGATCCACTCGCTGATGCGTCCGTGTTCGTCGCGGACGGGCAGGGCACGCGCCAGGTGCCAGCGGGTCTGCCCATCGTGGCGGCGCAGCTCGCATTCGATCTCGTAGGCGCGCTCGCCATTGAGCGCCAGTGCCCACGCCTGGCCGGACATGCGCAAGCCTGCGGCCGAATGTGCCTGCTGCCACGCGGCGCTGGCCGCCGTGTCTGGATTCAGGCCGGTGTATTCGTACCAGCGTTGATTGAAATAGTCCGGCTGGCCTGCCGGATCGGCGATGAAGATGATCTGCGGCACCGTGTCGGCCAGCCGCCGCAGCCGCGCCTCGCTGGCCGCCAACTGGCGCTGCGCCTTGGCCCGCTGCATCGATTCCCAGCACCGTGCCACCACCAGCCGCACCAGTTCGATGTCGGTCGAGGCCCACTGCCGCGGTGCACGTTGATGCACGCCGATTGCCGCCACCAGTTGGCCATGCTTGTGCAACGGAATCGCCAGCGACGCGCGCAGGCCGGAATGCCGGTAGTGCTCGACTACGTAGTCCGGCGCGCCGGGGGCCATCGCGTCGGTGGTGAACCAGGTGCGGTTCTCCAGCAGCGCATCGCGCAGCCCCTGCGCGGCTTCCAACGGAAAATCTCCCTTGAGGCTAGGCATGTCCTGCACGTAGTCGCTGATCACGTGCATCACACTGTGGTCCTCCGCCGCCAGGCCGAATGCGCAGCGGTTGACCCGCAGATGCTCGCCGAGCAGGCGCACGCTGGTGTCCACGATCGCGCGCGGTTCGGAGACATGCTGCAGGGCATCTTCCAGATGCAATAGAAAGCTGTCGTGGCTGCGTTCGTCTATGAGCGACGGCAGAGCCAGGGTTGTTGCCGCAAGCGTATTGCCGTGCCACTGCGACGGCTGTCCGCGCGGATGGGCGGCGATATACAGCTGGCCCAACGGCCTGCCGCTTTCGAGCACCGGGCTGCACGACCATGCCGATGGCTCGGGGTGCTGCTGTCTGTCTGTCGCCCCCGCCAGCCCCAGGCGTTGGGCGGTAACTGTAGCGAGCGGCTGGCCGAAGGCGCGCGGATGCAGCGCACCGAGGAGCGGGATGCAGGCATCGTTGTACAGGCAGTGCGAGGCCTCGCCACACACCAGCACCATCGGCACCTGTGCATGCAGGCAAAGCGAAAGCGCGGTCGACAGCGCAGGACTTTCGCTCAGCAGGGCGAGGGCGCTTTCGTCCGCATGCGGCAATAGCGCTGTGGTTTCGCGATGCTCTGGCAGCAACTCAACAATGGCCGGCGCGGCGATGGCCATGGTGCATCCCACCTGTCAGCCCTGGATGCAGTGATTCTAGTGACAACGTCGCCGCTGACAATGCGTCAGCTGCTGGCACCGCTGCGCTGGCGCGCCTTGGCCAGGGCATCGACGAGCTCGTCGGACATGTACGGCTTGGTCAGGATGACCCCGCGTTCAAACCCGTGCGGGATGCTGGCACTGGCCACGCCGGTGGCCAGCACGAAGGGAATGCCGCGTTCGGTGAGCCGCCGCGCAACCGGTTCGCTGGTCTGGCCGTTGCCCAGGCGATAGTCCAGCACGGCAGTATCCGGCGCATCGGCCTCGATCAGCTGCAGCGCGTCGTCGACCTCACCCACCGGCCCGACCACGGCCGCACCCGCCTGGATCAGCTGCATTTCGAGCAGCATGGCATTCATGTCATCGTTTTCGACCACGAGTACCCGAACTCCACGCAACGCCGACATTGCTTACTCCTTCACGGTAGCCGGTGAGTATATCGGCCCAGGCTGAGCGCCGCGTTGCTGATGCTGCTGGCAGATGAATTCGTCAGGCAATTCCTGACACTGTTCGTTTCGTTGACAACTCGCTATACTGCGCGGCCACGCCGAAGTGGCGGAATCGGTAGACGCAGCGGACTCAAAATCCGCCGCCCTTAAAAGCGTGTGGGTTCGAGTCCCACCTTCGGCACCAGTGCATCGTTTCAGGATGTCCAGTAGCGTCCAGAAACTTCAACAAAACCCGCAACTTGGCGGGTTTTTTTGTGTCTGTTGGTCCAACTGCGTCCAGCGACATGCGTTGAAATCCGGCGGTAAGTGGCGGTAGCTTTGGCGGTAACAGCGGTGGTTACCGCTCGCCAAGGCCGAAAGTTACCGCCATGCCGCTGACAGATACCGCCATCCGCAAGACCAAGCCCGGAGTTGTCCCGTTCAAACTGCGTGATGGTGGCGGCCTGTACCTGCTTATGCGGCCGGATGGCGCCCGCTGGTGGCGCTGGGACTACCGGCGCCCGGTGACGGGCAAGCGCAACACCCTGAGCCTGGGCACTTACCCGGATACCGGCCTTGCCGATGCGCGGGAGAAGCGCGACGCCGCGCGCAAGCTGCTGGCTGCTGGGGTGGACCCCGGCGAGCAACGGAAGCAGGCCAAGCAGGAGCGGGCCGCCTTGGTGGATGCCGCTGGCGAGACGTTCGAGCTGGTGGCCCGGGAGTGGATGGCCCGCCAGACCGTCGCACGAGTCACGGCGGAGAAGAATCGCTGGCTGCTGGAAACCTTCCTGTTTCCCGAGATCGGTTCCCGCCCTGTCGGCGAGATCACGCCCCGCGAGCTGCTGGACGCCCTGCGCAAGATCGAAGCCACCGGCAAGCTGGAAACAGCCGCCCGCGCAAAGATCAAGGCAGGGCAGGTGTTCCGTTACGCCATGCTGGAAGGCAAGGCGGAGATCGATCCCACCGCCAGCCTGCGGGGCGCGCTCAAAGCTGCCAAGGCGCGCCACCATGCCGCTGTAACCGAGCCGGCCAAGATCGGCCAGCTATTGCGCGCCATTGACGGGTTCAGCGGGCAGCCGGTGACCCATGCGGCCTTGAAGCTGGCCCCGCTGGTGTTCGTTCGCCCTGGCGAACTGCGCGCGGCCGAATGGGAGGAAATCGGGGTTCAGCCGACATACGTGTAAAAATGACTCGCAGAATCCGATTTCTCTTGTGAAAACATGAAGTTGCCGGATAAAAAGGCGCTTCCATCGGCTCATCCACTACCTGAGGGTCGGCAGGGATTCGTGTAAAACACAGCCAAAAGTGAGCTAACTCCCTGTCAGCTAAGGATTCCTCACGACGCCCTGCTGACCCTCATGCTGGGCTACTGCTGCACGTGCGCCACCAGGTCCAACACGGAGAGCCGCAATTCGGCGTCCACCTCTCGCCACACGTTGGCGACGTGTCAGGTCCGGCCTATAGCACCGCGCATGTCCTGGCCGCGCTTGGGCGCGTAGCGCGCCCAAGCGCCCTACGGTGGCATCATGGACGTGCCGACGCTCATCCGGCTTGATCCATCGTCACCAACTCAAGGGGGGGCGACCCAAGGCATCCAGGCGCTCTGCATCTTCAAGGATCGCAGCAGTTGTGCGCGGCGAGATGGGCTGTGCGTTATCCAGTCCATAGGCCTGCCGCGCAGCATCGGCGGCTAGAGCTTGACGCGTCCGCGGTGAGTACTCTTGCAGCCTTTGACGCGTGCTCTGGGCCAGTTCGGGCGCGATGACCGGCATCGCGGAAAAGATATCGCCGGGTGCGGGGTTGGCTAGAAATGCTGTCTCCAGGTCGCGCGCATTCGCATGGAGATCAGTTTGCGGATCCTCGATCTCGGCTCTGAATGCGTTTGTCCTGGCAAGCGCGTCGATTGCATCGCGCTTGTCGAAGCGTTCAATTACATTGGTGGATGTTCCGTACGTTTCGGCCCAGTGCGAATCCCTTAGTAGAACGGCCGGGCCGTCGCCCCACGAGTCGAGGACTACAGTGGATTGTTCCGCCTCTGCCGAGCTTGGTGGCTGGTACAGCGCATAGAGGTGGGTCTGCTCATAGTCGCGTACAGTCATCATCTGCCCGCCATCCTCCATGCGAACCGCATGCCGACGTGTGTTAATCCCTGCATTGTGATCACAGTTGCCTGCCCCGGCAGCCAGCGCGCTGCCTGCCAGTAAATTTTCGTCATTTTCACCGAGACAGTAAGACAGGGAGCTGTAGGTAGCGCTCCGTCCGTTGCTGAGCCGCAGATCGCTATCGACATTGCCTCGACCACGGTGCAAGGCGAGTCGTGTCTCGTGCACCGTCGCTGTGGCGTCGGCAAGGCGTTGGCGGTCGCGCGCATCTTCGATGGGTCTGTCGTTGAGGCGCATACCAAGCTGGTAGGCCGCCTGCTGAACTTCGTGCGGCTGTAGGGTTGGCTGCCGGAAGCGACCCCGTCTCGTTCTCGAAGAGCCGAGTGCCACCAAGCCATGCAGGCTGGGTGACATGGGCGCCTCGGGGGATGAAGGCGTAGAAGGCGTGGTCTGCTCTGCGGTGTGGGTTAAATAATGCTCAGGTGAACCCGCTACGGGTGAACCCACCACGCTCGGCTTTGAACTGCATAGCCCCATCTTGATCTCCTGCAATGACTGTAGAAGCAAGTCTGGCGGGGAGCGCGCCGATTCGCTCCGCCTCACCGAAATCCTGGCTGGGACGACGAAGGCACTGACGCGGAGGATTCCCGAGCCTTCGCCAAGCGGCTGATCATTTGCCTGCGGGCATTGCACCGGCTGCGATGGCGTTTTCGAGTTCGCCAACGGAGTGCGCTGGCCGCAGCTGCGCCAGGAGTTGTTCCAACGTGCTCAGACGTACCGTGGCCCGCATGGTGTCCGCTTCGGCGTGTTCCCGGCGCTGGCGCTCTTCGATCAGATCGGTCCGCGCCGCAGCCAGTTCGGTGCGCACGCTTTCCAGCGCTTGCACATCGCCGGTCCAGCGCACCTGCAGGACTTGGTGCTCGGCGGCCGCCAGGCGCAGCGCGTCGTGCTCGCGTTGCTGGGCGTCGGCCCGCTGGCGTGCCTGCGCCAGTTCCCGCTCCAGCCGGGTCTGGCGTTCCAGCCACTGGCCGTTGTCTCGGTTGAGCTGCATCAGGTCGTGATTCTTGGCGGTCAGCGCCTCGTTGGCCTGCCGTAGGGCGACCTGCAGCTCTTGCACCTGGTGCGCGTGCCGGCGCTGTTCCTGCTCACGCTGGTCCTTGACCGAGGCGCGGTAGTGCTCCAGGGCTTCCCTGGCGTGTTCGTGCTTGTGTTCCAAGGATTTCGCATGGGCGTCGTGCTCGGCCACGCGAACGGTCAGACCGGAGATCCGTTCCTCCAGCTGCGCCAGTTCGGTGGTGCGGCGGGCCACTTCGCTCCTGGCAGCGTCGCCCGCCTCGCGTTCGGCCTGCAGCGCGGTCTCGCAGCGTTGCAGCTGCGTCATGAGTGAGCCGGCCTCGTGTCGGGCCTGCTCCAGCGCTTGGGTGCGTTCCTGCAGCTGCGCCTGGAAGCGCGCCTGGGCCTGCGCCACGACCGTGTCGGCCTCGCTGTGCAACCGCTCGGCGAGGCGGGCGATGAGGTCTTGAAGTGCGTCGCTCACGGCCATTTTCGCGCCAACGCCTTGCCCTTCCTCCTCTTCCAACTCCCTCAAATAGCGGTGGATGGTGGTCTTGGACCCCGTGTTGCCCAGCGCCACCCGGACCGCGTCCACGGACGGATGCGTGCCCGTGGCGCGCAGGCGATCGCGGGCGCGTTGCACATCGCTTTTGTACAACCCGGACCTTGCCATCCGTCACTCCACGTATTTCGTAACGTATTACATACCATGTAATTACATACTACTCAACGCACCAAAACGGACCGTCGGTGCGCGTTGAACTCACGCGGGATAATCTAGAATTATCCCGCCTAATCCCGATTTTTCGACTATGCTCGCACGCGGGCCGGTACACCCCGGCCCATCGGGCGACTGGGAGGGGCCGATGATCAGCGTTGGGCAGTACCTGGAAGCCGCCACCCGACCCAACACCGAACGCGCTTACGCTGCGGCAACCCGCCATTTCGAGGTCGAGTGGGGCGGCCACCTGCCGGCCACCGCCGACAACGTGGCGCGCTACCTTGCCGCCTATGCCGGGCAACTCGCGCTCAACACACTCAGGCACCGGCTCGCAGCACTGGCGCAGTGGCACCAGGTGCACGGCTTTGTCGACCCAACCCGGGCGCCCGTGGTGCGCCAAGTGCTCAAGGGCATCCAAGCTCTTCACCCTAGCGTCGAAAAACGCGCCACGCCCCTGCAACTCACCCAGCTGGGCCAGGTCACGACATGGCTGGAAGACGCTGCGGCTGCGGCCCACTCTCGCGGCGATCGCGCCGCAGAACTGCGGCATCTGCGCGATCGCGCCTTGCTGCTGCTCGGCTTCTGGCGCGGCTTCCGCGGCGATGAACTCACCCGTCTCCAGGTGAACCACCTGCGCCTGGTGCCGGGCGAAGGCATGACCTGCTTCCTGCCGCACAGCAAGAGCGATCGCCAGCACGCCGGCACCACCTACAAGGTCCCGGCGCTGTCGCGCTGGTGCCCGGTGGCTGCCACCATGGCCTGGGTCATGGCAGCCGCCCTCCACGAGGGGCCACTGTTTCGCGCGGTCAACCAGTGGGGCGGGATTGCCGCCGCCCCGCTCCACCCCAACAGCCTGGTGCGCCTGCTACGGCGGATCTTCCGCGAGGCCGGGCTGAGCTCTCCCAACGACTACAGCGGCCACTCGCTGCGCCGCGGCTTCGCTGGCTGGGCCAACGCCAACGGCTGGGACGTCAAGGCGCTGATGGAGTACGTCGGCTGGCGAGACGTGCAGTCGGCGATGCGCTACATCGACGGGGCCGATCCGTTCGCCCGCCAGCGCATCGAAGCCAGTCTGCCGGAAGCGCCCGCGCTGCCAAGGCCTGCAACGACCTGAGGGGTTGGATGGCGTCGATCGAACGGACCGCATACCCGCAATTCAAGCGCAACCCGGTCGTCCGCGAACTGGTTGCGGCCTACACGCCAACCGACGCTGAGGTGGCCTTCGTTGCCGAGTACACCCGGCAGCCTGCGCACCGCCTGACGCTGACGATCCTGCTCAAGACCTTCCAACGGCTGGGGTACTTCCCCATGCTGGACGAAGTCCCGCCGGCGGTGGTGCGCCATATCCGCAGCGCGCTGAAACTGCGCGTGCAGGTCAAGCCAGCGAATCTTGCCAACGCCTCGCGCTATCGCTACTACCGCCGGATCCGACAATTCCTGCAGGTCCGGGCCTACAGCGACGGCGGGCTGAAGATTGCGGCACGCGCGGTATACGAAGCCGCTGCGGTGATGGATAACCCGGCGGACCTGATCAATGTAGCCATCGAACAGCTCGTGCGTGATCGCGTCGAGCTGCCGGCGTTCTCCACACTGGATCGCCTGACCCGGCGCATTCGCACGCTGGTCAACGGGCGCTATTTCGCTCAGATCGAGGCTCGACTGACCATCGATGAAAAACAGCGCCTTGAAGGCCTCCTGCAGGTCGAACAGGGGCGTCAGAAGAGCCCGCTGCACGCGATCAAGCGCCTACCCAAGCGCTCTTCGCTGCAGCATTTCCAGGAGTTGATCGACCATATCGCCGAACTGGACGAATTGGTCGGCAGCGAGTTGCACCTGGCGGGCATCCCGGAGGTCAAGCGCAAGCACTTCGCTGCCGAGGCGCGGGCATTGGATGCTTCCGAGCTGCGCAAGTTTCGGCCCGCCAAGCGCTACGCGGTACTGGTGTGCTTGATCCACCGGACCCGGGTCCAGACGCGCGACGATCTCGCGGAGATGTTCATCAAACGCATGGGGAACATCCACAACCGGGGCCGAGAGGAACTGGAGCGGCTGAGGGCGCGCTATCGCGAGAAGACCGAAGCGATCGTGGCGACGATGTCGGATGTGGTCCGCGTCCTCGACCATCATCGCGGCGACACCGAGGCGGGGCGTGAAATCCGCCGCCTGGTCAACGCCCATGGTGGCGTGCAGACGTTGCAGGCCGACTGCAACGCCATTGCGGCGCATAGTGGCGACAATCACTTGCCGCTGCTTTGGCCGTTCTATAAAAGTCACCGCTCCACCATCCTGCGGATGGTGCGTAGGCTGGACTTGGCCTCGACCACGGAGGACCGCTCGCTGATCGACGCGATCGAGCTGATCCTGACGCAGGAACGAACCCGCAGCGATTGGTTGGACGAAGCGGTCGATCTGGCGTTCACCACCCAACTCTGGCGCAAGACCATCATCCATCGCACCGAACAGGGCGAAGAGCGCATCCACCGGCGCCTGTTCGAGGTTTGTGTGTTCTCATCGCTGGCCAACGAACTGAAATCGGGCGACGTGGCTGTGCGCGGATCGGAAACCTACGCCGACTACCGCGAGCAGTTGCTTCCGTGGGACCAGTGCGAACCTATGTTGAAGGATTACTGCAAGCAGGTGGGGCTGCCGGCTACGGCCGTGGGCTTCGTCAATGCCTTGCAATCGCGCCTGACGCAGGTCGCCGAGCTGACCGATCAGGGCTATCTGGAGAATGGCCAAGTGGTCATCGGCGAGGATGGCATTCCGGTACTCAAGCGCAGCAAGGCCAAGGAGATGAGCTGCGGGGCCCGTGCCCTGGAAACCGCCGTCCTCGACCGCATGCGCGAACGCAGCGTCATCGAGATCCTGTGCGATGTGGCCCACTGGACGCGCTGGCCCCGGCACTTCGGTCCTCTGTCCGGCTCGGACGCCAAGATCGAGCAACCGACCGAGCGCTACGTCCTCACCGCCTTCACCTATGGTTGCAACCTCGGACCGGCCCAGGCTGCCCGACACCTGCGTGGCGCCGTCTCGGCGCACATGCTGTCGTTCGTCAACCGCCGGCATGTGGATGCCAACAAACTGGCGGCGGCCTGTCGGGACATCATCAACAGCTACGCCGGCCTGCAACTCCCCAAATGCTGGGGCGATGGCAAGAGCGCAGCCGCCGACGGCACCAAGTACGACCTCTACGACCAGAATCTGCTCGCCTCGTACCACATCCGCTATGGCGGCTACGGCGGCATCGCCTACCACCACGTGTCCGATACGTACGTCGCGCTGTTCAGCCACTTCATTCCGTGCGGTGTCTGGGAGGCGGTCTACATCATCGATGGCCTGCTGAAGAACACCTCCGACATCCAGCCTGACACCGTCCACGCTGACACGCAGGGGCAGTCGCTGCCGGTGTTCGGCCTTTCGCATCTGCTAGGCATCCAGCTGATGCCGCGCATCCGCAACTGGCGCGAATACAAGTTCTTCCGCCCCGATGAGGACATTCGTTACGAACACATCGATGCGCTGTTCCGGGACACTGTTGACTGGGATCTGATCGAGACCCACTGGAAAGACCTGATGCAGGTCGTGCTCTCGATCAAGACCGGCAAGATCGCGGCCTCGACGCTGATGCGCAAGCTGGGCAACTACAGCCGCAAGAACCGGCTGTACCAGGCCTTCAAGGCGCTCGGTTCGGCCGTGCGCACTCTTTTCCTGCTGCAGTACATCTCCAACCGCGAGTTGCGCGAACAGATCACCGCCTCGACCAACAAGGTGGAGGCCTACAACGGCTTCGCAAAGTATTTCTTCTTCGGCGGGGAAGGGGTGATTGCCGACAACGACCCCGTCGAGCAGGAGAAGGCCGTCCAATACAACGACTTGGTCTCCAATGCCGTCATCTTCTACAACGTGGTCGAACAGACCCGAATCATGACGTCTCTAATGCGGCAGGGGTGGAAGATCACGCGGGAAGACGTGGCGTTCCTCAGCCCGTACGTGACCAGCCATGTAAAACGCTTCGGGGATTACCTGATTGATGTGGAGGCGGTCCCGGAACCGTATGAGACTGAACTGGCATTGGCAGGGTAGTTTTGGTGCGCCAAAATATCCGCTAACTCACTGATGCAATGGATGAAATCCAATCTTGTGAGCTATTTTTACACGTATGTCGGCTGAACCCCAAATCGACCTGGACGCCGCCATGTGGCGCATCCGCCCTGAGCGCATGAAGATGAAGGCGTCGCACCTGGTGCCCCTTTCCAGTCAGTCGGTGGCGATCCTGCGCGATCTGCATGCCCTGACCGGCGGCGGCCAGCATGTGTTCCCCGGCCTGCGCCCCAATCGCCCCATGTCGGAAAACACCGTCAATGCCGCCCTTCGCGCACTGGGCTATTCCGGCGACGAGATGACCGGTCACGGCTTCCGCAGCATGGCCGCCACCCGGCTGAATGAGATGGGCTGGAACGCCGACGCCATCGAACGGCAGTTGGCGCACGCCGAAACAAACAAGGTCCGCGAGGCATACACGCATGCGGCGCAGTACCTGCCCGAGCGCGTGCGCATGATGCAGGCCTGGGCGGACTATCTGGACGGCCTGTGCGCTGGCGGTAACGTCGTGCCGCTACGGGCCAAGGCGGGCTGAGCTTTCATCGAACACCCGCACCTAGCCCGACGGGGCGAAAAGCCGGACACCCTGCCGGCCTGGTGTGGGGACTATTTCAGGGGCGCAAGGGTGCGCCATGCCGGAAATTTACGACCGAAAGAAACTGATCGACTACCTGTTGCGCCGCCAGTTCGGATCGCTCGCCCCGCCCCCGGTGCCCACGTTATCTGGCATGCGCCTGGATGCCATGCTTGATAAAGCAAGCTGGAAGCGCGATCTAGCGATGGCAGGCCGATCCAACGAAGTTACGCCGATGGAAAAGCAGCGCGCACGCTATGACGCGATGAGTTTGGCAGAGCTTAATGCGCAGGTTGAAGCTGCGAAATCGAGCGACTTGGAAAAGGCCAAGCAGCTTGCCAAGGAAGCCAAGCTATCACGCGAAAAGCGCTGGCCTCACTGGGCAAAGAAAGACCTGTGGAGCGAGGCAGAGTTGGCGGCTCTGTGCTGCGGCTTTGTGCCCGATGAACGCGGTATGCCGAACGATCCCGGACGGGTCAATGGAAGCGACCAGCAAGCGATAGCGATACTGCGTGCAGAGGACGATATCCGCAGAGGCACTCTTTCCCAGAGGCTCGCATTCGTGCCAAGAGATGACGCGGACTCAGCGGCGCGGATGTATGGCACTGCTAGGTATTTCGTTCCCAGCGTTGCCGCAGAATGGGCAGCCCAGCAGTTCGACACATTTCCTGCTTCGCTGCTCGCGGCTGTGCGGGAGCGTGATCGCTCCAGCGCTGCCGATCTCGCTGCTATCGTGCCTGTGCCGGAGATCGCCCCCAAGGCAAACAAACCGCTTGATGAGCGCGAGCGCACGACGTTGCTATGCGTCATCGGTGCGCTTGCAAAGCATGCGAAATTGGATTTGTCGCAGCACATGAAGGCTGGCGACACGATAGCCGCCATTGTGCCGGAGTTGCAGCTGACCGGCCGAACCATTGGCGAGCATCTGAAAAAGGTCGGAGAAGCCATGGAAAAGCGAACAAAATGAAAGCAACTGCAATTGCACTGCTGAAGACTGCAATTGCAACTAGCAGGTAGGTTCAAAGCATAGTTTTCGAGTCCAACGCCGCCCATCCCGGAGCGGTGACGGACATAGATATGCAGCTTGCACCACTGCCCACAACGGGCTTCCTGCGACTTCCCCAAATCGTCGGCCGTGCTGCCGACACCAAGACCAACACTACGGCCATCCCAGCCCTGATCCCGGTCTCCCGGTCCACTTGGTGGGCCGGCGTGAGGTCCGGCCGCTATCCGCAGCCGGTCAAACTGGGCGAGCGCTGCACCGCCTGGCGGGTCGAGGACATTCGCGCGTTGATCGAGGCCACCGGCAAGGAGGTGGCTCCATGAGCCAGAACAACACGCATGCTCCGGCGGCTGAAAACGGGCCTGAGGCGAACATCGTTGATACTTCCGCATCTGCCCAGCGCGCGCGCCTGTTGGCCGCGTTGCGAAAGGGGCCAGTGACGACGCTGGACGCCCGGCGAGACTTGAACGTGTTCGTGCCCGGCGTCCGCGTATTCGAGTTGCGGCAGGAGGGGCACCCCATCGTGACTCGCCTGATTCGGTTGCTGGACGACCAAGGGCGGCCACATAGCCGCGTAGCGCAGTACGCGATGCAGGGGGAGGTGGCTGATGCGCTTCCCTGATAAACAACGCAGCCCGCACGAGGCGGGCCACGGCGCACACGCTGGCAGGCTGGGTGCGAGTCGAGACTACACGATGGAGGCGGCCTTGTATCTGGCGGCGGTGGCCATGGAAGCGGCGCAGGCCCAGCTTGAAGCATGGGCGCGCTTGACCGACGAGCCACACTGGGCCGTCGTGGATGCGGCCGATCTGTTGGATGCAGCACGCGCTGCGCTGGAGGGTTCCCGGTGAGCCGGCCTTGTTTCGACGGTGTTGGGAGCGTCCACCGCGCGCTTGGCGCCATACGGGGAGGCACGCGATGAGCGCCAGGAAACGGGAACGCTTCAAAGGCCGCAAGTCCGGCGGTGCATTTTTCCGGGTTAGTGTCGAAGTGCTGGAAAGTCCAGCGTTCTGCGGCCTCTCCATGAAGGCGCGTGCGCTTCTGCTGGATCTGGGCGCTCAATTCAATGGCTACAACAACGGAGATCAGAGCGCGGCGTGGTCTGTCATGCACAAGCGTGGCTGGAAGTCCAAGGACACGCTGCGCAAGGCGTTGTTGGAGCTGCTGGCCGCTGGATTGATTGAGCAGACCCGGCAAGGTGGCCTGCACTGGTGTTCACTTTTTGCTTTCACCTGGATGGGCATTGAGGAATGCGGCGGCAAGCTGGATGTAAAGCCCAACGTGGTCCCGTCAAACATGTGGCGAAAGTGCGTGCGACTGCTGCGCGTGGTGGCATGAAAACGCGATGCTCGCCCCGGTCATTGGGGCAGTGCGCCCCGGCTATCGGGTCAAGGAGCGCGCCAGTAGGTACGACTATCGGGGCAGTGTGGCCCGGTGGTCGGTCCTACAGGGCAGCTTTCACTCGCTTCGGTGCCCCGGCTATCGGGCACCTTCTAGATATCTACCAAGCGGTAGCTAGATCTATGGGCCACCACGGACCAATTACAGCGCGCCCCTTGCATGGAGGTGGGTGATGCACGACCGATACCTGAGCGGCGACAAGCTTCATCTGGCCAAACTGCAAAGGGAGCGGCGGGCCACAATGCGCCGCATCGACTACATGCCCGGCCGGAGGGCGCTGGCGGTGTTCGAGGCGCGGCAGGCGCAGGAGCGGCCCCGCAGCATTGAGGCAACCAATAGCGCGGTACTGGACGCCATCTTGATCGAGTGGGCCGAGCTGACCGGAGTAAAGTACAGCCAAGTAGGCCAGCCCAAAGCTACGGCCCCAACGCCGGAATTAACTGACCATTTCGCGCGGGCGCGTTTGACTTCGGCGCCACTGCCGGAATTAATGCTCCCATCGCGGGCGTGCGCGCATGCGTATGACTCCGGGCGAGCGGGAAACCAGAAGATCACCGCAAGGCCGTACCAGCGGGCCAACAAGTGCGGGGCAACTCGCCACCGCGACGGCCAGCCATGCCAGGCGAAGCCAGAGCCAGGCAAGCTCCGCTGCCGCTTCCATGGTGGGCGATCCACTGGCCCGAGAACCGATGAGGGCAAGGCGAAAGCACTTTCGAACTTGAAGCAGTACAAGGGCTAGCCGGGGAGGCGAAAGTCGCTAATATGGATTCGCGGAGCCTGTTGGCCTGCTCGGAATGGCGGATCATCGCGGATCATCGCGGATATGGGGGCGGCAATGTGGAAGGCGGTTTTTCTCATCATTGCTGGTTGGCTGCTGGCATCCGGCGTTGCCGAGGCTCAAACGGCAGTATTCAATTGCAAGAAGGAAGGCGAGCCAGTCACCTACAGTACAAAGCCCCTCCCACCCGGCTGGAGTTGCCGGGCGATCATTGTGAATGATCCAAGATGGATCAAAATTGCGGAAACCGCATATGGAGATCCCGTCCAAGTCGACTCGAAGACGATATCCAGATCACCAGGCATCACGACTGCCTGGATTCAGCAGTGGGGTGTTCACCTCATCGCAAGAACTGGGCAAGGGACTCTGCAGCGAGTTGTGTCACGCATTGAGTTTGACTGCGCAAAGCGCACGGCAAAGCTGCTTATGAGCGTTGAGTACGCACTGGGCAACTCGAATGGCACGTCTTCTGCCCCATTACGCCCTGCTGCATTGCCTGTCGTCCCCGGAACCGTGCAAGAAATCGAACTGGACACGCTTTGCAGCAAGCGCTGAATAGCCCATCGCCCAGCAACGTCTGGTCGGCTAAAGAGGGTCAATCCCAACTTTCTTCCGGGAAGCGGGGGGCCATCTGCAGGCGGGAACGGCTGCCTGCAGATGGCCCAAGCGGCCACCTCGTGGCGGTAACTTTGGCGGTATCTTTCGGGCATCCTGCGCAGAATGGTTGATATCAATGGGTTTTCGTTGCCCACCTTCGCACCAAGTTCTTGCGGTACATCTAAAAGCCCGCCTGGAGTCATCCAGGCGGGCTTTTACGTTCCGCTGTGCGCCGGTGCGCCGGTGCACCGGTGCGCTTTGCGGCTGGGTGCAGGCGGGCTGCTGCGATATGTGGGGATGCTTCGCCATGGATGCTTGGCGCTCGCATGGAGTTGTTGTTGCGGTTGCTGCCCGAGCAATTCTGGAGGGGCAGTGGTGTTCGCACAGGCACGCAGCCATCACGCCTGGTCCGTACCTTTGAGGCCTCCCTCAAGATCAGGTGCCCATCATGGCGATCGACTCAGAACAGAAGCTGCGCATTCTTCGCGACATTCACGCCACCACGCCGGTGAGCGAGGAAGAGGCCGACTGGGCGGTACGTGCCGGCTATGCGACGCACGCGGAAGACGCAGATATCGATCTGACGCACGAGGGGCGCAAGGCACTTGATGACGGGCAGGTCTGACGCGATGTAGGCTGGCACTACTATTGGCGCGGCGATACTAAGCGAAGTCCTGGCGCCTGGTTGCGATAGTCGATTCGTTGGCCGCAGAAGCGGAGCTACTGGTTTTAAGTAGCCCTAGTGGCGCCGGCGCGCAGCAACGTCTGAATCGGGTGCGTGCTAGTCCCAAGCTCGGAAACTGGAGCACAGTCCGGGTGCGCGCCACGCGCCGCCCGGCGCGGCCAGTGCATCCGCAATGCTCCAACGTCACCCAACAAAAAAGCCCCGCAGTGCGGAGCTTCTTGTCGTTGGCGTCCCCACGGGGATTCGAACCCCGGTGTCCACCGTGAAAGGGTGGTGTCCTAGGCCTCTAGACGATGGGGACGCATAAACGAACAACCCGGTTGTCAGCTTGCGGACGGCCTATTGTCCGAAAGTTGGTGGAGCCAGGCGGGATCGAGCCGCCGACCTCCTGCATGCCATGCAGGCGCTCTCCCAGCTGAGCTATGGCCCCACGATGCTGAGAGCCGGCAATGATAGCGATCTGAAACAGGATTGGGAAGAGGTGCGGATACATTTTTTTCATGCGGTAACGCGCCAGCGTTCTGATCGGCCTACGCGCTGTGTCGTGTCGGGCACTGGTGCGGCGCTTCCCTTTGTCGCTGATCTCGTCAGCAAGCGACGCGCGTCAGGTGTGTACTGCTTTGCTCATCGGGTTAGCCAGACATGCTGCGATGCGCAGTGATCTCGAAACTTTTCGTGTAAGGGTTGCCGTTCGCGAAGTTGCATCGGTTAGTGGCGCACTAGTGAGTGCGTGGCAGGTTGCAGCCACAAGGATGTAGGTCTTGCCCGAACGCAAGTGCAAAGCGAGTAAGGGCAACTTCGTGCGCTGCATCCAAGTGCTGTTCTCGTCGCTGCGTCGCTGCAGCGGTGACAAGCGAGGTGACGTGTGCAGCAGCGTGCACATCGTCTGCTTTGCTGCACATGAAAGGCGAGGGCGCACGCAGATGCGTACCTGGTGAAGTCTGACTCCGGCGCGGCTCGTTGCTTCTTAGTCGCAGCGCCGGGTCATGCACGCGCAATCGTAATGACGCACTTCGAGCGAACTTGCGACCCCGGCGAGTATCGAAGACGCTTCAACACGCAATCGCACAAAGCGCGTCGCTGGTGCGACACCACTGCGCCGTCATTGCACAAAGCACACAAGAAAAAAGCCCCGGCAATGCCGAGGCTTTTTGATGATTGGCGTCCCCACGGGGATTCGAACCCCGGTGTCCACCGTGAAAGGGTGGTGTCCTAGGCCTCTAGACGATGGGGACGCGTATCAAACCTGGTTGTCGATTCCAGACGGCCTATGTCCGGAACTTGGTGGAGCCAGGCGGGATCGAACCGCCGACCTCCTGCATGCCATGCAGGCGCTCTCCCAGCTGAGCTATGGCCCCACGAAACTGAGAACGAAATGATAGCGATGCGTTAACGTTCGCGCAAGCGCTTTTTCATGCCGAATGAGACGCGGCGTGCGCCGTGCTCAGTTGACGCCGTGCAGATCGCGCAGCTGCGTCGGGCGCGCGCCAAAGTACGCGGCGAGATCGGCGATGTCCTGGTCGCTCAGCGCGGTGGCCTGGGCGGTCATCAACGGATGCTGGCGATCGCCGCTGCGATAGGCCTGCAATGCATGTGCAAGGTAGTCGCCGTACTGGCCGCCGAGCTTGGGATAGGTCGGGTCCAGCGGCACATTGCCATCGGCGCCGTGGCAATCGACACAGCTCTGGCCGGTGGCCTTGCCTTTGGTATGCGCGAGTTTGTCGCCGGCTGCGGCGCGGCCGGTCGGCAGGCCGGCCGACGAACCCGAGCCGTGCTCGCCGCTGGCATGACCGGCATCGCCGGCAGAGTGATCGGTGGATTCCACCTGGGACTGGGAACAGGCCGCCAACGACAGGGCAGCGACCAAGGCGATGGCTAGACGCGGAGCGTACAGGGCGTTCGGCATGTGGGCGCTTATTTGAGGGTGGACAGGTAGGTGGCGATGTCGGCGATGTCCTGCTCGGAAAAGCTTTGCGCCTGTGCCTGCATGGTCGGGTGTTTGCGCTTGCCCTGGCGGTATTCGGTCAGTGCCTGGGTCAGGTACTGCGCGGACTGGCCGCCGATCTTGGGCACGCGGTAGCTCGGGTAGGCGTTCTTGTAGCCGGTCACGCCGTGGCAGCCCTGGCAGGTGTACGCGAGCTGGCGACCATTCCCGGCATTGCCCGAGGGCGCGGGTGTGGCAGGCGCCGGCGCCGCGGCTGCAGGGGCAGGCGGTGTCGGAACCGATGGTGTTGCTGATGCGCCCCCAAACGGCAGGAAGACGACCAGAGCGAGACAAGCGGCGAGCGGCTGCGGGCGCATGGTTTCGTATCCGGAAGACTGGTATGAGCGTCCGCACGTGGGGGCGTTGCGGGCCGAACCGAGTATGCCTGCGATTTGGTCGCACGCAAACCGGGTGAATAGGCAATCTTGAACAGACCATGACCTTTGGCGCATTGGCGACATGATGGCTTGGGTGGTTTACTTGCCTACAACACCTGTTCACGCATCCACTAGGACACGACGATGTCGCCACTCTCCTTCTTGCCCGGCCGCAGCGGAACTTGCGCCGCTGCGCTGTTGATCACCACGAGCCTGTTGCTGGGCGGTTGCAAGGCTGGCGACAGTGCTGCCAAGCCGGCAGACAGCCAGAAGGCCGCAGATGCCGTGCCGGTGGAAACCGCAAAAGCAGCCCGTCGTGCGGTGGCCGCCAGCTACACCGGCACTGCGGCATTGGAGCCACGTGCCGAAGCGCAGGTGGTGGCCAAGACCTCCGGCGTGGCGCTGGCGGTGATGGTCGAGGAAGGGCAGAAGGTGTCGGCAGGCCAGGCGCTGGTACGGCTGGATCCGGACCGCGCGCATCTGGCGGTGGCCCAAAGCGAGGCGCAGCTGCGCAAGCTGGAAAACAGTTATCGCCGCGCCACGCAACTGGTCGGCCAGCAATTGGTCAGCGCTGCGGATGTGGACCAGCTCAAGTTCGATGTGGAAAACAGCCGGGCGCAGCATCGTCTGGCGTCGCTGGAGCTGTCGTACACCACCGTGCAGGCGCCGATTTCCGGTGTGATTGCGTCGCGCTCGATCAAGACCGGCAACTTCGTGCAGATCAATACGCCGATCTTCCGCATCGTCGACGACTCGCAACTGGAAGCCACGCTCAACGTGCCCGAGCGCGAGCTGGCCACGCTCAAGTCCGGCCAGCCGGTGACGTTGCTGGCCGACGCATTGCCGGGACAGCAGTTCTTGGGGAAGGTGGACCGCATCGCGCCGGTGGTGGATTCGGGCAGCGGCACTTTTCGCGTGGTGTGCGCGTTCGGGGCTGGCGCGGAGGCGTTGCAGCCCGGCATGTTCGGGCGCATCCGCATCGACTACGACCAGCGCAAGGATGCCCTGGTGATTCCGCGGCTGGCGCTGCTGGATGACGGTGAGCCGGCAGTGTTCGTGGTGCGCAATGGCAAGGCCAGCCGGGTGCCGGTGAAGCTGGGCTATGCCGAAGGCCCATGGCTGGAAGTGCGCCAGGGCCTGAAGGAAGGCGACCAGGTCGTGACGGCCGGCAAGGTGGCGTTGCGCGATGGCACCGCGGTGCAGATCATCGGCCAGCCCGATCGCAAGCCGGTTGCAGCTGCCGCACCGGCAACGGCCGGCGACGAGAAGCGCTCATGACCGACCATCCCACCGGCCCGGTCCACGACCCGCACCTATCCGTAGCGCCGGGCGGCGGCCTGGTGGCGTTTGCCACACGCCGCCGCGTCACCATCGCGATGATCACGGTGACCATGTTGCTGTTCGGCTTGATCGCGCTGCGTAGCCTCAAGGTCAATTTGCTGCCGGACCTGAGCTATCCCACGCTCACCGTGCGCACCGAATACACCGGTGCGGCACCGGCGGAGATCGAGACCCTGGTGACCGAGCCGGTGGAAGAAGCGGTCGGCGTGGTCAAGAACCTGCGCAAGCTCAAGTCGATCTCGCGCACCGGGCAAAGCGATGTGGTGCTGGAGTTTGCCTGGGGCACCAACATGGACCAGGCCGGCCTGGAAGTGCGCGACAAGATGGAAGCCTTGTCGCTGCCGTTGGAAGCCAAGCCGCCGGTGCTGCTGCGCTTCAATCCATCGACCGAGCCGATCATGCGCCTGGTGCTGTCGCCCAAGCAGGCGCCGGCCTCAGACACCGACGCCATCCGCCAGCTCACCGGCCTGCGGCGCTATGCCGACGAGGATTTGAAAAAGAAGCTCGAACCGGTGGCCGGCGTAGCGGCGGTGAAGGTGGGCGGTGGTCTGGAAGACGAGATCCAGGTGGATATCGACCAGCAGAAACTGGCCCAGCTCAGCCTGCCGATCGACAACGTCATCACCCGGTTGAAGGAAGAGAACGTCAACATCTCCGGCGGCCGGCTGGAAGAAGGTTCACAGCGCTACCTGGTGCGCACGGTCAACCAGTTCGTGGATCTGGATGAGATCCGCAACATGCTGGTGACCACGCAGAGCAGCAGCAGCAGCGCAGCCGATGCAGCGATGCAGCAGATGTATGCCATTGCGGCGTCCACCGGTTCGCAGGCGGCATTGGCGGCCGCGGCCGAAGTGCAGAGCACCTCGGCCTCGTCCACCAGCAGCATCGCCGGCGGCATGCCGGTGCGCTTGAAGGACGTGGCGCAGGTGCGCCAGGGCTACAAGGAACGCGAGGCGATCATTCGCCTGGGCGGCAAGGAAGCGGTGGAATTGGCGATCTACAAGGAGGGCGATGCCAATACGGTGTCGACCGCCGCGTCGCTGCGCAAGCGCCTGGAGCAGATCAAGGCGACCGTGCCCGGCGATGTGGAAATCACCACCATCGAGGACCAGTCGCACTTCATCGAGCACGCGATCAGCGACGTCAAGAAAGATGCGGTGATCGGCGGCGTGCTGGCGATCCTGATCATCTTCTTGTTCCTGCGCGATGGCTGGAGCACCTTCGTGATCAGCCTGTCGCTGCCGGTGTCGATCATCACCACGTTCTTCTTCATGGGCCAGCTGGGCCTGAGCTTGAACGTGATGTCGCTGGGTGGGCTGGCCTTGGCCACTGGCCTGGTGGTGGACGATTCCATCGTGGTGCTGGAGAGCATCGCCAAGGCGCGCGAGCGTGGCCTGAGCGTGCTGGATGCGGCCATGGTGGGCACCCGCGAGGTGAGCATGGCGGTGATGGCCTCGACCCTGACCACCATCGCGGTGTTCCTGCCGCTGGTGTTTGTCGAAGGCATTGCCGGGCAGTTGTTCCGTGACCAGGCGTTGACCGTGGCGATCGCCATTGCGATCTCGCTGGTGGTGTCGATGACGCTGATCCCGATGCTGAGCTCGCTGAAGGGCGCGCCGCCCATGGCCTTCCCGGACGAACCCAGCCACCCGCAGTGGCAGCCGCAGCAGCGCTGGCTCAAGCCAGTAGCGGCTGGCCGCTGCGGCGCGGGTGCCAGCGTGCGCTATGCGTTTTTCGGCGCCGCCTGGGCGGTGGTGAAGGTCTGGCGCGGCGCTACGCGAGTGGTGGCACCGGTGATGCGCAAGGCCAGCGATATCGCGATGGCGCCGTATGGCCGTGCCGAACGCGGGTACCTGACCATGCTGCCAGCGGCATTGCGTCGGCCCTGGTTGGTGCTCGGGCTGGCAGGCGCCGCATTCGTCGGCACCGTGCTGCTGGTGCCGATGCTCGGCGCGGACCTGATCCCGCAGCTGGCGCAGGATCGCTTCGAAATGACCGTGAAGTTGCCCTCCGGCACGCCGCTGGCGCAGACCGACGCTCTGGTGCGCGAGCTGCAACTGGCGCACGACAAGGACCCGGGCATTGCCTCGCTGTATGGCGTGAGCGGTGCCGGCACGCGGCTGGATGCCAACCCCACCGAAAGTGGCGAGAACATCGGCAAGCTCACGGTGGTGATGGCCGGTGGCGGCAGTCCCGCGGTGGAGGCAGCCGCCACTGAGCGCCTGCGCAGCAGCATGACCGCGCATCCGGGCGCGCAGGTGGATTTTGCAAGGCCGGCCCTGTTTAGTTTTTCCACGCCGCTGGAAGTGGAGTTGCGCGGTCAGGATCTGGGCGAGCTGGAGCAGGCTGGCCAGAAACTGGAGCAGATGCTGCGTGCCAACGGCCACTACGCGGACGTGAAGTCGACCGTGGAAGAGGGCTTCCCGGAAATCCAGATCCGCTTCGACCAGGAGCGCGCCGGTGCGCTTGGGCTGACCACGCGGCAGATCGCCGATGTGATCGTCAAGAAGGTGCGCGGCGATGTGGCCACGCGCTACAGCTTCCGTGATCGCAAGATCGACGTGCTGGTGCGTGCGCAGCACAGCGACCGTGCCAGCGTGGACGCGATCCGCCAGTTGATCGTCAACCCGGGCAGCAGCCGACCGGTGCGCCTGGCCGCGGTCGCCGAGGTGGTGGCGACCACCGGGCCGAGCGAGATCCATCGCGCCGACCA
This sequence comes from Xanthomonas sp. NCPPB 2922, assembly GCF_041520885.1. Lineage (NCBI taxonomy): Bacteria > Pseudomonadati > Pseudomonadota > Gammaproteobacteria > Lysobacterales > Lysobacteraceae > Xanthomonas > Xanthomonas sp. NCPPB 2922. Next base: position 52,061 of record NZ_JBGOFY010000013.1, on the reverse strand, counting down.
GACCCGCGTGGCGATCGTGTCGGCGAGCCTGCGCGACATCGACCTGGGCGGTGCGGTGCGCGAAGTGGAAACGTTGGTACGTAACGACCCGTTGGCCGCTGGTGTGGGCATGCACATCGGCGGGCAGGGCGAGGAACTGGCGCAGTCGGTGAAGTCGCTGCTGTTCGCGTTCGGTCTGGCGATCTTCCTGGTCTACCTGGTGATGGCTTCGCAGTTCGAATCGCTGCTGCACCCGTTCGTCATCTTGTTCACCATTCCGCTGGCGATGGTCGGCGCGGTACTGGCGCTGCTGATGACCGGCAAGCCGGTATCGGCGGTGGTGTTCATTGGTCTGATCTTGCTGGTGGGCCTGGTGACCAAGAACGCGATCATCCTGATCGACAAGGTCAACCAGCTACGCGAGGAAGGCGTGGCCAAGCGTGAGGCGCTGATCGAAGGGGCGCGTTCGCGCCTGCGGCCGATCATCATGACCACGCTGTGCACCTTGTTCGGCTTTTTGCCGCTGGCGGTGGCGATGGGCGAGGGGGCGGAGGTGCGCGCACCCATGGCCATCACCGTGATCGGCGGGTTGCTGGTGTCCACGCTGCTCACCTTGCTGGTGATTCCGGTGGTCTACGACCTGCTGGATCGCCGTGCCGATGCGTACTACCTGGAGCGCGGCCGGCGCATGGCGCGTCAGCGCGCACCGGCCGGCCACAGCGACGGGCTGGAGGCGGTATGAGCGTTGCCGCCTTCAGCATCCGTCGCCCGGTCACCACCATCATGTGCTTCGTGTCGCTGGTGGTGGTGGGGCTGATCGCCGCATTTCGCCTGCCGCTGGAGGCGCTGCCGGATATTTCCGCGCCGTTCCTGTTCGTGCAGTTGCCGTACACCGGCTCCACGCCGGACGAGGTGGAGCGCAACCTGGTGCGGCCGGCCGAAGAAGCGTTGGCGACAATGACCGGCATCAAGCGCATGCACTCGACCGCCACCGCCGACGGCGCCAACATCTTCATCGAGTTCTCCGATTGGGACCGCGATATCGCCATTGCCGCCTCCGACGCACGCGAGCGGCTGGATGCGATTCGCGACGATTTTCCCGAGGATCTGCAACGCTTCCATATCTTCAAGTGGTCCAGCAGCGATGAGCCGGTACTCAAGGTGCGGCTGGCCAGCCAGGCCGATCTGACCGGCGCGTACGACATGCTCGACCGCGAGTTCAAGCGGCGCATCGAGCGGATTCCGGGCGTGGCCAAGGTGGAAATCTCCGGCGCACCGCCGAACGAGGTGGAGATCGCGATCGCGCCGGATCGGCTGACTGCGCATGACCTGAGCCTCAACGATCTGAGTGAGCGGCTGGGCAAGCTCAATTTCTCGGTTTCGGCCGGGCAGATCGACGACAACGGCCAGCGCATCCGCGTGCAACCGGTAGGCGAATTGCGCGACCTGCAGGAGCTGCGCGATCTGGTGCTCAACGCCAAGGGGCTGCGCCTGGGCGACATTGCACAGGTGCGGCTCAAGCCCACGCGCATGAATTACGGCCGGCGCCTGGATGGGCGCCCGGCGATCGGCCTGGACATCTACAAGGAGCGCAGCGCCAACCTGGTGGAAGTGTCCAAGGCGGCATTGAAGGAAGTCGAAGACATCCGCGCCGAACCGGCCATGCGCGACGTGCAGGTCAAGGTGATCGACAACCAGGGCAAGGCGGTGACCTCGTCATTGGCGGAATTGGCCGAGGCCGGTGCGGTTGGTCTGCTGTTGTCGATCACGGTGCTGTTCTTCTTCCTGCGCCACTGGCCGTCCACGCTGATGGTCACGCTGGCGATCCCGATCTGCTTTGCGATCACGCTGGGTTTCATGTACTTCGTCGGCGTCACGCTCAACATCCTGACCATGATGGGCTTGCTGTTGGCCGTGGGCATGCTGGTGGACAACGCGGTGGTGGTGGTGGAAAGCATCTACCAGGAGCGCGAGCGCATGCCGGGCCAGCCGCAGCTGGCAGCGTTGTTGGGAACGCGCAGCGTGGCGATCGCACTCAGCGCCGGCACGCTGTGTCACTGCATCGTGTTCGTGCCGAACCTGTTTGGCGAAACCAACAACATCAGCATTTTCATGGCGCAGATTGCGATCACCATTTCGGTGTCGTTGCTGGCCTCATGGTTGGTGGCGATCAGCCTGATCCCGATGCTGTCGGCGCGCATGAAAACGCCGCCGCTGGTGACCTCCGAGCGCGGCGTGATCGCACGGCTGCAGCGGCGCTACGCCAAGGTTTTGGCCTGGACGCTGGCGCACCGCGGCTGGAGCGTGGCCGGCATCCTGCTGGTCAGTGCAATCAGCCTGGTGCCGATGAAGCTCACCAAGGTCGACATGTTCGGTGGCGACGGCGGCAACGAGGGCTACATCCAGTATCAGTGGAAGGGCTCCTATACGCGCGAGCAGCTGGGCGATGAGATCGCGCGGGTGGAAAACCACCTGGAAGCCAACCGCGCCAGATACCACATCACCCAGATCTATTCGTGGTTTAGCGAGGTGGAAGGCAGCAACACGGTGGTGACCTTCGACGCGACCAAGGTCAAGGACCTGCCACCGCTGCTGGAGCAGATTCGCAAGGAGTTGCCGCGTTCTGCGCGCGCCGATTACAGCATCGGCAACCAGGGCGATGGCGGGAGCGGCAATCAGGGCGTGCAGGTGCAATTGGTGGGCGATTCCACCCAGGCACTGCAGGAGTTGGCCGACGAGGTGGTACCGCTGCTGGCGCAGCGCAAGGAATTGCGCGACGTACGCGTGGATACCGGTGATCGCACCAGCGAGCTGGCGATCCGCGTGGATCGCGAGCGCGCGGCCGCGTTCGGCTTTAGTGCGGAGCAGGTGGCGAGCTTCGTCGGGCTGGCCTTGCGTGGCACGCCGCTGCGCGAGTTTCGCCGTGGCGACAACGAAGTACCGGTGTGGGTGCGTTTTGCCGGCGCCGAGCAGAGCAAACCCGAAGATCTGGCAGGCTTCACCGTGCGCACCAAGGATGGCCGCAGCGTGCCGTTGCTGTCGCTGGTGGATGTAAAAATCCGCCCGGCCGCCACCCAGATCGGCCGCACCAATCGGCAGACAACCCTGACCATCAAAGCCAATCTCGGCACGAAAGTCACCGTGCCTGAAGCGCGCGCTGCGATGGAGCAACCGCTCAAGGCGATGCAGTTTCCGGCCGGTTACAGCTACACCTTCGACGGGGGCGATTATCAGGACGACGGCGAGGCGATGGGCCAGATGGTGTTCAATCTGGTGATTGCGTTGGTGATGATCTACGTGGTGATGGCAGCGGTGTTCGAGTCGCTGCTGTTCCCGGCGGCGATCATGAGCGGCGTGTTGTTCTCGATCTTCGGGGTGTTCTGGCTGTTCTGGATCACCGGGACCTCGTTCGGCATCATGTCCTTCATCGGCATCCTGGTGCTGATGGGCGTGGTGGTGAACAACGGCATCGTGATGATCGAGCACATCAACAATCTGCGCCGCCGTGGCATGGGGCGCACGCAGGCGTTGATCGAAGGCTCACGTGAGCGTTTGCGGCCGATCATGATGACCATGGGCACCGCGATCCTGGCGATGGTACCGATCTCGCTGACCAGCACCACCATGTTCAGCGACGGCCCGCCGTATTTCCCGATGGCGCGCGCCATCGCTGGCGGCCTGGCATTTTCGACGGTGGTGAGCTTGCTGTTCCTGCCGACCATCTACGCCATCCTGGATGACATGAGCAGCGGCGCGGCGGCATTGGTGCAGCGCGCGCGTGGTGTACGGAAGGCGATGCCGCCGGAGGCTGCGTTGGAGTCTTGAGTCACCAAAGATGGCTGACGGTTGGCAATCGCTGCACGCCGAATGGCAACAAGGGTGCTTCAAGCCCCTCTCCCGTCGGGAGAGGGGTTGGGGTGAGGGTACGGTTTCCCCGAATACGACCAGGCAGCGTGCCTGCCGGTGGTTTCTCGGCGTCGGTAGGGGCGGCGTCGTCGCCGTGAGTTAGCTGATCTTGAGGACAGTCAGGACGGGCGGCTTCAAGCCCCTCTCCTGTCGGGAGAGGGGTTGGGGTAAGGGTACGGTTTCCCCGAATACGACCAGGCAGCGTGCCTGCCGGTGGTTTGCTGGCTTCGGTGAGAGCGGCAGCGCGGCCGGAAATCGGCTCCTCGGCTCGCCAGACATCCCTGTCTGACTCGCCGCCGCGGCACATCCCTGTGCCGCTCTCCGCCAATCCCCGGTCACGCTGCCGCTTCGGCGCGTCGTTGCCCTGAGCTAGCTGATCTTGAGGGAAGACGGCAGGGCCGAAAGTGGTCGGATTTTTGGCCGGCAGGCAAATAGATCTCTGCCTCCGCCTCCGCCTCCGCCTCAGGCAGCAAGGCAACGAGGCAACGAGGCAACGAGGCAACGAGGCAACCATCAAAGGCTAGTCCGAGCAGGCCTCGCGGAAATCGCTGCTCTCCGTTCCGCCAATACAGGAACATTCGAAGAGTGGTCCGCGGGCGCCGGGGCAGGACCTTACACGACAAGGATGTCGTGTAAGAGCCCCCATGGATGGGTTCACGGCGTGTCCTGCCCCGGCGCCCGCGGGCCGCTCCACCCAAAAAATCGAGGCGCCAGCTAACCAGCTTTCCTCAACCAAAGAAATCAAGGCGCCAGCAAACCGGGCTTTCCTCAATCAAAACTAAAGCGCCAGCTGATCAGCTTTGCTCAGCCAATCAACTTTCGTCAGCCAACCAGCCTTCTCAAGCCACTCGGCTTTCCCAACACGCGGGATGCAGTCCCGAACATCAGCCCGCACGCACCTGCCGCACGATCGCCGCAGCCTTGGCCGAGCTTTCTTTGACCTTGTCCCACTGACCTTGCGCCAGCCAGTCCTTGGGCACCATCCACGAGCCGCCGATGCACAGCACGTTCGGCTGCGACAGGAATTCGGCGGCATTGGCTTCGCTGATGCCGCCAGTGGGGCAGAGCTTGAGCTCGGACAGCGGGCCGGCCAGGCCCTTGAGCATCTGCAGGCCGCCCACAGCGGTGGCCGGGAACAGCTTGCACACGCGGAAGCCCAAGCCCATCAGGGTCAGCAGTTCGGTTGGGGTGGCAGCGCCGGGCACGGCCGGGATCGGCGCGTCGGCCAGCAGGCGTGCCAGCGGCGCTGGCGTACCGGGCGTGACCAGGAAGTCTGCACCGGCATCCACCGACTGGCGCAGCTGCAGTTCGCTCAGCACCGTGCCGGCACCGATCACGATGTTGGGCAGTTCGCGCTTGAGCATCGCCAGCGCCTCGATCGCGACCGGCGTGCGCAGGGTCAGTTCGATGGCAGGCAGGCCGCCTTCGAGCAGTGCGTCAGCCACGCGACGCGCCTGGTCCAGCGTGTCGACGGTCACCACCGGCAGGATGCCGGCGTCGCGCAGCAGCTGTTCAGCGGTGTTTTGGGTCTGGGCAATCGTCATTGCAACTCCTGGAGACGGCGACCGCCTGGGCGATCGCAGAGAGGGAAGGGGATCAGGCGTCCTTGGACTCGTGCGGCGCCGCGGCAGCGGCCGCATCGGCGCCCAGTTCGTACTCGGCGTCGTAGCTCCACAGCGCACCGTCCGGATGGGTCGGGCCGCACGAAATCGAAATCGCGCCCTGGTCGGCCGGGCCGACGACCTGGCGGTTGATCGCAAACAGGTTACGGCCCAGGTCGTTGCCGGCCACGGCGGTGTTGGGTGCAACCTCGCGCGATGCCCATTCTTCGGCCGAAACCAGCACTTCCAGCGTGCCGGCTTCGCCGTCCAGGCGCACCATGTCGCCTTCGCGGACACGCCCGATCGGGCCGCCACGCGCCGCTTCCGGCGTCATGTGGATCGCGGCCGGAAACTTGCCCGAGGCACCGGACAAACGGCCGTCGGTGACCAGCGCCACGCGACGGCCCTGGTTCTGCAACAGGCCGAGCAACGGGGCCATTGAATGCAGCTCCGGCATACCGTTGGCACGCGGGCCCTGGTAACGCAGCACCACGACGAAGTCGTGCGGCAACACACCGGCCGCATGCAGCTTGTTGAGCACCTGCGGGGTGTCGATCACCACGGCAGGCGCTTCGATCTTGCGGTGCTGGGGCTTGACCGCCGACAGCTTGATCAGCGAGCGGCCCAGGTTGCCGCGCAGCAGGCGCAGGCCACCTTGCGATTCGAATGCATCGCTGACCGGGCGTGCCACGCTGTCATCGGCGGTGGTCGCCGTGCCGGGCACATAGATGACCTTGCCGTCCTGCAAACGCGGCTCGTTGGCATAGGCACGCATGCCGCCTTCGACCACGGTGGGCAGGTCGTCGTGCATGTAGCCGGCGTCCATCAGTTCGCGGAACACGAATGCCGTGCCGCCAGCAGCCTGAAAGCGGTTCACGTCGGCTTCGCCGTTCGGGTAGACGCGGGTCAGCAGCGGCACGGTCTGCGAGATCAGATCCATGTCGTCCCAGGTCAGCACGATGCCCGCCGCACGCGCCACGGCGATCCAGTGGATGGTGTGGTTGGTGGAGCCGCCGGTGGCCATCAGGGCGACCACGGCATTGACGATCGCGCGTTCGTCGATCAAACGACCGAACGGGCGGAAGTCCTGGCCTAGCGCGGAGATCGCCAGCGCCCGCTCGGTGCCCTCACGGGTCAGCGCATCACGCAACGGCTGTTCGGGATTGACGAACGAGGCGCCGGGCAGTTGCACGCCCATCGCTTCCAGCAACACCTGATTGGAGTTGGCGGTCCCGTAAAAGGTGCAGGTGCCGGGCGAGTGGTAGGAGGCGGATTCGGCTTCCAGCAACTCGGCACGGGTGGCTTCGCCCGCGGCATAGCGCTCACGCACTTCGGCCTTCTGCTTGTTGGGAATGCCCGGGCTCATCGGGCCGGCCGGCATGAACAACGCCGGCAGGTGGCCGAAGGCCAATGCGCCGATCAACAGGCCAGGCACGATCTTGTCGCACACGCCCAGATAGACCACCGCATCGAACATGTCGTGGCTGAGGCCGATGGCCGCGGCCTGGGCGATGTTGTCGCGCGAAAACAGCGACAGCTCCATGCCGGCGCGGCCCTGGGTCACGCCGTCGCACATCGCCGGCACGCCGCCGGCGACCTGCGCGGTGGCGCCGAGCGCACGCGCGGTGTCGCGGATCATCTGCGGGTAATGCTCGAACGGCTGATGCGCCGAGAGCATGTCGTTGTAGGCAGTGATGATGCCCAGGTTCGGCGTGGCCGCGCCGCGCAGGCGTGACTTGTCGGTCGGCTCGGAGGCCGCAAAGCCGTGCGCGAGATTGCCGCAACTCAGGCGGCTACGGAACGGGCCTTCACGCAGGGCGGCATCAAGGCCGGCCAGGTACGCCGCGCGCGAGGGCGCGCTGCGCTTGCGGATACGGTCGGTGACAGCTTGGATGTTCGGATGCAGGCTCATTGGCTACCGGCTATGAGAAACAGGGGGAAGGTGTTCGATGGCAGCCCGGCATCAGGCGATGCGGGCCGCCGCGGTGTCGCAACGTGGGCGAGTGCTTGCACGCCATCAGCATGACCAAGCCACCCACCCGGGGTCCCGACATCCACTAACTGCACCAATGCACCCGCAGGCGCGGGCCAGGCTGCTGCAGCGCGACCCGGATCGGGTATTCGCTGATGTCCTCGCCTGCCAACGCCGCCTGCAGCACATCGAGCTTCTGCTTGCCGCGCAGCAACAGCAGGCGCGTGGGAATCGGCGCCAACCCGGCCGGGGTCAAGGTGATGCGCAGCGGCCACTGGTTGGCACCGGGGCAGCCGGTGGCGTCCAGCGACGCGTACGGCTGCGGGCTGGCCAGGGCCTTGGGTAGATCGGTCGAGCCGGGGAACAGCGAGGCGGTATGCCCGTCGCCGCCCACGCCCATCACCGCCAGGCAGGCCGGTTCGGCATGCGTGGCCTGCAAGTTGGCGGTATGCACGCACTCGGGCAACTGCTTGCCCGGGCGCACCAACGGAATGAAAGTGGCCGCCGGTGCATGGTCCAGGAAGCTCTGCTTGACCAGCCAGGCATTGCTGTCCTGGTCCTGTGGCGAGAGCCAGCGCTCATCGACCAGGCCCACTTCGACCCGCGACCAATCCAGCGGGCGATGCGCCAGCGATTCGTACACCGGTGCCGGGGTGGTGCCGCCGGACAGCAGCATGCGCGCCTGGCCGCGGCGCGAGATTTCCTGTTCCAGCAGGTCGGCCATTTCGCTGGCCACCGCTTCGGTCCATTCGTCGAGGTCGTCGTAGCGCACCAGGCTGATGCGGTCGTTGTCCTGCAAACTCATCGCTGCTCTCCCGGCAATGCGCGTTCGGCGTCCACCGCATACGCCGCTGCACCCAGCAGGCCGGCATGCGGATGCATCACCGCCAGCGAGGGCACCCGCGACATGATCGCGGAGAAACGGCCCTTGTGTTCGAAGCGCTGGCGGAAGCCGGAATGCTGCAGCGAATCCAGCACCTTGGGCACCAGCCCGCCAGTGAGGAAGACGCCATCCCAGGCACCCTGCATCAGCACCATGTCACCGGCGATCGCGCCGAAGATGGCGCAGAACAGATCGATGGTGCGCGAGGCACGCGGGTCGCCGGCGGCGGCACGTGCGGTGATGTCCTTGGGCTCCAGCGGGCCGGGGTCGATGCCGGCAATCTCGCTCAGCGCGCGGTGGATGTTGACCAGGCCCGGGCCGCAGATCAGGCGCTCGTTGGAGACGCGGCCGAACTGCTCGGACAGGATCTCCAGCACGCGAATCTCTTCCGGCGTGCCGGGCGGAAAGCTGACATGGCCGCCTTCGGTTTCCAGCGGAAAACAGCGGCCGTTGCGGATGATCAGGCCTCCCACGCCCAGCCCGGTGCCCGGGCCGATCACGCCGTAGTTGCGCGGCAGCTCGATCGGTGCCGGGCGCCAGCTGGCGCCGCCCACCTGCACCACGTCCTGCGGGCGCAGCAGGCTGATCGCCATCGCTTGCGCGGCGAAGTCGTTGATCAGGTGCAGCGTGCTGAAGCCCAGCATGGTGGCGGTGCGCGAGCGCGAGATCACCCACGGATGGTTGGTGATGCGGGCTTCGTCGCCATCCACGCGGCCGGCCACCGCGAACACACCCTTGGTGGCCTGCACGCCGATCTGGTCCAGGTAATAGCGCGCGGCCTCGCCCAGCGAGCCGAACTCGACCACCGCGAACTCACGGCAGGTGTCGTCCAGCAGCGGTACCGAGGCATCGATGTCGGCCAGCGCAAAGCGTGCGTTGGTGCCACCGATGTCGGCAACCAGCACCGGCTTGGAAGGAGCGGTCATGCGTTGTTTCCCTGTGCGTCGGTGGCCGGGGGCAGGAACGGTGCGGCGGTCTCGGGGCCCCAGCTACCGGCCGGATACGGCTGCAGCGGCAGCTGTGCGTCCGACCAGGCATCGCTGACGCTGTCGATCCAGGCCCAGGCGGCCTTGACCTCGTCATCGCGCACGAATAGCGCCGGGTTGCCGTTGAAGGCATCCACGAACAGGCGCTCGTAGGCGATGCGGCGGTGCAGGCCGGTGGGCACGGAAAGCTCCAGTTCCAGCGGCTGCAGTTCGATCGCACCCCATTCCGGGCCGGCCAGGCTGCTCATCAGGCCCAGCTCGATGTTTTCCTGCGGCTGCAGCTGGAAGGTCAGGCGGTTGGGCACCGCGTTCTGGCGGTCCGGACGCTCGAACAACCAATGCGTCACCGGCTTGAGCGTGACCACGATGCGCGTGGAGCGCTCGGCCAGGCGCTTGCCCGTGCACAGGTGGAACGGCACGCCGGCCCAGCGCCAGTTGTCGATGTGCGCGGTGACCGCGACGAAGGTTTCCACATCGCTGCCTTCCGGCGGGTGGTAGGCCTGCGCCGGCTCGCCGTTGATGCTGCCGGCGGTGTAGCGGCCACGCACGCTGTCATGCGCGGCGTGCTCGGCGGTCATCGGGCGCAAGGCGCGCAGCACCTTGACCTTCTCGTCGCGGATGCGGTCGGCTTCCAGCGAGGCCGGCGGCTCCATGGCCACCAGGCACAGCAACTGCAGGATATGGCTCTGCACCATGTCGCGCAGCGCGCCGGAGCGGGCATAGTAGGCATCGCGGCCGTCCACGCCTTCGCTCTCGGCCACCAGGATCTGCACCGATTCGATGTAGGTCCGGTTCCACACCGCTTCCAGCAAGGTGTTGCCGAAGCGCAGCGCCACCAGGTTCTGCACCGCGGCCTTGCCCAGGTAGTGGTCGAGACGGAACACGCGGTCTTCGTCGATCAGTGCGCCGATCGACTGCAGGATCTCGCGGGCGCTATCCGAATCGTGGCCGATCGGTTTTTCCAGCATCAACCGGTGCGGTGCGGCCAGCGCGCCGCCCAGGGCCAGGCCCTGGCAGGTACTGATGTACAGGCCCGGTGGAATCGCCAGATAGCTTACGCACTGGCGGCTGGCCAGTTCGCGCACGGCCTCGGCCACCGATTCGGCATTGCGCAGGTCCACCGAGCGGTAGTCGATGCGCTGCAGCAGCGCATCGATCTGCGCGGCGGTGGCAATCGGCAGCGCCTGGGCCAGGCGCGGGCGCAGGACCTCGCGGAAGGCGTCGGTGTCGTGCTGCGACAGGGCCAGCGCACGGATGCGGAAGTCCTCCGGCAACAGGCCGTCGACAAACAGGCGCAGCAGGGATGGAAAGAGATAGCGCTGGGCGAGATCGCCGGTGGCGCCGAACAGGATCAGGGTGTTGTGCATGGACCGAGTTTCAGATTCTGGAGACATCGTTATCAGCGGCTTGGCGGGAAGGCGCCGGTGATGCCGGCGGTCGGTACGTCTGTTCCTGGCGACACTTGCGTGCGCGCAGCGGGGGATGGACGCTGACGCCCAATCCCCGATTGTTGCAGCAAGTGACGGTCAGCGGTTAGCGCTGGAGCGGTATACCTGTACCTGCGCGGCGGCATGATCGGCCTGGCGCAGGTAGAAACGCTGTCCAAATGGACGGCGTGAGTTGGTGGCGGCATGGTCCCTCCCGAGATCGATGTTGCCATGTGAAAACGATTACATGTCAGAATAAACCAATGCATTCGTTTGCAGGAGATTTCCTTGCAAGCGCTATGGCGTCACTACCATCGGGAGGGCCGAGGGTGGGGCGCACCACTCCTGTTGAGGCCGAAAGATGGCGAAAGTGCAGTTGGAAGGTGTCCGCAAGGTCTATGAGAACGGGCAGGTTGCCGTGCAAGGGGCCAGCTTCGAAGTCGCCGATGGCGAGCTGATGGTACTGGTCGGGCCGTCCGGCTGCGGCAAGTCCACCTTGCTGCGCATGATCGCCGGGCTGGAGGACATCAGTGCGGGCACGCTGCGCATCGGCGACCGTGTGGTCAACGACGTGGCGCCGAAGGATCGCGACATCGCCATGGTGTTCCAGAGCTACGCGTTGTACCCGCACATGACCGTGGCCGAAAACCTGGCGTTCGGGCTCAAGCTGCGCGGCCACCCCAAGCAGGTGATTGCCGAGCGGGTGAACAATGCGGCCGAGTTGCTGGGCTTGACGCCCATGCTCGACAAGCTACCCAAGGCGATGTCCGGCGGCCAGCGCCAGCGCGTGGCGCTGGGGCGCGCGATGGTGCGCGAGTCGGCGGTGTTCCTGCTCGATGAGCCGTTGTCGAACCTGGATGCAAAGCTGCGCCACAGCGTGCGCACCGAGATCGCGCAGCTGCATCGCAAGCTCGGCACCACCATGATCTACGTCACCCACGACCAGGTCGAAGCGATGACCCTGGGCCAGCGCATCGTGGTGCTCAAGGATGGTGTGATCCAGCAGATCGACAGCCCGATGGCGCTGTATGACCGCCCGGCCAACTTGTTCGTGGCCGGCTTCCTCGGCAGCCCGGCCATGAACGTGCTGCAGGGGCGGCTGGACGCGCAGGATGGCTTGCATCTGGTGATGGCCGATGGCTGGCGCGTGCCGCTGGGCGCGGCGCAGATCGATCAGCGCTGGCTGGGCCAGGAGGTCGTGGTGGGCGTGCGCCCCGAGCACCTGCAGCCGTCAGCCGACGCGCAGTTGGGATTCGATGCACGTATCGATGTCATCGAACCGGTAGGCAACGAGATCTTCCTCAATCTCGACCGCGGCGGGCAGCCGCTGGTGATCCGCGTCACCCCGCAGGCGTTGCCGGCGGTGGGCGAGTCGCTGCGACTGGCCTTGCGCAGCGAAGCACTGCATTTCTTCGACCCGGCCAGCGGCGAACGCCTGACGACCTCTGCCTCCTGACATTGCGCGAGTGCGCTGCCGGCCTCGTGCAGAGGTCGGCAGACGCTGCGCATGCACTGAATCGCTCGATTCCGGGCGCACGGTAGTCCGCCGCGTGCATGGCAGTGGCTGCGGCGAAATGTCGCACCAGCCTGTGGAGCAGAATCGCTGCCCTTAGCGGGCCAGCCCGGGCAGGATCTGCAGCGGTCGGGCAGGGGAGGTGCCGGCGCTCAGCGTCATGCCATCCCCAATTGCCAGCTCCAGCGGCAGCACCGCCAGCGCCAGGTTTTCGGCGGAACTGACCACACTGCCCACCTCAGCGCCGTCCAGACGCACCGCATCGCCCGGCGCAACCGCAGCGTCGGTTTCCAGCAAATGCACCGCGCGTTTGGCCTTGCCCAGAAAATGCGTGCGCGCCACGATTTCCTGGCCCGGGTAACAGCCCTTTTTGACGCTGAACGCATGCAGCTGGTCCAACGCCAGCCGTTGCGGCGTCCACTGTTCGCGCTGCGCATCTGGCAACCGCACCAGCCCTAGCTGCAGGTCTGCGCGACGCCATGCGGCATCCATGTTCGGTAGATCGATAGGCGCTGCCAATGTGTCCGGCGCGCGCAACACCAGCGTGCGCGGCAAGGCAGGGCTGCCCATGTCCAGTTCGATCGCATCCGCAGCCACGTCGGCATGTGCCGCCTGCGCGCGTGCGGGTGCGGCGAACGCGCCTTGTGCGGTCAGCGCAATCTCGGTGATGCGCAGCTTGCGCCGGAAAACGAAACGGCCGAGCTGCGCGGCGATCTCGGCCGCGTTGCCATCGGGCAACAGCATCAGCAATTGCGCATCCTCATCACGCAAGAGTGCGAAGATGGCAATCACCCGCCCCTTCGCTGTCAGCCACGCATTCCATTGCCACTGCCCAATCGCCAGCGCTTGCACGTCATTGGCAAATTGGGCATGCGCGAACGCCACTGCATCCGAACCGCTCAAGCGGACGTATTGCATGTCGTGCAGGGAGCCAAAACCCTGTGGAATAAGATTCAGGTTGTCAGCCATGGAAGGGGAGGACTAAAATCGCAATGTTGTGAGACCACTATGATAGGCCATCCAACCCCCACCCCAGCGCAGGATTCCGAGACGCAGCCTTCTCCTCAGGAGCACATTCCCGAGAAGAAACCCCTGCCCAAGGAGATTGGTGGGCGCGACGGCCCTGAGCCAACGCGCTACGGCGACTGGGAAAAAAATGGACGCTGCATCGATTTTTGAGCAGCTTTTAGCCACAGCGGCCTAGTGCCGCCCAGCCGAGAAAACGAGCCCAGCGAATGGCGACCCGCGAACGTCCACTTTCCCCGCATCTTCAGGTGTATCGCTGGCAGATACAGATGGTGACCTCGATCCTGAATCGAGCCACCGGCATTGTTCTGTCCATCGGCGCCCTTGTGATTGCCGCCGCCTTGCTGACCCTCATGCTTGGCCCCGACCACTGGAATTGCTTCCGCGACATGGCGGCAGCCTGGTATGGACAGGTGTTCCTGTTCGGCTGGACCTGGTGCTTTGCCTTCCACCTGTTTGGTGGCCTGCGCCACATCCTGCAGGACTTCGGCCAGGGCTATGCCGTGCGCTCGTTCGTCAGCATCGGCTGGTTGTCGGTGATTTTGAGCTTCGTGCTGACCGCCGCCATCTGGGCGTACGTGCTGCTGTTCGGAGGTGCCGTATGAGCCGCTATAGAACCCCGTTGAAAAATGTGCGCGGCCTGGGCGCCGCCAAGACCGGCACCGAGCATTTCGTGGTGCAGCGTCTAACCGCCACCGCGCTGGTGCCGCTGTCGATCTGGTTCCTGATCTTCGTGTTGAGCCTGATCGGTGCCGACCACGCAGCGGCGAGCGCCGCGGTTGCCAAGCCGTGGAACGCGATCCTGCTGGTGGGCTTCCTCATTGCCTCGTTCTGGCATGCGCAGCTCGGCATGCAGGTGGTGCTGGAGGATTACGTGCACAACTCGCTGCTCGCCCTTGCGGCGCAGACCCTCGTGCGCTTTGTCGCCGTTCTCGGTGCCATCGTCAGCGTGTTTGCCGTGGCGCGTATCGCGCTAGGCATCGCCTGAGCCAGCGACCCAACAGGAATCCATAATTCGATGTCCGCTTACAAGATCACAGAACACAAGTACGACATGGTCGTGGTGGGCGCCGGCGGCGCCGGCTTGCGCGCGACCTTCGGCCTGGCCCAGAAGGGCCTGCAGACGGTCTGCCTGACCAAGGTCTTCCCGACCCGTTCGCACACCGTGGCCGCGCAGGGTGGTATTTCCGCCGCGCTGGGCAACATGGGCGAAGACGACTGGCGGTATCACTTCTACGACACCATCAAGGGCTCCGATTGGCTGGGCGACCAGGACGCGATCGAGTACATGTGCCGTGAGGCGATCCCGGCCATCATCGAGCTCGAGCACTACGGCGTGCCGTTCTCGCGCACCGAAGAGGGCAAGATCTACCAGCGCCCGTTCGGCGGCATGACCACCAAGTACGGCGAAGGTCCGTCTGCGCAGCGCACCTGCGCCGCCGCCGACCGCACCGGTCACGCAATGCTGCATACGTTGTACCAGCAGTCGCTGGCGCACAACGCGCGCTTCATGATCGAGTACTTCGCGCTCGACCTGATTTTCGACGAAGAAGGCGTGTGCCGCGGCGTGCTTGCGCTGGACATGGCCGAAGGCTCGCTGCACCTGTTCCGCGCCCACGGCGTGGTGCTGGCCACCGGCGGCTACGGCCGTGCCTACTTCAGCGCCACCTCTGCCCACACCTGTACCGGTGACGGCGGCGGCCTGGTGATGCGTGCCGGCCTGCCGATGCAGGACATGGAGTTCGTGCAATTCCATCCCACCGGTATCTACGGTGCGGGCTGCCTGATCACCGAAGGCGTGCGTGGCGAAGGCGGCATCCTGCGCAACAGCAACGGCGAGCGCTTCATGGAGCGCTATGCACCGCACTACAAGGATCTGGCCTCGCGCGACGTGGTGTCGCGTTCGATGACCATCGAGATCCGCGAAGGCCGTGGCGTTGGCGAGCACAAGGACCACATTCTGCTCGACCTGACCCATCTCGGCCCGGAAGTGATCAACGACAAGCTCCCCGGCATCGCCGAGAGCGCGCACATCTTCGCCGGTGTGGACGTGGCCAAGCAGCCGATCCCGGTGCTGCCGACGGTGCACTACAACATGGGCGGCATCCCGACCAACTACCACGGTGAAGTCGTGCGCAAGCAGGGCGACAACCCGGATGCGGTGGTGCCCGGTCTGTATGCGATCGGCGAAGCGGCTTGCGTGTCGGTGCATGGCGCCAACCGTCTGGGGTCCAACTCGCTGCTGGATCTGGTGGTGTTCGGGCGTGCGGTGGCCAACCGCTGCGCGGAGACCGTCAAGACCAATCAGCCGCACAAGCCGCTGCCGTCCGATGCCTGCGACAAGGCGCTGGGCTTGCTGGACAAGTTGCGTCATGCCAATGGCTCCACGCCGACCTCGGTGATCCGCGACAACATGCAGCGCACCATGCAGTCGGACGCAGCGGTGTTCCGGACCAGCAAGACGCTGAAGGAAGGCGTCGACAAGATGGCCGAGATCTTCGCCACCTTCGAGGACGTCAAGGTGTCGGACCGCTCGCTGGTCTGGAATTCGGACCTGATCGAGACCTACGAGTTGAACAACCTGCTGCTCAATGCAGTGGCGACGATCAACTCGGCCGAGCAGCGCAAGGAAAGCCGTGGCGCGCACGCGCACGAGGATTTCCCGGACCGCGACGACGTCAACTGGCAGAAGCACACGCTGGTCACCGTGGACGACAAGGGCCAGTGCGACTTCGAATACCGCCCGGTCCACATGTACACGCTGAGCAAGGAAGTGGATGTGGTTCCGCCGAAGCCGCGCGTCTACTGAGTGCCGATGCAGATGCCGCATTTCGTTCCTGCATCGCACCTGCCGTCCGGCCCTGAAGGGCAGGGCGGCAGCGTGGCGCCACAGTGCGAACGCGGCATGACGCACGCGCAGCGCCGGCAGTTCGCCGGCCGCTGCACTCCCGCATCGGTGGTGGCATCCATCGTCTTCAATTTCATGCGCACGCTGCGGTCTCCCATCGCACCGCGCATCGCCTGAGCCAACGAGAGCAGCTATGGCAGAGTTCACCCTCCCCAAGAATTCAAAGATCGGCAAGGGCAAGCATTACCCTGCACAAGGCGCCAAGAACAAGCGCACCTTCAAGGTCTACCGCTGGGATCCGGATGGCGACGCCAATCCGCGCACCGACAGCTATGAAATCGATCTGGACAAGTGCGGGCCGATGGTCCTGGACGCGCTGATCAAGATCAAGAACGAGATCGACCCGACCCTGACCTTCCGCCGTTCCTGCCGCGAAGGCATCTGCGGTTCGTGCGCGATGAACATCGACGGCACCAATACGCTGGCCTGCACCAAGGCGATTGCGGCATGTGGCAAGGCCGAGGTGCCGATCTATCCGCTGCCGCACATGAGCGTGATCAAGGATCTGGTGCCGGACCTGACGCATTTCTACGCGCAGTACGCCTCGATCAAGCCGTGGATCCGTACCCAGACCCCGCCGCCGCCGGACCGCGAGCGCCTGCAGTCGCCGGAAGACCGCAAGAAGCTCGACGGCCTGTACGAGTGCATCCTGTGCGCGTGCTGCTCCACCAGCTGCCCGAGCTACTGGTGGAATGGCGAGCGTTACCTGGGCCCGGCGATCCTGCTGCAG
The DNA here is from genome assembly GCF_041520885.1 of Xanthomonas sp. NCPPB 2922. Taxonomy (NCBI): domain Bacteria; kingdom Pseudomonadati; phylum Pseudomonadota; class Gammaproteobacteria; order Lysobacterales; family Lysobacteraceae; genus Xanthomonas; species Xanthomonas sp. NCPPB 2922. The sequence continues at coordinate 35,130 of NZ_JBGOFY010000013.1, read as the reverse complement.
GCGTACCGTTGGATCATCGACTCGCGCGATGAAGACACCGGTGCGCGCCTGGACGATCTGGAAGACCCGTTCAAGCTGTATCGCTGCCACACCATCATGAACTGCGCCCGCACCTGCCCGAAGGGGCTGAACCCGGCGCTGGCGATCGCCGAGATCAAGAAGCTGATGATGGCTCGCCGCGCCTGATCCTGGCGCTGATGTCCTGCTCAGGCAGGACGTCACCACAGCGGCACCGGCCCTCAGGTCTGGTGCCGCTGTCGTTTTCGGCCCGCTACAACGCGGGGTGGAGAAAGAGATGGATGAAGACACACTGCTGAAAAAACTGCGCTGGCGTTGCCGGCGTGGCATGCGCGAGCTGGACCAATTGTTCGGCCGGTATCTGGACCGCCGATGGGCGCAGGCCCCTGCGGCTGAGCGCGCGGTTTTCCTACAGCTGCTGGATTGCGAAGACGATAAGTTGTGGCGCTGGTTCATGGGATACGAGGCTTGCCCCGATGCCGACAACGCCGCCCTCATCGCCGATATCCGCGCCATGCCGGCTTGACTGGCGCCCCTCGCGCGGGCTGGCCTGCGCGTTGAGCCTGATCACCGTTGCCGCACTGTGGGCCATTTGGCGGTCCGGCGTGCCGGTCTGGCTGGCCGTGGGCTTGTCTGCGTATGCCGCTGTGATCGGCGCCCGTACGATCTGGTTGCTGTTGCGCTCGCCAGTGCGGCAACTCGTTGTGCCGTGGACGGATGCGGCCGCCAGCGTGGATGGAGAACGCGTGGATGCGCTGCAGGTAACGTAGCGCGGGCCGATGGCGGTGGTGTCATGGGCGCATCCGGGAGGCCGCCGCGTGCGGCTGCATTTCTGGCCGGACACGCTGCCAACCGCGCAGCGACGTGAACTGCGTCTGGCCGCTCAGGCCCGTGCCATTTCGTCCCAGCGGTCGCTAGTGGCACCATAGCGTCCCTTTCATGGTTGAACCGCATGTTCAAACCTATCCCGGTTGCCATCGGCTTGCGCTATCTCCGCGCCAAGCGACGCAATGGCTTCATCTCGTTTATTTCGATGGCATCGATCCTCGGCATCGCCCTGGGCGTGACGGTGCTGATCACCACGTTGGCGGTGATGAGCGGTTTCCAGAAGGAAATCCGCGACCGCCTGCTGCAGATGGCCGCCCACGCCACGGTCAGCGCCGAAGGCGCACCCATGCAGGATTGGCGCCACGCGGTCGAAGTGGCCAGCGCAGACCCGCGCATTGCCGGTGCCGCGCCCTATATTGAAACCGAATCGCTGCTGCAGGGCCCGCGCAAGCAACCGGCAATCGTGCGCGGTGTGATTCCGTCCGAAGAAGCCAAGGTCTCGGTGCTGGCCAAGAAGATGCAGCAAGGCTCGGTCGACAGCCTGACGCCGGGCTCCTACAACATCGTCATCGGCAAGGAGCTGGCGCTGTGGCTGGGTGTGGATGTCGGCGACAGCATCGTGGTGCTGCTCAGCGATACCCAGGCCACCCCGTTAGGCGCGATGCCACGGCTCAAGCGCTTCACCGTCAGCGGCATCTTTGAGGCCGGCTACAACGAAATCGATCGTGGCCTGGCCGTGGTGAACATGGAGGATCTGGCACGCGTGCTGCGCATGGATGGCGTCACCGGCGTGCGTCTGCGCCTGCACGACATGGATCAGGCGTTTACGGTGGCGCGCGATCTGGCCCTGAAATTACGTGGGCCTTATCGCGTGAGCGACTGGACCCAGGAAAACGCCAACCTCTATCACTCGTTGAAGATGGAAAAGACGGTCATGGGCATCCTGCTGTCGCTAATTGTGGCGATGGGCGCCTTCAACCTGGTGTCTTCGCAGGTGATGCTGGTGACCGACAAGCAGGCCGATATCGCGATTCTGCGCACGCTCGGGCTCTCGCCTGGCGGGGTGATGCAGGTGTTCATGGTGCAGGGCTCGTTGATCGGCTTCATGGGCACGATCATGGGGGTGATCGGCGGCATCGTGCTGACGCTCAACCTGGAGCGCATCCTGGGTGCCATCGAGGCGGTGTTCAGCGTCAAGCTGCTGCCCGAAGATGTGTATTACATCACCGGCTTGCCGACCGACATGCAGACGCAGGATGTTGTAGTGATCACCGTGGTCGCTCTGGTCATGAGCTTCTTGGCCACCTTGTATCCGGCATGGCGCGCTTCGCGCACCCAGCCCGCGGAGGCGCTGCGTTATGAGTAATGTTCCAGAGTCGGTGCTTGGAAAGACGCAGGCAGACCAGAGCGCGGCGGTGATTCGCGCCGAACGGCTCGGCAAGACCTACGCCGAAGGCAAGATGCGTACGCCGGTGTTCGATGGCCTGGATCTGTCGGTGGCGACCGGCGAAACCGTGGCGATCGTCGGCGCGTCGGGTGCAGGCAAGAGCACCTTGTTGCACTTGCTCGGTGGGCTGGATATCCCGACCTCCGGCGAGGTGTATGTCGCGGGTCGGCGCATGTCTGCGCTGTCCGATGGCGAGCGGGGCAAGCTGCGTAACCGCTCGCTCGGTTTCGTGTATCAGTTCCATCACCTGTTGCCGGAATTCACTGCGCTGGAAAACGTCATGATGCCGGTGCTGTTGTCCGGGCAGGATGTGTCAATCGCGCGCGGGCAGGCACTGCAGTTGCTGGAATCAGTTGGCCTGGGACACCGGGTGGAGCACAAGCCCAGCGAGCTGTCGGGTGGCGAGCGTCAGCGCTGTGCGGTGGCGCGGGCGTTGGTGAACAAGCCCGGCTGCGTGCTCGGCGATGAGCCCACCGGCAATCTCGACGACAAGACGGCTGGCACCGTGTTCGAGCTGATGCTGGAACTCAACCGCGCCCAGCGTACGAGCCTGGTGCTGGTGACGCACGATCGCAGCCTGGCGCGACGTCTGGACCGCGTTCTTGAATTGCACCAAGGCAAGTTGCGCGAACTGGCGCCTTCGGCGGTGTAAGGCCTCTTGCCATGTTCGGTGCGCAAAAATGGTGCCGAACAATGCGGTGGTAAGCAGGCTGGCGAGACGGGCGCAGGCATTCTTGCAGGCATTGCGAGAAAAAACGCGGCTCATTGGCACCGTAGGGGCGCGCTTGCGTGCGATGTGGATTTCCTGGTAACGCCTCATCGCGCGCAAGCGCGCTCCTACGAGATCCGAGTGATCACAGCATCTGCGTACTGCGCGCGCCGCTCCGCTTTCCGTTTGAGGGGCGAACTTTGAGCGCATCGAACGATGCGCCTACGTGGCTGGACTACTCCCACGATACCGCGATTGAGGTAGACATCATTGCCGCCAGGACGGGAATGGCTGCGCGGTTGGTGATGTCTTTTGTGCTGCATCGTGGGCTGCCTGTGTGCTGCATCGTGGGCTGCCTGATCGCACCGTAATTCGGCAGGCGTTGTGCGGGTTACGGTTCTGGAACACTTAGCATTTAGCACTTAGCCACCCAAAACCCACAACCCAGCGCCAAGCACGAAGCACTCAGCACCAACCAACTATCGCCAAGCACGTGCGACGCTGTCGTCGCCACGCACGTCCGGCCATAAGCGTGTAGCCGGACGTCTAGCCTTCCAAGGCGTCCCGGCCTCTAAGCAGCCAGGACCTGTTCGTCAGGGAATGATTCGCTGCGCACGCAGCCGGGTGAACAGTTCCAGGAATGCGGCACGGCTGTCGTAGAAGTCCAGAAAGCCCAGTTCGCGGCTCTTGGTCATGTCGTTGACGCATTCGATCTCGCGGCCGAGGTCGGCATCGGTATGCCACCACGAGGCGAGACGGTTGACGTCCGGCTCCACCAGTCCGTGCTTCGCAGCCAGCTCCGCCCATTGCGCCGGTGCGGTGTCGCTTAGGCGTACTTCCAGCGGTTCGGGCGTCTGCGGGCAGGGCGCCGCTTCCAGGCCGAAGAATTTCGCAATCTCGCCCCACATCCAGCGCCAGCGAAAGACATCGCCATTGACGGTATTGAACGCCTGATTGCGCGCTGCCGGGCTCAGGCCGGCCCACGCCAGTTGCCGACCGAGCAAGCCTGCATCGGTCACATCGGTGAGGCTGTTCCATTGTGTCTGCGAGCCGGGGAACACGAACGGTTGCCCGGTGTGTTTGCACAGCGAGGCGTACACCGCCAGGGTCACGCCCATGTTCATCGCGTTGCTGCCGTTGGCAATGCCAACCATGGTGTGCGAGCGGTGCACGCTCCAGCCGAAGCCGTGCTGTTCCGCATGCTGGAACAGTAGATCTTCGAGGGTGTAGTAGAAGTTCTCGCCAGGCTGGCGCGGTTCGCTTTCGCGGAACGGGGTTTCCGCCTTGCCACTGCCGTAGTTCTCGAAAGCACCCAGGTAGTGCTTGGTGCCGGTGACCAGCGCCATGTGCTGAAGCGGCGCCTCGCTCAAGCCATCGCACAGGTGTCGCATCATCGCGCCGTTGGCTTCGACGTTCTCGCGCTCGGTATCGCGGCGCGTCCAGGTGCAGAAGAACACGTGCGTGATCGGTAGCCCCTGCAGCGCAGTTTTGGTTGCCTCCGCATCGAGCAGATCGGCCGCTACCGGGATCACGCCTTCGTGCGACAGCGGGCGGCGCGCCAGGCCGTAGACGGTCCAGCCGTCGGCGAGCAACACATTGGCGAGGTTGTAGCCGGAGATGCCGGTCACGCCGACGATCAGTGCAGTACCTTTACGCATGGGGGAACTCCTCGAAAACAGCGTCCACCATAGCGATGCGGCCATGAAATCAGGGCGAACGCAGGCCTGATTTCACCGCGAAATGAAGCGCGTTTGTAGAACGGATCATTGCTGTGCCGCGTTTGTGCGCGGTCTGCCGCGTGGCGGGTTTCGGCGCGTGTGGACGGTCGAGGCGCCAGCGGCGGCAGCGTGACGCGGATCGCTGGAAGCATCCGCGGTCCTGCTCACCTGCGCTTGGCCGCGTGCATCGGCTCAAATGCGGAAGCGAAGGCTGTGATGCAGCGCTTCGAGTGGTTGCTTTGCCTGCAAGCTCTCGCGCCATCTTCCTACCCGGCAACACGCTGAACGCTGCTGCCCGTCGTGGCAGACGATCGTTACGTTGAGCAATGAATCGGGCAGCGCGGGCAATGGACATGGACGATGCAACGCATGCGGTGAGGCCACTTGCTGGCGCCACCGTGGCGGTCGCAGCCGCGTTATTGCTGGGTGTGGTGGCATGTGCCTGGTCACCGGCGGCGCTGCCGCGCACTGTCTACGGTAGTTGCCTGCTTACCGGCGCAGTCGGCCTTGCGGCGCTGCGCCGGTGGCCGCGGCGTTGGTTGTTGCTGAGCGCGGTGTGCGTGGCAGGATTTGGGCTGATGGGCTGGCAAGCGGCTGGAGCGCTGCGGGCGCAGCTACTGCCGGCCGATGAAGCGCGCGAATGGGTGGTGCAGGGCAGAGTGGTGGGCCTGCCCATCGCCGAGCCACGCCGCACGCGTTTCCAGCTGCGCCTGGCTGATGACCCGGCGCAGCCGCAAGCGCTGCGTGGCGCACTGCTGCAGGTGAGCTGGTACGACGACTTTGGTGCAGACACCATCGGCCCACGCGCCGCGTTGACGGCCGGCGCCACCTGGCAGCTGCGCCTGAAGTTGCGTGCGCCGCGCGGTCTGCGCAATCCGGGTGGGTTCGACGCCGAGCGACAGGCGCTGGCGCAACGCATCGCTGCAACCGGCTATGTACGCATGCCCGCTGCGGCCAGGCTGGTGACGCCGGCCAGTGGCGTCGATGCATGGCGCGAGCGCATGTCGGCGCGCATCGCGCACACCATCTCCGGGCCGGCGTCGCCTTACCTGCGTGCCTTGGCGCTAGGCGACACCCGTGGGCTCGACGATGCCGCGTGGGCGACCTTGCGTGCGACCGGGCTGAGTCACCTGATTGCGATCTCCGGCTTCCATGTTGGCCTGGTCGCCGCGTTCTGCGCGCTGCTGATCACTGCGGTCTGGCGCCTCTTGCCTGGCCTGGGAACGCGCGTGCCACGGCTGCATGCCGCTGCGGTGGCAGCGTTGCTTGGCGCCTCCTGCTATGCAGTGCTCGCCGGCCTTGCGCTACCAACGGTGCGCACCGTGTTGATGATCGCGGTGGTGGCGCTGGCCCGTGTGCTGCGTCGCCGCGCCAGCACTGCGCATATCCTGGCGCTGGCAATGTTGGCGGTGCTGCTGTGGGACCCGTTGAGCGTGTTGGTGGCCGGCTTCTGGCTCAGCTTCGCCGGGGTTGCGTGGCTGGTGTGGTGCCTGCCGGTTGACGATCGTTCGATGCTGCGCGGATTTCTGTCGGCGCAGGCGGTGGCGACCATTGGCCTGTTGCCGTTGACGGTCAGCTTGTTCGGGCAGGCGTCGCTGGTGGGGCCGCTGGCCAATCTGGTTGCAATCCCGTGGTGGACCTTCGTGGTGGTGCCGCTGGCCTTGCTTGGCACCGCGCTGGAAGCGGCCTGGACGGGTGCAGGCGTCTGGGCCTGGCAACTGGCTGGCTGGTGTTTCGAGCTGACCTGGCCCGCATTCGTCTGGCTTGGACGCACCCAGGTGGCGTTGTGGTGGGTGCCCGAATCCGACGCCATTGCGCTCGTCGCTGCGCTGGTCGGCGCATTCTGGCTGCTGATGCCTCGGGGAACGCCGGCCAAATCAGTGGCGTTGCTGTTGTGGCTGCCGCTGCTGTGGCCGGACCGTGCCCTGCCCGAAGCCGGCGAGGCCGATCTGCAGGTGCTCGATGTCGGGCAGGGTCTGGCAGTGCTGGTGCGGACCCAGCGGCACGCCTTGCTGTTCGATACTGGCCCGGCGGTCCGCGATGGATTCGACGCCGGCGAACGGGTGGTGCTGCCGGCGTTGCGGGCGTTGGGGCTCCGGCGGCTGGACGCCATCGTGCTCAGCCACGCCGATGCCGATCACGCCGGCGGCTACGCTGCGGTGCGCGCCGGAATGCCGGTGGCCGATACCCTCGCGCCATCTGGCGCGCCGCTGGATGTGCGCCGCCGCTGCCAGGCCGGGCAGCGCTGGGAGTGGGAGGGCGTCCGGTTTCGTTTCCTGCATCCCACCGCGGGCTTTCCCTACCTGCGCAACCAGTCCAGCTGCGTGCTGCTGGTGGAGACGCGCTACGGGCGTGCGCTGCTGCCAGGCGACATCGACAGCATCGTCGAACACCGCCTGCTGCATGCAGGGCAGGCGCAGCTGCGCGCCGATGTGGTGGTGGTGCCGCATCACGGCAGCGCCGATGGCTCGCATGCCGGCTTCGTGGCGGCCACCGCAGCGCGGTTGGCGCTGGTGTCCTCCGGGCATGGCAATCGTTTCGGCCACCCACGAGCAGACACCGTGCAGCGCTGGCAGGGCGCCGGTGCCGAGGTGCTGGATACCGCCGAGACCGGTGCGGTGCGGGTCTGGCTGGGCCGCGAGGGGCTGCAGGTCCGCGAGCGTCGCCGCTGGCAGCCACGGCTCTGGGATGCTGCGGAACGGCGGCGGTCGGCTGCTATCCTATCGGCCAGCGAATAGGCGGCCGCGTTGCCGGAGGAATCGAATCGTGTTGGAGCTGGTCAAGGCAGGCGGTTGGCCGATGGTGCCGTTGCTGTTGTTGGGCGTGATCGCGCTGGCGATCGTGCTGGAACGTCTGTGGACCCTGCGCCGCAACGAGGTGAGTCCGCCGGGTCTGGGCGAGGAAGTCCGCAACTGGGCCGCGCGGGGCAAGCTGGACCCCACGCATATCGAGTCGCTGCGCCGCAATTCGCCGCTGGGCGCCTTGCTGGCAGCCGCGCTGGATGTGCGTGGGCGTAGCCGTGACCTGATTCGTGAGCGCATCGAAGACACCGGCCGCCATGTGGTGCATCGCATGGAGCGCTATCTGAATGCATTGGGCACGATCGCCTCGGCGGGGCCGCTGCTTGGCCTGCTGGGCACCGTGGTCGGCATGATCCAGATGTTTCTGGGCATTCTCGATCACGGCGTGGGTGACGTGAACCAGCTGGCCGGCGGTATCGGCAAGGCGCTGGTGTGCACGGCGACCGGCATGATCATCGCGGTGCCATCGTTGATGGCACACCGGTTTTTCAAGGGGCGTATTGCTGGCTACATCATCGAGATGGAGCAGGAAGCGACCTTGCTGCTGGACACGATGGAAGGCCGCCCCGTGCCAGGCGGCGCCGCAGCTGCGGCGCCCGTGCCGGCCGACAACCCCGCCATGGCGAAGGGTTGACGGATGCGCATCGGCAGTGACCGAAGCCAGGACGAGCCACAGATCGACCTGGTGCCATTGATTGACGTCATCCTCGTCCTCATCATTTTCTTCGTGGTAACAACGACCTTCGACGCCCGCTCCACGCTGCAACTGCAGTTGCCTACTGCCAGCGACCAGAACACCAGCGCGCCGCCGCGTTCGCTGAGCGTGCTGGTCAATGCCGATGGACGCTATTTCATCAACGACCAGGAAGTGCTGCGGTCGGATGTGGATTCGCTCAAGCAGACCATTGCCCAGGTTGCCGGCGACGACCGCGAGCAGACCGTACTGATGCGTGCAGACGCGCGCACGCCGTATCAGGCGGTGGTGACTGCGCAAGACGCGCTGGGCCAACTCGGTTTCCGCCGCATCGCCATTGCGACAGCGCCGGAAGCAGGCAAGAACGGAACGTGGCAGTGAAGACCATCAACGAGAACGTGCCGCAGGTGTCGTCCTGGCAGACCTATCGGCGTCTGCTGGCATTCGCAAAACCATACCGGCTGCTGTTGGTGGCCGCGTTGATCGCCGCATTGATCGAGGCCGCCGGGACCACCGGCTTTCTGGCCTTGATGAAGCCGATCACCGACGAGACCTTCATCTACAAGAACGCCGAAGTCAGCCGCTGGCTACCGGTGCAGATCATCCTGTTGTTCGTGATCCGCGGTGCGGCCGGTTACATCACCGACATGGCGATGGGCAAGTCTGCGCGCAGCATCGCGCGGGATCTACGCGTCAAGGTCATGTCCAAGTATCTGCGCCTGCCGGGCTCGCGCTTCGACTCCGAGCCGGTGCCGTCGATGCTGATCCGCCTCGGCTCGGACTCGGATCAGGTCGCGCAGGCCGCCGTGGACGCCGTGAAGGTGATGATCCAGCAGTCGCTGCAGGTGATCGGCGCGTTGGCGTTGATGCTGTGGCATAGCTGGCAGGTCACGCTCACCATCCTGGTGCTGGCGCCGGTGCTGGCTTGGGTGATGGACAAGGTGGCGCGCCGTTATCGGCGGATCAGTCACAGCATCCAGGAGAGTGGCGCGCATCTGTTGCAGGCCGCCGACCAGACTTTGTCCAGCCATCAGGAGGTCAAGATCTACGGCGCGCAGCAAAGCGAGATGGAGCGCTACTCGGGCCTGGCCGACCGCAATCTCCGGCTGGCCATGAAGGTCGAATCCACGCGCGGCATTTCCACCGCCACCGTGCAGATGATCGGCGCGATCGGTCTGTCCGCGCTGTTGTTCGTGGCTGGCGCGCAGGCATTGGCCGGGCGCCTGACGGCCGGCGATTTCGTGGTGTTGATGACCTCGATGCTGACGATCATTCCGGGCCTCAAGCAGCTCACCAATGTGCAAAACATGGTGCAGCGCGGCCTGGCGTCTGCCGAACGCCTGTTTTCGGTGCTGGACAGCCCTGACGAGCCCGACCAGGGGCAGGTACCGCTGACGCGCGCCAAGGGCTTGATCGAATTCCGCGATGTCACCGCGCGCTATCCGGGGCAGGCCAATCCTGCGTTGGCCGATGTCAGCTTCGTGGCACAGCCGGGCACCGTCACGGCGATCGTCGGCCGCTCCGGCAGCGGCAAATCCAGCCTGATCAAGCTGATTCCACGCTTTTACGAGGCCGAGTCCGGGCAGATCCTGCTCGACGGTCACCCGGTGCAGGCCTATGCATTGGCCGATCTGCGCCGCCAGATTGCCCTGGTTGGCCAACAGGTGATGCTGTTCGACGGCAGCATCGCCGAGAACGTGGCGTACGGCGAAATGCGCCAGTGCGATGCCGGGCAACTGGAGCGCGCGATCCAGGGCGCGAATGCAATGGAGTTTGTTTCGCAGCTGCCAGAGGGCCTGCAGTCGCACGTGGGTACCAAGGGCGGGCGCCTGTCCGGCGGCCAGCGCCAGCGTCTGGCGATCGCACGCGCGATGCTCAAGGACGCGCCGATCCTGATCCTGGACGAGGCGACCGCCGCACTCGACAACGAATCCGAGCGGCTGGTGCAGGACGCCTTGCACAAGTTGATGCCGGACCGCACCACCTTGGTGATCGCGCACCGGTTGTCGACGATCGAGCATGCCGACCAGGTGCTGGTGATGGACCAGGGCCGCATCGTCGAACGCGGTACGCATCAGGAACTGCTCGCGCTGGGCGGGCTGTACTCGCACCTGCACGGCATGCAGTTTCGCGAACGTCAGGCATGAGCAAGCGCGGCGCCCGCACGCCGGGCTACTGGTATGACAACACGCCCATCCCGCTGCCGGCCCGCATGCTCGCGCCGGTGTATGGCGCGGTCACCGCAGTGCGCCGCAGCCTGTATCGGCGCGGCTGGTTGAAGCGCCATGGCGTGCCGGTCCCGGTGGTGGTGATCGGCAACGTCACCGCTGGCGGCACCGGCAAGACGCCACTCACCATCACCCTGGTCAGCCGGCTGCAGCAGGCCGGCTGGACCCCGGGTGTCGCCAGCCGTGGTTATGGCCGCGATGACGCCGGGACTGCGCGCTGGGTCGATGCGGACACGCCAGTAGCACTCGGCGGCGACGAACCGGTGCTGATCGCCTGGAAAACCGGCGCGCGCGTGCGCGTGGACACTGATCGTCTGGCCGCGGCGCGTGCCCTGGTCGAGGCCGGCTGCGACATCATCGTGTGCGACGACGGGCTGCAGCATTACCGGCTGGCACGCGATGTCGAAATCGAAGTCGTCGACGGCCAGCGCCGTTATGGCAACGGACGCATGCTGCCCGCCGGGCCATTGCGAGAACCCGCAGCGCGTGCGCGCGAGTGCGATTTCCGCGTGGTGAATCTGGGCCAGGGCAGCGATGCAGTGGTACCGGCGGTCGCCACGCCAGTGGCCGATACCGATGCCGGGTTCGGCGAATGGCAGATGCGTCTGAGCATCGACAGCGTGCAGCCCATGGATGGCAAACGTGCACGGCCACTTGCCTCGCTGGCTGGGCAACGCGTGCATGCCGTGGCCGGGATTGCGCACCCGGAGCGGTTTTTCGCGATGCTGCGCGCACGCGGCATCGGCGTGGTGCCGCATGCGTTTCCCGATCATCATGTCTACCGCGCGCAGGACTTCAGCTTCGGCAGCCGCCTGCCGGTGCTGATGACCGAAAAGGACGCGGTGAAGTGTCGGCCCTTCGCCGACGAGTGGCTCTACAGCGTGCCGTTGAAGGCCGAGCTGCCGGCGGCCTTCTGGGTGAGTCTGCTCGATCGCCTCGACAAACTGGCCAGCCGCCATTCCGACGCCTGACGGCGTCGGCCGCGCCTCGGCAGCAGCGAGATAACCGCCGGTCGATGCAGCCTCCATCCTTTCCAACCAGCGAGGACACCGTGCAACCAGTTTCTGCAGCGTCTCCCATCGCGTCGGACGACGCGTCCAGCGCCTTCGTGGTGGCCGTACCGGCGCGCTATGCCTCCACCCGGTTGCCCGGCAAGCCGCTGCAGCTGATCGGCGATCGCCCCATGATCCAGCACGTGGCCGACCGTGCGCTGGCGGCCGGTGCCCGCGAGGTGTGGGTGGCCACCGACGACGCGCGCATTGCCGAGGCCATCCAGGGCCTGGCCGGCGTGCGCGTGGCGATGACCAGCAGCGTGCATCTGTCCGGCACCGACCGGCTGGCCGAGTGCGCGCGGATTGCCGGCTGGGATGCGGCCACCTGTGTGGTGAACCTGCAGGGCGACGAACCGTTCGCACCGGCTGCCGGCATTCGTGCAGTGGCCCAGGTGTTGCAGCGCTCCGGCGCGGAGATGGCCACGCTCGCCGCGCCGGTCGACAGCGCGCACGACCTGTTTGATCCCAACGTCGTGAAGCTGGTGCGCAACGCCCATGGCGATGCGTTGTACTTCAGCCGTGCGCCGATTCCGTGGCATCGCGACAGTTTTGCTGGCCAGCGCGATGCGGTACCGGCCGGCAATCACTGGCTGCGGCATATCGGCATCTACGCCTACCGCGCTGGGTTTCTGCAGCAGTTCGCAGCCATGCCGCCGGGCACGCTGGAGCGCATCGAATCGCTGGAGCAGCTGCGTGTGCTGGAAGCCGGCTACCGCATCGCGGTGGCGCTGACGCCTGAGCAGTTCCCACCCGGCATCGATACGCCGGAAGACCTGCAGCGCGCGCAAGCGCAATTGGCGTCTGCATGAGGCTGTTGGTCGTCTGCCTGGGCAATATCTGTCGCTCGCCGATGGGCGAGGGCGCCTTGCGCGCGCGTCTGGACGCCTCACCGCTGGCACGCCGTGTGGAAGTGGATTCGGCCGGCACAGGCGATTGGCATGCCGGTGAACCACCGGACGCCCGTGCCATCCGCTGCGCACGCGGTCACGACGTGGACATCTCAGAATTGCGCGCGCGTCAGGTGCAGCTGGCCGATTTCGAACGCTTCGATTGGCTGCTGTGTGCGGACGCCAGCAATCTGCGCGATCTGCAGCGGCTTGCACCTGCATCGCTGCGCGACAAGGTTGCGCTGTGGTTGCCGTGGGCCGGCGTGGATGAGCGCAGCGATATCCCCGACCCGTACACCGGCGGCAAGCAGGAGTTCGAACTGGCCTGGCGGCTGGTCGATACCGCCGCGCGCCAGACCGTGGCCAGACTCACCCGCGGCTGACCGGGCTTGGGCATAATCACTGCATGACTGCCCAGCTCACCCAGGAACTGCCGGAATTTCCCACCTGGCTCAACGCCAGGCCCTCCACCTTGCAGGAGCATCGCGGCCGCGCGCTCGTGCTGGCGTTCGTCAATGCCAGCTCGGTGTGGTGCGCGGAGCGGCTGGCCGAGCTTGCGCACTGGCAGGCGCGCAGCCCCGGCCGGCTGCAGGTGATCGTGGTGCAGGTGCCGCGCTTCGATAGCGAACGCATGCCGCAGCGCTCGCTCAAGCAGTTGCGTGGGCATGGCGTCAGTGCGCCGATCCTGCTCGACAAGGACTGGGAAACCTGGCGCCGTTTCGGGATCGAATCCTGGCCCACCCTGGTGTTGCTCGACGCCTATGGCCGCGAGCGGCAGCGGCTGGTCGGTGTCACCGGCGATCTCGACAAGGCACTGGCCGCGTTGTGCGAAGGCCAGCCGCCGCCGTCCGATGCCGATCTGCATGGCGTGGCTGAGCGCGACCCCGAGCCGCGCCTGGCGTTGCGCTTCCCCACCGGCCTGGCGGCGACCGAAGACCGGCTGTACATCGCCGACACCGGGCACCACCGCATCCTCGAATGCACCCGCAGCGGCCGCGTGCTGCGTCAGTTCGGCCACGGCAATGCCGACCTCATCGATGGCGGCGTGGGCGAAGCGGCATTTCGACGCCCGCAGGGCCTGGCGCTCGAGCGCGAAGAACTCTATGTGGCGGATACGGGCAACCACGCCTTGCGGCGGATCAACCTGCGCAGCGGCCAGGTCGACACCTTGTGCGGCACCGGGCGCAGCGGCGAGCCGATCGAAGGCCCGCTAGCCAGTGCGGGCGCGTCGCCGCTGAACTACCCGCAAGGGCTTGCGGTTGCCGATAACCAGCTGTTGATCGCGATGGCCGGCGACAACCGCATCTGGAGCTATCACCTGGGCCGCGCCGCGCTGAGCGCGCGCGCCGGCACCGGCTCCCTTGAAATCCGCGACGGCAGCGGCCATCTCGCTGCTTTCGCACAGCCGGCAGGCCTGGCCGCGGTCCAGCAGGTGGCTTACGTCTGCGATGGGCTGGGGTCGTCGATCCGCACCATGCAATTGCGTGGCGACCTGGTGCAGACCCTGGTTGGTGGGCAGGGCACCTGGCAGTTCGGTGAAGACGATGGCCCACGCAGTACCGCGCGCCTGCAGTTTCCGCAGGCAATCGCACTGGCCGCCGATTCGCCGATGCTGTGGGTGGCCGATACCGGCAATGGCCGCTTGCGCTGCCTGCGCCTGGGCGGCGGCGAGCTGACCACGGTCGCCCTGCCGCGGCGCCTGCATGGCCCGGCCGGGCTGGCCGTTGCCGGCGGCGCGGTGTGGATCGCCGAAACCGACGCGCACGCCGTGCTGCGTTACGACCTGGCAACAGGCGCATTGAGTGATGTTTCGATAGACGAATGAGCGCAAGGCCACAAGCTGATTTCGATGGGAAGGCCTTCGCCGCCCGCCTGAGCACCGCACCCGGTGTCTACCGCATGTACGCGGCCGACGACAGCCTGCTGTATGTCGGCAAGGCGGGCGCGTTGCGCAAGCGCGTGGGCAGCTATTTCAACGGCACGCCCAAGAACGCACGCCTGACTTCGATGCTGTCGCAGGTCGCGCGCATGGACGTGACCGTCACCCGTAGCGAGGCCGAAGCGCTGCTGCTGGAAAACCAGCTGATCAAGTCGTTGTCGCCGCGCTACAACGTGTCGCTGCGCGACGACAAAAGCTATCCCTACGTGTTGCTGACCCGCGAAGACTGGCCGCGCATTGCGCTGCACCGTGGCCCCCGCGCGGTGAACGGGCGCTACTTCGGCCCGTATGCCGGCGTCACCGCCGTGCGCGAAACGCTCAACCTGATGCACAAGTTGTTCAAGCTGCGCAGCTGCGAGGACAGCGTGTTCCGCAATCGCTCGCGGCCGTGCCTGCAGTATCAGATCGGACGCTGCAGTGCGCCGTGCGTGGATCTGGTGGCGGCGCAGGATTACGAAGAAGCGGTGCGTCGCGCCACCATGTTCCTGGAAGGCAAGAGCGACCAGCTCGGCGAAGAAATCATGCACTCGATGCAGCAGGCCAGCGAGGCGCTCGAATTCGAGCGTGCCGCCCGTCTGCGCGATCTGCTCTCCTCGCTGCGCAGCATGCAGAACCGCCAGTACGTGGACGGGCGCGCCGCCGATCTGGACGTGCTGGCGTGCGCCACGCAATCCAGCCAGGCCTGCGTGCTGCTGCTCAGTTTCCGCGACGGGCGCAACCTGGGCACGCGTTCGTTCTTTCCCAAGACCAACGGCGAAGACAGCGCCGAGGAAATCCTGGCCGCGTTCGTGTCGCAGTACTACGCCGAGCATGCACCGCCGCGCGAGATTCTGCTGGACCGCGCGATCCCCGACGCCGAGCTGATCGAGGCGGCATTGAGTGCCGCGGCCGAACACAAGGTCGCGCTGAAGTGGAACGTGCGTGGCGAACGTGCCGGCTACCTGTTGCTGGCCAGCCGCAATGCACAGCTGACCCTGGTCACCGAACTCACCAGCCAGAGCGCGCAGCACGCGCGCAGCGAAGCCTTGCGCGAGATGCTTGGCCTGGCCGAGCAGGTCAAGCGTGTGGAATGCTTCGACATCAGCCACACCATGGGCGAAGCCACGGTGGCCTCGTGCGTGGTCTTCGACGCCAGCGGCCCCGTGCGTGGGCAGTACCGGCGCTTCAACATTTCCGGCATCACCCCCGGCGACGACTACGCCGCCATGCGCCAGGCGATCGAGCGCCGGTTCCGTCGCGCGGTGGAAGAAAACGGCGTGCTGCCCGACGTGTTGCTGATCGATGGCGGCGCCGGCCAGTTGGCGCAGGCCCAGGCCGCATTGGCGGATTTGGGAATCGAGAATGTGTTGCTGGTCGGCGTGGCCAAGGGCGAAGAGCGCAGGGCAGGGCACGAAGCGCTGATCCTGGCCGATGGCCGCGAGCTGCGCCCCGGCGCCGCATCGCCGGCACTGCAATTCATTCAGCAGGTTCGCGACGAAGCGCACCGTTTTGCCATCACCGGCCACCGTGGACGTCGCCAGAAAGCACGCATGACCAGCAAGCTGGAAGATATTCCCGGCATCGGGCCACGCCGGCGCGCCAGCCTGCTCAAGCATTTTGGCGGCCTGGTCGGTCTCAAGGCGGCCGGCGAAGCGGAGATTGCGCGGGTGGAGGGGGTCAATGCCGCACTCGCCGCGCGAATCTACGCTAACCTGCACGGGCTGGCGCTCCCCGATGCGGCAGGCGAGTCGAGTCCGTAATGAAGTTGACCATCCCCACGTGGCTGACACTGCTGAGGATCGTGATGATCCCGGTGTTGGTCGTGGTGTTCTACCTGCCGTACAAGTGGACCAATTTCGCTTCGGCCGGTGTGTTTGCCCTGGCCGCGATCACCGACTGGCTGGATGGCTGGGTCGCGCGGCGTTATCACCAGTATTCGGCGTTTGGCGCATTTCTGGACCC
Organism: Xanthomonas sp. NCPPB 2922; assembly: GCF_041520885.1. NCBI lineage: Bacteria > Pseudomonadati > Pseudomonadota > Gammaproteobacteria > Lysobacterales > Lysobacteraceae > Xanthomonas > Xanthomonas sp. NCPPB 2922. The sequence continues at coordinate 18,868 of NZ_JBGOFY010000013.1, read as the reverse complement.
GGTGGCCGACAAGCTGATGGTCGCCGTGGCGTTGTTCCTCATCGTGCAAGGGCATCCCACGCCGTGGATGGCGTTCTGGGCGGCGGTCATCGTAGGGCGCGAAATCGCGGTGTCTGCATTGCGCGAGTGGATGGCCGAGATCGGCCAGCGTGCCAAGGTGCGCGTGGCGATGATCGGCAAGGTCAAGACCACCGCACAGATGGTCGCGTTGCTCTGTTTGCTGTATTCGGTCACGCCGGGGCAGATGCCCACGCATGAAATCTGGCTGGGCAACCTGATCTTCCAGGCGGGTTACTGGACCCTGGCAATCGCCGCGTTGCTGACGTTGTGGTCGGGTTTCCAGTATCTGCAGGCCGCATGGCCAAGTTTGCGTGCCGATGAAAAGGCCGCGATTACCAACAAACCGAAAAAAGTCGAAAGCAACAGTTGACAGCTATCCCGTTCACTGTAAAATTTCGCCTCCCAAGCGGGAATAGCTCAGTTGGTAGAGCGCAACCTTGCCAAGGTTGAGGTCGCGAGTTCGAGTCTCGTTTCCCGCTCCAAGATGTAAACGCGGCCCCGTGCGCGGGGTCGTGTTGTTTCAGGGCAGGATGCCTTGGGTTTGATGTTTCGGCCTGGTGGTAGAGTGGTTATGCAGCGGACTGCAAATCCGCGTACGCCGGTTCAATTCCGGCCCAGGCCTCCACATCGTGTGTGTTTTCCCTGCCTCCGACGCGGCGATAGGGCTAGCGCAAAACGGTGACAAGCTGTAGAATATCGCTCCACGCGGGAATAGCTCAGTTGGTAGAGCGCAACCTTGCCAAGGTTGAGGTCGCGAGTTCGAGTCTCGTTTCCCGCTCCAAATTCAAGCCATGGACTTTACGGTCCATGGCTTTTTTATTTGGGTTGCACGTGGCGTGGATAAGCTACGCGTCGCGCAGCGGCGGCGATGCAATTGCACACTGCGGGATCCAAAGTTCACTGCGCTGTGCACTGGCACGGTATGAACCATGTGCCAGTTGCCATGCAAGCTGGCTGCACCACACGCTGACAGCGCTGCAGGGCAAACGTGATTTCAGCGGACGTGCCACTCCCTGCGCCACGTCACGATAGATTGATTCTGATCAAGGTGCCTCTGTCGCAGGTACGGCACGCTCCGCGCATGGAACCCGATATCGCTGCCGCGCATGCCCGTTGGAACTTCGATTACGCGTTGTTGCAACGCTACGACCGCCCAGGCCCGCGCTACACCTCCTATCCCACTGCGCCGCACTTCCAGCCCGGGTTTGGTGCCACGGATTTGCAGGCGGCGTTCTTGCGCGCGCAGCATCAGCGCCCTGGGCGCGCCTTATCGCTGTACGTGCATGTGCCGTTTTGCAGCAGTCCCTGTTTCTACTGCGGCTGCAATCGGATCATCACGCGCGACGCGACCAAGGGGCAGGCCTATGTCGCGCGCCTGCTCCGCGAGGCGACCAGCGCCGCCGAGCATCTGGAGCGCAGTCGAACGGTCGTGCAGCTGCATCTGGGTGGCGGGACGCCCAATTTTCTCTCGCCTGCGCTGCTTGGCGACTTGCTTGATGGCCTGCGTCGCATCTTTCGTTTCAGTATCGATCCCGGTCGCGACATCTCGATCGAACTGGATCCTCGCGCTGTTCAATCAGGCGACATTGCCGCGCTGGCGCAGCTGGGATTCAACCGGGTCAGCTTAGGCATCCAGGATTCCGATCCGGACGTGCAGGCGGCGATCAATCGCCGTCAAGGCGAGCAGGAGACATTGGAACTCATCGCTGCATGTCGGCAGGCAGGCATCGCCTCGGTGAACGTGGATCTGGTCTACGGTTTGCCGCGGCAGACGCAGGCGGGCTTCGCGCGTACGCTGAACCGCGTACTGGCGGCGCGACCAGATCGGTTGGCGATCTACGGGTATGCGCACCTGCCGCATGTGTTCAAGGCGCAGCGGCAGATCGATGTGCAGGAGTTGCCTTCCGCGCAAGAGAGGCTGGCGCTGCTCGGGCTCGCCGTACGTACGTTGTCGGCGGCGGGCTACCAGTACATCGGCATGGATCACTTCGCGCTTCCCAGCGAAGACCTGGCGATCGCGCAACGGCGCGGCGATCTGCAGCGCAATTTCATGGGCTACACCACGCATGCCGATACCGATCTGATCGGCTTGGGCGTCAGTGCGATTAGCCATGTTGGCGACAGCTACAGCCAGAATCCACGCGAACTGGCTGCGTGGGAAGCGGCGGTCGATCGCGGTGCCTTGCCCGTGTGCCGCGGGATGCAACTGAGTGCAGACGACCTGCTACGTGCGGAGGTCATCCAGGCCTTACTGTGCTGCGGACGTGTTGATCTGGCCGCCGTGGCGCAACGCCACCAGTGCGATGCGCGCCATTGCTTCGATGACGCGTTGGCTGCGCTGGAGGTGCTTGCCGCCGATGGCCTGGTGGAGGTGCGCGGGCTGTGCGTTGATGTCACCGCAACAGGGTGGCCGTTGGTCCGCCTGGCTGCCATGTGCTTTGACCGCTATCTGCAACCTTCGCAGCAGGACGTGCGCTACTCCAAAGCAATCTGATGGCGTGGGGGAGTGTGCCCGGGGCGGGGGTCGAACCCGCATAGCCTTGCGGCTGAGGGATTTTAAGTCCCTTGCGTCTACCAATTTCGCCACCCGGGCAGACCGATAGCGTGCCTGATTGCGGGGCGATTGTGAATCTCCATCGCGTGCAAAGCGGCTGACCGGGCGGTTGCCGGCTGCGCTATGCTGCCGCCGCACTGGCGCGCGGTGCCGTGCCGCGCATGATCGAAGGAACCGCATGTCCCGCACCCCGCCGTTCGACCCGCTTCAGGCGCACATTGCCGTCATCGGGCTTGGCTACGTCGGCCTGCCGCTGGCCGTCGCGTTCGGTGAGCGGCGCGACACGCTGGGCTTCGATATCGATGCCCAGCGCGTGGCGCAGTTGCAGCAGGGCCACGATGCCACGCTGGAACTGGACGATGCAGAACTCGCCGCTGCAGGGCAGTTGCGCTACACCGCCGACGCTGCAGAACTTGCGGGCTGCACGATCTTCATCGTCACCGTGCCCACGCCCATCGACAGTTTCGAACAGCCGGACCTGGAACCGCTGCGCAGTGCCACCGTGTTGATTGCCGCTGCGCTCAAGCCAGGCGATCTGGTGATCTACGAATCGACGGTGTACCCCGGCACCACCGAAGAAGTCTGCGTGCCGCTGCTCGAAGAAGCCTCCGGGCTGCGGTTCAATGCTGATTTCTTCTGTGGCTACAGCCCCGAGCGCGTCAACCCGGGTGACCGGCAGCGGCGGCTGCGCGACATTCGCAAGATCACCTCCGGCTCCACACCCGACGCCGCCGACGCGGTGGATGCGCTCTACGCCAGCATCATCACGGCCGGCACCTGGCGCGCCGAATCGATCCGCGTGGCCGAAGCGGCCAAGGTGGTGGAGAACATCCAGCGCGACGTCAACATTGCGCTGGTCAACGAGCTGGCGCTGATCTTCGACAAGCTCGGCATCGACACGCTCGATGTGCTCGAAGCCGCCGGGACCAAGTGGAATTTCCTGCCGTTCCGGCCCGGTCTGGTCGGCGGGCATTGCATCGGTGTGGACCCGTATTACCTGCTGCACAAATCCGAGAGCGTGGGTTACCACCCGGATCTGATCCACACCGCGCGGCAGGTGAACAATCGGGTTGGCCGTCACGTGGCCGAGCGCGTCTGCAGCTTGCTCGCGGCGCAAGGGATTGCACCACCGCAGGCGCGGGTGCTGGTGCTCGGCGCCACCTTCAAGGAGAACTGCCCGGATCTACGCAACAGCCGTGCCCTGGAGCTGGTGCAGCTGCTGCAGGTCGCCGGCGCGCAGGTCGATACCTGCGACCCGTGGGCCGATCCCGAAGACGCGCTGCGCCACGGCGGCGTGCAGCTGTGCGAGACGCCGGAAGAGGGCGCCTACGATGCCGTGGTCCTGGCGGTGGCGCATGCGCAGTACCGCGACTACGATGCGCAGCGCATCGCCGCACTCGGCAAGCCGGGCGCGGTGTTCTATGACGTCAAATCGGTGTGGCCGCGCGCGTCGGTCAACGCTCGGCTGTAGCGCCGCGTTGCAGCCACTGCACCGCGCCCTGCGCCGCGCGCAGACCGCTGGCAAAGCACGCCGTCAGCAGATAACCGCCGGTTGGTGCTTCCCAGTCGAGCATTTCGCCGGCGCAGAACACACCCGGTTGCGCACGCGCCATCAGCTGCGCATCCAGTGCCTCCAGACGTACGCCGCCGGCCGTGCTGATGGCTTCCGCCAACGGCCGTGGCCGCAGCAAACGCAGCGGTAGCTGTTTGAGCGTCTGCGCAACGCGCGTGAGGTCATCGCCGGCCTGCTTGCCCAAGTGTTCGAACAGCAGCGCGGTCTTGACGCCATCGATGCCGGTCTGGCGGCGCAGGTGCTCGCTGAAACTGCGCCCGTTGCGCGGCTTTTGCAGATCCGCCTGCAGCCGCTCCAGCGTGCGGCCGGGTACCAGGTCGAGCCAGAGCGTCGCCGTGCCGTGTGTCTGGATCTGCGTGCGCAGGTCCGCCGACAGCGCATAGATCAGGCTGCCCTCGATTCCCGTTGCGGTGATCACGCATTCGCCCTGCAGCGCCTGTGTCGCACCATCGCGCCCTTGCCACTGGGCAACTACCGCCTTCAATGGCGCACCGGCGTGGCGCTGCACAAAATGCGGCGTCCATGCGATGTCGAAGCCGCAATTGGCCGGCTGCAGTGGCGCCACCGCGATGTCGCGCTGCTCAAGGAGGGGTGCCCATTGCCCATCCGATCCCAGCTGCGGCCAGGTGCCACCACCCAGCGCCAGGATCACCGCATCGGCCGCGAATGCCTGCTCGCCGGTTGGTGTGGCGAAGCGCAGCGCACCACCGTCATCCCAGCCGAGCCAACGATGCTGCACATGGAAACTCACACCCTGTTCTTTGAGTCGTCGCACCCAGCCGCGCAGCAGTGGAGCGGCCTTGCGGTCCATCGGAAATACGCGGCCAGAACTTCCAACGTAGGTCTCCACGTCCAGGTCGCGCGCCCACGCGCGCAGTGCCTCGGCGTCGAACGCCTGCAGCCAGTGCCCAACCTCGGTGCTGCGTTCGCGATAGCGCTGTGCGAAGACAGGCGGCGGATCGGAGTGGGTCAGGTTCAAGCCGCCCTTGCCGGCGATCAGGAACTTGCGCCCGACCGACCCCTTCGCTTCATAAAGATCCACAGCAAGCCCGGCGGCGCGTGCGACCTCGGCCGCCATCAGGCCGGCCGGGCCGCCACCAATCACCGCGAGCCGCGGTGTGTTTGCATCGGTCATGAGGTGCGTGCTCAGCGCGGCTGCACGCCAAGCAGTTCGACGTCGAACACCAGCGAGGCGCCCGGCGGAATGACCCCACCGGCACCTTTGTCGCCGTAACCGAACTCCGGCGGGATCATCAAGGTCCGCTTGCCGCCGACGCGCATGCCGGCCACACCCTCATCCCAGCCGCGGATGACCTGGCGGCCACCCAGCACGAACTGGAACGGCTCGGCGCGATCCAGTGAGCTGTCGAACTTCTTGCCGTGTTTGTCGGCCGCCTTCTCGTCGTATAGCCAGCCGGTGTAGTGCACGGTGACCAACGCATTGGGCGTGGCTTCGGTGCCAGTGCCGACGGTGCGATCGATCCGCTCGAACGCGGCGATGGTGCCACCGGACGGGGGCAGGGCAGGGGCGCAGCTCGCCAGCAACAGGGCGGCGCAAAGCGTCAAAAAGAGGCGCATGGCGTGATCCACAGGAGTGAGGCGCGCATTATCGCACCTGGCTCCCGCTATCATCGCGTCATGGCAAAACTGCTGCTCAACCTACGCAATGTCCCCGACGACGAAGCTGACGACGTGCGGGCACTGATGCGCGACAACCTGGTGCAGACCTACGAAACGCGCCCCAGCAATTGGGGCATTTCCGCCGGCGGCATCTGGCTTAGCGAGGATGCGGACTATCCGCGAGCCAAGGCACTGATGGATGCGTACCAGGCCCGGCGCGGTGCTGATGCGCGTGCACAGCGGCAGCAGGCGCTGGCGTCGGGGACCGCGGAAACCTTCGGCGCGTTGTTGCGTCGGCGGCCATTGTTCGTGCTGGCCACCCTGGTCGGCATGTTGGTGATCGCCTCGCTGGTATTGCTGCCGTTCCTGTTGTTGCGCGGATAACCTGCCGCAGCGGATCGGGCTTAAAATAGCGCCATGATCACCAATACCGCTGCCTATCAGTTCGCCCCGATCCAAGACCCGCAACAGCTGGCGGACAGCGTGCTGGAGCGCGCCCAGCAGCGTGCGCTGAAGGGTTCGGTGCTGGTGGCCGAAGAAGGTATCAACCTGTTTCTGGCCGGCGATGCCGAGCAGATCGCAGGCTTCTATGCCTGGCTGCATGCAGACGCGCGCTTTGCACAGATGCGCGTGAAATACAGCCATAGCGCCGAGCAACCGTTCGCGCGGCTCAAGGTCAAGGTCAAGCCGGAAATCATCAGCTTCCGCCGCGATGATGCCTCGCCGCTGCAAGGCCGCGCGCCGTCGGTGGCGCCTGCAATGCTACGGAAATGGATGCAGCAGGGGCACGACGATCACGGCCGCCCGCTGGTGCTGCTGGATACCCGCAATGCCCAGGAAGTGGCGTATGGCACGTTCCAGGGCGCACTCACGTTGCCGATCGACAAGTTTACCGAACTGCCCGAGGCATTGCAGCCGCACCGTGCAGCGCTCGCCGATGCCACGGTGGTGAGCTTCTGCACCGGCGGCATCCGCTGCGAAAAGGCTGCGCTGTGGATGCATGCCGAGGGCATGGACAACGTACTGCAGCTGGAAGGCGGCATCCTGGGGTACTTCGAGGACGTTGGTGGTGAGGGCTACAACGGGCGGTGTTTCGTGTTCGATGAGCGCGTGGCCCTCGATGCGGAACTCCGTCCGTTGGTCGAAGGCGCAGCGTGCGCAGACGCAGGGAAAATCTGACCGGGCACGACTGTATTGTCCGATGTCTGCAACGCAAGCGTCACGGCACGATGCTGGTCACGTGGAGCGCGGCACAGCACGCGTTGAGCGCGGGTTTGCCGGGATCTGGCGCAATACACGCGTCTAACTTCCACGTAATACGTCGCATCGAGCTTGCCCTGAATTATTCACGGAGCTAGGCTGCACCAGCCAGCCGCACAGCGAGGACTACACGGATGACAATCAGAGTTTTTCTGATCGACGATCATGCACTCGTGCGTACCGGCATGAAGATGATCCTGTCCAAGGAAGTGGACATTGAAGTGGTGGGCGAAGCAGAGAGTGGGGAAGCGGCGCTGCCGCAGATTCGCCAGCTCAAGCCGGGCATCGTGTTATGCGATCTGCACCTGCCGGGAGTCAGCGGGCTGGAGATCACCGAGCGCATCGTCAAAGGCGACTACGGCACGCGGGTCATCATTGTGTCGGTGCTGGAAGATGGCCCGCTGCCCAAGCGGCTGCTCGAAGCCGGTGCGTTCGGCTATGTCGGCAAGGGCGGCGACGCGCACGAGTTGCTGCGCGCCTTGCGTGAAGTGGCGCTGGGCCGTCGTTATCTCGGCAACACCATCGCGCAGAACCTTGCGCTGTCCAACCTGGAAGGCGGCGGTTCGCCCTTCGATGCGCTGTCGCCACGTGAGCTTGAGGTCGCGCTGCTGCTGACGCAGGGCCTACGACAGGAAGACATCGCCAAGCGCCTGAATCTCAGCGCCAAGACCATCAATACCCACAAGGCGCGCCTGTTCGAAAAGGTCGGCATCCAGGACAACATCGCCCTGGCGCGACTGGCCAATCAATACGGCCTGACCGATCCCGCACGTACGCTGTGAACGCATGCCGCCGCTGAGGCGATGTGGTGTTGTCGGCGGTGTATGGCTGATCAATCGAGAGGCAATTCGTGGCGCTTCACTTAGGTGGTCGCGCCGCGTTTGAACGTACGTGCTTTATGGAAAGTCATTGAGAGATGGGCTGGCGTGTTCCTGTGCTGGTGCGAGTGGTAGAGCGTTGGTTGTGCTCTGCGCTTAGCGTCCTGGAGCGCTGTCGTTCTGTGGAGCTACAGGGCTTTGGAGCGGCAGACGCGTAAAGCCGCAGATCTATTGATCGAATGCTCACCGACGCGGTGACGGTGCAGGTACTCGCCGGTCTGATCACAGCGCTGAATTTCTGTTTGTTCGATGTGGCAACGGCGACGTGGTTTCTCGACACGCTCAAGGCGCGGTCTGATCGAAGCGGTAATGGGCAATACCTGTCGAAGTTTGAATTCGCGTACCAGGCAGCTGCAAACTCCATGCAGTTTGCGACTGTCAGTTGATGACACAAAAAAAGCGGCCCGAAGGCCGCTTTTTTTGTCGCCACCATCCGGGTTGCCCAGGACAGCGTCAGTCACGCGTAACGATCAGTGATCGCTACGCGGCTTGTTGGCATCGTCTTTCGACGCTGCGGCCTCGGTGTCGTCCTTGTCGTCCGCTGCATCAGCAGCGTCAACAGACGGCGCCGCCGGCTTGGACGCTTCCGACACGACCACCGTCGGCTGCCGTGCCTCTGCAGGTTGCTGCGCAGCCACAGGCGCCGCAGCAGCGGCCGGCGTGGAGTGCTCAGCTACCTTGGCTGCCGGAGCAGTCTCGACCTGAGCCTGCGGAGCTGCCGCTTGCGGCGATTGCGGAGCCAACGCATCGAGCAGGGTGGTCTGCACCGGCGCGTAGGGCTTGCGCGCCGGCGCCGCTGGCGCGGTGTCGGTGGCCGGCTGCGCAACCGCGGCGGTCGAGGTCACTGCGACATCCACGGCCTTGCCGGCCGTGCTGGACGGTTCGGCATGCGGTGCGGTGACCGTGACCGTGACCACGGCAGCTTCGGCCGGCGCAACGGGCGCCGGCGTGACCTGCGCTGCAGGCGACGGCTCAACCGACGCTGTCGCGGCAGGCTGCGTCGGTGCTGCAGGCTGCACCGGGGAGACGGCTTCAGTCACTTCAGGACGAACGCTTTGCACCGCTGCCGCAGCCGGAGCCGCTGCCTCCGGTGCAACACGCGGGGCGTCCTGCACGGGAGCGCGCTGCTGCTCCTGTGCCGGCGCAGCCTCGATCGATGGCGAAGCGGCGTGCGGTGCTGCAGCGGGTTTCTGCGACGCTGCCTGCGAGGATTCCGCCTGCGACGACACGGCGGCTTCGGGCGAGGCAACCGGTGCCGACTGCGCGGTGATCACCGGCTGCTGCGGGGTAGTCGGTGCGCTGTCGACGGACGGTGCAGCTGACGCTGCCGTATCAGCCGGCGGCTGCGTTTCGGCTCGCTCCTTCGGCACCAGACGTGGCGTCACCGGCGTCTGCTGCTCCGGGCTGCGCTCAACCTTTGCCTGGGCCCGAGCGGGCGGGGTGCCGGCATCGTCATCGAAGTCGAACTCGGGCTGCCCGGCGCGTGGCGCGGACGACGTCGGTGCTGGCGTACCGGCATCGTCGTTGTCGCTATCCAGATCACCGTCGGCATCGCCGTCCAGATCATCGGACTCAAGACCATCCGCTCCGGTCCCACCTTCACCCGTGGCGCCTGCACCACGACGACGGCGGCGACCACCGCGACGGCCGCGACGGCGACGGCTTCCGCCCTCGCCATTGGCGCCGTCATCGCCTGCCGGTGCGTCCTGGGCATGGCCCTCGGCGGCGGCATCGGCAGTTGCCTCGGAGGCGGCGGGCGTCACCGTCATGTCGACCGGATGTGCGGCGTCGGTCTCGTGCGTTGGCACCGTCCTGGACACCGGCGCGGCGGTATCGGCAATGGCCGCTGCCACGCTTGCGGTGGTGGCGGTCGCCGCAGTCGCGGTCACGGCCTGTGCCACTGCTGCATCGTCCTGGCGTGCGGGACGCTGCTGCTTTTCAGCCGGCGCACCATCCTGCTGGCGCGGAGGACGCGGCTGCTGGTTTTGCTGCTGCTTTGGCTGCTTCGGTTGCTGACCCTGCTGCGGCTGCTTGGGCGCCTGCGGCTCGTTGCGCGCTGGCTTGGCCACCTGCACTTGCTGCTGCGGCTGGCTGCCAGTTTGCGGCGCGGTCGGCTGGCGACGCTCGTCGCGGCGCTCCTTGTTGGCGCCGTTGCCACTGCCATTGCCGCCATTGCCGCGGTGCTGACCGCCATTGCCATTGCGTGCATCGCGGCGTTGTCCGCCACGCTCGCCGCGATCATTGCGGTTGCCACGCGCGGCGTCGTTCTGACGCGGGCGCTGCTGCTGCGACGCTTCCGGCGCTGCCGCCGGAGCATCGACACCGCCGAAGATGCGCTTCAACCAGCCCACCACGCCGGTGACCGGTGCGGGGAGCGGCAGTGCCACCACCGGCGCCGTGGCGGGCGCCGCGGCGACCGGGGCAGGGGCCTCTTCACGCACCGGAGCCGGTTGGCTCGGCTTGATCGAAGTCACCGCCGGCGCGACCGGGATATTCAACTGGGCCTTGGTCAGCGCATGCACCGGCAACTTGCGCGGCGTGCCGCGCTGATAGCTCGGCTTGCCGCTGTCTTCGCCCAGCTCGTTCTCACGCAGGCGCGTGACTTCGTAATGCGGGGTATGCAGCTGCTCGTCGGCCACGATGATGATCGGCGACTCATGGCGCTGCTCGATCTCGCGCAATGCGCTGCGCTTTTCGTTGAGCAGGTAATTGGCGATCTCCACCGGAGCCTGTACCAGCACCTGCCCGGTGTTCTCCTTCATGGCGTGCTCTTCGGCCACGCGGATGATCGACAGCGACAGCGATTCCACGCTGCGCATACGGCCATGGCCGTCGCAACGCGGGCACACGATCTGGCTGGACTCACCCAGGCTCGGACGCAGACGCTGGCGGCTCATCTCCATCAGGCCGAAGCGCGAGATCCGGCCCAGCTGCACGCGCGCACGGTCGTACTTGAGCGCGTTCTGCAGCTTGTTTTCCACTTCGCGCTGGTGCTTGGTGGACGCCATGTCGATGAAGTCGATGACAACCAGACCGCCGAGGTCACGCAGGCGCAACTGGCGCGCCACTTCTTCGGCCGCTTCCAGATTGGTCTGGAACGCGGTTTCCTCGATGTCGCTGCCCTTGGTGGCGCGCGAGGAGTTGACGTCGACGGCGGTCAGCGCTTCGGTCTGGTCGACCACGATCGAGCCGCCCGACGGCAGGCGCACATTGCGCTCGTAGGCGCCTTCGATCTGCGACTCGATCTGGAAGCGGTTGAACAGCGGGATATCGTCGGTGTAGTGCTTGAGCTTGCGCAGGCTCTGCGGCATGACCTGCTGCATGAACTCCTGGGCGTCGGCATACAGCTCCGGCGTATCGACCAGGATTTCGCCGATGTCGGCGCGCAGGTAGTCGCGCAGGGCGCGGATGATCAGGCGCGACTCCTGGTAGATCAGGAACGCCGCCGGCTTGCTCAGCGCGGCTTCGGCAATCGCCTTCCAGGTCTGCAGCAGGTAATCCAGATCCCACTGCAGCTCTTCAGCATCGCGGCCGACGCCGGCGGTGCGGATGATCACGCCCATGTCGTCGGGGATGTCGAGCTTGTCCAGCGCGTCCTTCAGTGCGGCACGGTCCTCGCCTTCGATCCGACGCGAGACGCCACCGGCGCTCGGGGAATTGGGCATCAGCACCATGTAGCGGCCGGCGAGCGAGATGAACGTGGTCAGGGCGGCGCCCTTGTTGCCGCGCTCTTCCTTGTCGACCTGGACCACCACTTCCTGGCCCTCACGCAGCAGCTCACGGATGGTCGACTTGTTGTGGTCGACACCGGCCTGGAAGTAATCGCGGGAGATTTCCTTCAGCGGCAGGAATCCATGGCGCTCGGCGCCATAGTCCACGAACGCCGCTTCCAGCGAGGGCTCGAGCCGCGTGATGCGACCCTTGTAGATATTGGACTTCTTCTGTTCCTTGGACGGCTGTTCGATGTCGATGTCGTACAGGGTCTGGCCGTCCACAATCGCCACGCGCAGCTCTTCGGCCTGCGTTGCGTTGATCAGCATTCGCTTCATTGTTGCGTTCCTCGCGCGCTCTACCGCGCGGAACGCCGTGACGTTTCGCCTCTGGAACGGGTCGCCGGCCTTTCGCGCAACGCGCGGACAGGCCTGGCTAGGGTTTCCAGCGCTGCAACACCACGGCAGGCCGCGGGAGCGCTTCTCTTAAGTTTTTTATAGGTGTTTCAGGGCCGGCAGCTGCGTCCGGACAACCGGGACAGCGCACGGGACATGTTCAGCGCAACGGCCAAAAACCGCTGGCGATGGCCGGGTAGGCCGGTGAGCCGCTAACATGGCCGCCCCGGGGGCGGTGGTTGCGCACTGTGCCGGAATCATCGGAAGTCAGGCTTCTGGCCAATCAACTTCCAACGAAATCAAACCCTTATCTCGCTCGCCGAGTGTAACAGAATAAAGAGCCGGATGACCGACCCCCAGCCCCCCAAGCCTCCCGCCGACCGTGTGGGCGTGCGCATTCTCAAAGTTCCGGAAGACCGCACTGGGCAGCGGCTGGACAATTTCCTGCTGGGACAATTGAAGGGCGCGCCACGCAGCCTGATCTACAAGCTGGTGCGCAGCGGGCAGGTGCGCGTGAACGGCGGGCGGGCCAAGGCCGAGCGCAAGCTGGAGGGTGGGGAAGAAGTGCGCATCCCGCCGGTGCGTCTCACCGAAGAGGGCGACAAGGCCGCGCCGCCATCGGCGTTCCAGGCGCGGCTGGAAGCGGCCATCGTGTTCGAAGATGCGCGCCTGCTGGCGCTCAACAAGCCTACCGGCGTGGCCAGTCATGGCGGCAGCGGGATCAGCTTCGGGGCGATCGAGACCTTGCGCGCCTTGCGTCCGAACCAGACGCTGGAGCTGGTGCATCGCCTGGATCGCGATACATCGGGCCTATTGATCGTGGCCAAAAAGCGTTCAGCGCTGACCGAGCTGCAGGCCTTGATGCGCGAAGACGACAGGGTGGACGGGCGCAGCATCACCAAGCGCTACCTCACGCTGCTGGTAGGGCGGATGCCCGACGGGGTGATGAGTGTGGATGCGCCGCTGCACATCGGCCTGCGCCAGGGCGGCGAGCGGCATGTGCAGGTCAATGCAATCGGCAAGCCATCGCTGAGCCACTTCCGGTTGCTGGAGCGTCGCGGCGGGCATTCCTACTGTGAGGTACGCATCGAGACCGGGCGCACCCACCAGATCCGTGTGCATGCACAGCACCTCGGTCATGCGGTTGCCGGCGACGACAAATACGGCGACCCCGAGGTGAACAAGCGCCTGCGCGACCAGGTCGGCCTGCGCCGCCTGTTCCTGCATGCCGCCTCGCTGGAGTTCGCGCTGGACAACGGCAAGACGCCGTATGTGCTCAACGCACCGTTGGCGCCGGAGTTGGCTGAGGCGCTGGATCGGCTGGGTTGAGTCGCGGCTTCGCAAGAGGCGATAGTTCCTCGCTGGCACGGGAAAGTACGCACGCGTCGTGCTTGATGCGCGGCGCGTGCGCACCCTTCGGGTTCAACGTCAGATCTTTCGCTGCCCCGGGATGGCAAACGCGGCGGCATGAAATGCTGAGGTCCATTCCCCCGCTGTCACTGAGGAACGGCTAGCAGGTCTAGCCCGGTAGCTGCCTCCGGTGCCTCTCTCGTGGGTCTTGGCTAGAACGCGCCTCGCGTGAGTTCGCGTGGGCACGTCAGGCGCGCGCCGATTTGGCGCGATGTATCGGGCATCGCTGCATCCCTGTAACAGCAGACCAGGCAGCTGTGGGGCAGGGCAGCACTCATCAGCACTGGCAATTGGCTGCAGGCTCAAGGTGCCGCATAACGGAACAACACCAGGCTGATCGCCAGCGTGCCCATGCCCGACACCAGGCCGTAGACCGTCTCGTGTCCTTGTGCGTAGCGCTTGGCGGCAGGCAGCAACTCGTCCAGCGCGAGGAACACCATGACCCCGGCGATCACCCCGAACACCGCTCCGAACACGGCCTCGGACAGCACGCTGGACAGGAGCAGGTAGCCGATGCCCGCGCCGATCGGCTCGGCCAGGCCGCTCAACAGGCTCGCCCCGAACGCATAGAACTTGTTGCGCGTGGCGAAATACACCGGCACGGCGATGGCAATGCCTTCGGGGATGTTGTGGATGGCGATGGCGAACGCCAGCGGCATGCCCACCGCCGGGCTTTCCAGCGTTGCGAAGAACGTGGCCAGGCCTTCGGGAAAGTTGTGCGCGGTGATGGCGACTGCCGTCAGCAGGCCCACGCGCCGGATGTAGGCGCGGTTGTCGTCGCGAAATTGCGGGTCGTCGGTGGACAGGCTTTGGTGCGGATTAGGCACCAGGCGGTCGATCACCATGATCAGCAGCATTCCGCCCAGGAAGGTCAGCGTGCCGTAGGTGAAGCCGAGCTTGTCGTTGTAGGCGGTGGAGAACGAGGCGATCGACTTGTTGAGGATCTCCGACAGCGACACGAACACCATGGCGCCGCCGGCAAATGCCAGCCCGAAGGCCAGCAGGCGCGGGTTGGGCTTCTTGGCGAAGACGGCCATGAGACTGCCCAGGCCGGTCGCCAGGCCGGCGGCAAGAGTAACCGCAAGCGCGGTCCAGACATTGTGCGATGACACTTCAAGCATTGACGCAACGACCTCGTCGAAAAGAATGGCGATCCGGCGGAGTGCGTGGCGAGTTCAGCTGCGCGTGTCTGCGCTCGGCCATCCGCTGCTGCAGGATGGCCATGGCGCGATGATGGATGCGTGGTGGTCAGCCGCCGCGGCGGGCGCGCTCTTCGATGGCGAAGCATTCGTCAGGCTTGGGGACCGGCGGCTTGAAGTCCACCGGCACCTGGATGGTCTGCGGCACCGGCTGTCCATTGCGGGTGGCGGCCTTGAACTGCCACTCGCGCACGCGCGTCTGCGCCGCCTCATCCAACACCGGCTGGCCGCTGCTCTGGGCGACGGTGACATCGGTAGGGGAGCCTTGCGGGCCAACCACCACACGCAGCACCGTCTTGCCACCGATTCCTGCACAGGCCAGCTGCGGTGAGTATTCAGGCGGGGGCGTCTTCAGGGCGGCCAACTCGGTGGGAGCCACGCCGGGCGTGGCGGCCTCCTGCGATGGCTTGCCGCAGCCGACGAGGGCGCCGGCGACGCACAGGCCGGCAAGCAGGGCGCGATACTGGTTCATGCGGTGATTCCTTGATCGAAGAGCTGAGCTGCCTTGGCCGCGCAAATGAAGTCGTTCTCGCTCAGCCCGCCCACGTCGTGGGTGGAATAGCGCACCACTACGCGGTCGTAATGCACGCCCAAATCCGGATGGTGGTCTTCGCGGTGTGCGATCCAGGCCAGCGCATTGACGAAGGCGAGGGTGCGGTAATAGTCGGCGAAGCGGAATGTGCGCGTGATGGCCATGCCGGCTTCGGCCAGCTCCCAGCCGGGGACCTGGGGCAACAGCTCGGCCAGGTGGGCTTCGCCCAGCTTGTGGTCGCTGCCCTTGCGGGGCAGGCAATGGGCCTGTTCCAGGGGGATGAGATCGGTCATGACAGGCGGCCTCGCGAATTGGCGAACAGAAGCACCCACCAGGATCACGGTGTTCCATGAGCGGGGGCGCATTGAGCGGTAGAATAACCCGCATGATCCAGATATCCGACAAAGCCCAGACCTATTTCCGCAAGCTCATCGAGCGCGAGGGTGTGCCCGGCATGGGCGTGCGCCTGAGCGCGGTGGACGCGGGCACCCCGCGTGCAGACGCCAAACTCGAGTTCGCCGAGCCGGCCGACTTGTCCGGCGACGAATGGGCCATCGATTGCGATGGCTTCACCTTGTATGTGGTGGCCGCCAGTGTGCCGTGGATGGATGGCGCCGAGATCGACTACGTCACCCAGTCCACCGGCAACCAGCAGCTCACCATCAAGGCGCCCAAGATCAAGGGCGAGGCACCGGCCGAGTCGGCGTCGATGGTGGAGCGCGTGCGCTGGGTGGTAGAGAACGAGATCAACCCGCAGCTGGCCTCGCATGGCGGGCGCGTCGCGGTGCAGGAAGTCTCGGCCGAGGGCGTGGTGTTGCTGCGCTTCGGCGGCGGCTGCCACGGCTGCGGCATGGCCGATGTCACCCTGAAGCAGGGCATCGAGAAGACCTTGATGGGGCGCGTGCCCGGCGTGATTGCCGTGCGCGACGCGACCGATCACGCCACCGGCGACGCGCCTTACATTCCGCGCGACAGCGCGGCCTGATTCCGCACCACCGGTGACAACCGCTGCCGATCTCCTGCAGGCGCTGTTGGCGCGCATGCCGGGCAAGCTCATTCTGGATCGGCGGACTGGGTTGCCCTATGGCTGGGGCATCTGGATGCGGGGGCGGCTGGGTACGCCAGCACGGTTTGATGACGACCAACTGACGGACGCGCTGTTGGCGCGTCCTGCGCCGCGACCTCGAGACGGCATGGCAGGAAGACTGAGTCCGTTCCAGGCATTCCGCAGCCTGTGGTGGCAACACTGGGACCCGCGCCCGCGCGACGAGCGCCCGCTGCACTGGGGTGCGGTACTCGGCAGTGGGCTGATCCACCTGGGATTTATCGCCTTGTTGCTGTGGGTGGTCAGCGTGCGCTGGGCCCCGGACGACACCAAACAGGGCGATGAGGCCCGGGTGCGCCTGACCTATGTAGGCGAGGGCGCCGCAGATCAGGGCGGTGGCGAAGGCGAGCCGGCCGCGGACGCTGCGCCAGCCACAGCGGCATCTGGCGCTCAGCAAGCGGCGGCATCTGCGGCAGCCGCGTCGTCAGCAGCAGCGTCGCCGGCAAGCACCGCATCCACAGTGGCCGAGCCAGTGGAGCCGGCAGCCGACGTGCCGGACGTCGCGCCCGAACCTGTTGTGGCTGCGGCGGCGGAACCCAGTACGCCCGATATCCCGCAGATCCGTGTGCAGGTGCCGCAGGTCACGCTGGAATCGCCGCTGCAGGTGACTGAAACACCGGTGCCGACCACGGATTTCGTCGTCCCGCCGCCGCCCACCATCACTGTGGCGCCACGCCCGATCGAGCCGGCTGCACCACAGGTACGCCAGCGCGAGATCCAGACGGTGACCGAGCGGCCACAGGTGCGCGAACTGCAGCAACCGACTGCGGCCGTTGCCGTGCGCGCTGCCGCGGCACCCACCGTGCGCGAGCGCGAGATCGTCGTGCCCGAACAGGCTAGGGTCACCGCGCCCACCGTGCGTGCACGTGAGGTAGTTCCCACGGTTCGCATGCCTGAGTTGGCGGTGCGTGCTGCAGAGCTGCCGAACGTGCCGGACCCGGCGCCACAGCCGACGCCGGCGCAGACACCCCCGGCGCAACCGGCAGTCGTGCAGACGCCTTCGGCTGCGGCGGCCCCCATATCGCCTGCGGCGCCGGCACCTTCCAGCGCGCCGTCAGCCGCTAATCAGACAAACCAGCAGACGGCTGCGCAATCTGCGAAACCGGCGTCAGCGGCCGCTGCATCCAGCAAGCCGGCGGCCAGCAGCGGTGCCGGCCCGAAACCGGTTGATCGCAGTGGCGGATGGGATGTGGCGGCCAACGCGGACGACTGGAGCAAATCGACCCGCGACCGTCCCGGGCAGGCAACCGGTGCCGATGGCAAACGCGACGGCATGTTCAACAACGACGGCAGCGTGCGGGTTGCTGCCGGTGGCGAGGCCGGCAATGGCGCTGGCGATCGCGGCCCGCCTGGCAGCGATACCGACACCTGGACGCGTGACCAGATTGCGCAAGGCGGCACCTGGCTCAAGCGGCCGCCCTACGGTTACACGCCGACGTCGCTGGACAAGTATTGGATGCCGAACCAGACGTTGTTGCAGGAATGGGTGCGGCGCGGATTGAAGAAGATCGAAATTCCCATTCCCGGCACCACGACCAAGATCAGCTGCGTGGTGTCTGTGCTGCAATTCGGCGGCGGCTGCGGCCTGAGCGACCCGAATCTCAACGATCAGCCAGCCATCGCAAGGCCGCCACCGGATGTGCCGTTCAAGCGGGAGTTGCAGGAAGACAATGGGGCTGTGAGATAGCAGGGCTGCAAAGAATGGCTGGGATTGGTGACCGGTGCTGCAGAACTGCTGGCAGCTCCAGAGTTAGATAAGTTGATCAGTAAATCCGCATTAGCTCATCGAGCCGTCGTCGAACAAGGAGGGATAGCATGACAAGCGGAGGCCGTGAATTGGTGAAGTGGCTCGCGCTGCTGTTTATGACAGGCGACCACACCTTGAAGATTTTGCACCTGGGCTATATGCCGGTCATTGCAGAACTAGGCCGGGTGGCATTTCCATTGTTCGCACTGGTGTTTGCCTACAATTTGGCGCAGCCGGGTGCTGATGTCGCCAAGTTGATCAAGCGCTTGTTCCTGTGGGGACTCGTTGCGACACCGATTGCGGCGATCGCATTCAATCGGGCACTGCCGCTCAATATTCTCTTGTCCTTCGCATTGGCAGCTGTCTGTATTCGTGCGATCGAAGAACGAAAATGGATTGTGTTGGCGTTCTGCCTGTTGCCGGCACCTTACCTGGTTGACTATCGGTGGAACGGGCTGGCTGTTGTACTCGGTGCCTGGCTGTTCTGGCGCAATCCAGCGGGCTGGCGATGGCCAAGGGCAGTGTCGGTTGTCGTGCTCTTGGTGATCCCGCTAGTGCTCTTGTGCTTGGTGAACCGGACGTTGTGGCCGCTGCTTGCGCTGCCGGTTGCAGGTTTGGCTTACCTGTCATGGGCCATCCCGCGGACGGGTAGAGCGTTCTACATGTATTACTGCGGCCATCTGACGGCTTTGACTGGGTTGTCGTACGCAATGGTTTGAACTGATGCTCCTGAAGACGTTGTTCTGACATAATATACATTATGCGAAATGGCGTATCGGTCGGCACGATCGCGAATTCGTTTGGTCTGGCTTTGGATCAAGTCT
>NZ_JBGOFY010000012.1:0-149299 GCF_041520885.1 Xanthomonas sp. NCPPB 2922 | reverse complement strand
GGACCATCATGGTGATACTTGTAAATGTAATCCTCGCCCTGGCCGCGGCTACGCGCGAGGTCCCGGTTATCAACGAAATGTTGCACCAATGCCTGCGACTGCGTTTCCACGTCAAAGCGGTTGGACGCGTTGACGCCATAATGCGCACCAGTCCGGTCAATGAATTGACCTAGCCCAGAGGCAGACGTTGTCCCCGCAGCTGCATCAGGGTTGAAGCCTGACTCAACTCGGGCGATGGCAAGGACGTATGCAGTCTCGCGCGCTGAAAGCCCTGCATCTCGCGAGGAATCGATAAGGCTATCGATCACGCGTGATTGTGTCTGTGGGCTAGCATCGCCCCAGCGACGCGATTCGCCATGCAATCTGCCATCTCCGCTGTCGATGGGTTCGCGGTAATGGCTCCAGGGTTTGATTCGGTCGCTGCTGTAAGCAGCGCCGCGTGGTTGAACCATTTCGGTATAAATCGTGGTGTCGGTCATATCGTGCGTTCCTTTCTATGAGACAGATTCTTCCTTGTAACGGGTGCTGCTCCATGTACTGCGTACTGCTTTCACCATGCGCCGCAATCGGCGCATAGACTTCCTTTGCTCAGGGCTGGAAAGGCTCCAATTCCGGGTGCTTCAGTCCTAACTCTTCGAGCTTGTGTTCGTATTCGTCGTTATTCGGGCTCTGCTGGCCGTCCTGCGTATGCAGCGGTGGTGTCGCATGATTCAGCAACTGACCCTTGATGTCATACAGGAAGAACCATTCGCAAAATTCGCAGCCGTAAGGAAGCTCGCCGTACTGGACGACAAAGTACGTGCTTCCTTTTGCGTCTTCCGCGCAACCCAGTCCCACTGCGGTGTAGTCCGCCATCTCTGGAGGCGCTGCCACTTCCTGGCGCTGGCCATCGTGCTCCATTTCCAGGTGGGTCTTGGAAGAGCCGCTGCTCTCGGATGGCAACGCGCTCAGGTGCAGGCGCACGCCGGAGCATTCCTTGATCATGTCGTTCCGTCCTTGTGTATCTGCTTCTGTCGAAGTCGGGGATGGTGTGGTGGCAGGCGGCGTACTAGGCGCGCTGGTGGTGGCAGCTACGGGCCCTGGCTTGTCACCGCATGCGGAAAGCACCAGGCTCAGGCCGAGAGCAGGTAGCACGGAGATGAAGCGTCGCATCAAGTCGCCTCTTTGACGGTATGAGTTATAGGTGACGATAGCCAAGCCGGCAGAACCTGCTTCCAGTGCCCACCGACGTTTACAAAGACTGGTCGTCCACCTTGACCAGCATCCAGCAGGGGCGCTGGGCGAAGTGGTAGAACTGCTGATCGCCGGTGTCCGGTGTGCGGACCAGTACCTGGCGGCCATCGGCTTCTTCGGAAATCGTGACCTCGCGGCCGCCGTTGCGTGCTGCCTCCAGGTTCGGGATGACAGGCCATTCGACCTTGGCAAGCGGAACCGTGCGGGTGACCGGGGTGGGCTCGGGCTGTGCGTCCGGGTCGAGTTGGATCATCGTCAGCGGATCGGCCGTGGCTTTTTCCTGTACCGCAATGTCTGCACTGAAGCTTTTCAGAAAGTCAGAGAAGTCGGCGCTGTGACAGGTTGTTGCCTGCGCGGGCGTTGCCGGAACGGTGGCGGATGCAGGCGATGCATTCGCAGCAGGTGTCGCAGCGCCGGCTGGCTCAGCTTGCGGCTTGCAGGCAACCAGCGCCAGGCTCAGTGCGAGAGCGTGCAGGGACGTTCGGAAAAGGGCCAATGGATCCTCCTGATCATAGCGGGCAAGCTGGAGCGCGGGCGGGACGTTATACGCGCGCTGCTTGCCGATGTGTGAAGGCTTGCAGAGCGTGGGTTGCACAAACTGGCCGGCATGCGGCAAGCCAATGTCCTCACAGAACAAGCAACCTGACGGTGGCCCCGGTGCTCGGGCGAGTCCGCGGCCGTTGATTGCTGTCAGCAAAGCCAGGTTATCTTGATCGAGCCTGTGCAAAGATCATCATGATTTGATCATGGTTTTGGCCGGGAATTTATCTGGTATGGCGCGGCTGACTATATCCCGTTTGAAAATACATCGAGTGCATCCGCACCCACCCATCCCTGTGCGCAGTCGCCGACATACTGGCCTGGGGCAGCGGCATGGCAATTTCCGCCAGTGGCGCTCTTCGAACGTTGGATCGGCCTGTCGCCATATGTTCGGCATGCCGGGTTGTTTTTGCATCCGGCAACACTGTCTGCAGGAATCGCAATGACGTAGTAATACAGAGGATTCTGTCCGGCGCGGCCGATCGCTTGAATGCAGACGAGCTGGCCCTGCGCCAGCCTGGCTCTGGCGACCACGCTACTGCCAGTGGTCGGCACCGCATCAAGTGCATCCACCCCGCTTGCCTGCGCCACGCCGGCAAACAAGCCCGCATCGTCACACGCAGGCGAGAGCTCCACGTCGTAGAAATCGCCGGCATCGACATTTCCGGCCGTGCAGCCTTTTGCCATGTTCGCATCGGCACACTGCACGCTGCTTGCCTGTAGCAACGTCGCGAGCTGGTCATTGAGGGAAGCGCCAGAAGAAGCCGGTGCGTGCGTTGCTGCAGGCGCCGATACCGATGCCGATGCCGTCGATGTGACTAGCGTCGCATCGGGGGCTGATTCGCCGGCGCTGCACGCGCTTACTGCAAGCAGCCCGGGCAGCAGTGCGTTGCGTAACGCCGGCAATCTGCGGAATGAAAAATGTGGGAGTGCCATTGCGACTTCCTTGGCTAACAGATCCCGTCAGGTGCGTCCTTCAGCGCTCAAGAAAGAGCGCTGCCCGCCATTGCTGCTTTAGTACAGCCTCAAAGCCTCGGGACCGGGGCCTTGAACATCAATCGACCGAAATACCCGCCAGCCTCTGCAACGCCTCGGCGTATTTGGCGCGCGTGCGTTCGATCACTTCGGCCGGCAGGCGCGGGCCAGGTGCGGTCTTGCCCCAGTCCAGGGTTTCCAGGTAATCGCGCACGAACTGCTTGTCGTAGCTCGGCGGGCTGGTGCCCAGCTCGTACTGGTCGGCGGGCCAATAGCGCGACGAATCCGGGGTCAGCATCTCGTCCATGATGTACAGGCGGCCATCGGCGTCGGTGCCGAATTCGAACTTGGTGTCGGCCAGCAAAATGCCGCGTTCGGCGGCAAAATCGGCGGCGAAGCGATAGATGCGCAAGGTGGCATCGCGCACGCGCTCGGCCAGCTCGGCGCCGACGGTCTTGACCATCGCATCGAAGTCGATGTTCTCGTCATGGTCGCCGACCGCAGCCTTGGTCGAAGGGGTAAAGATCGGCTCGGGCAGTTTCTCGGCCTGGCGCAGGCCATCGGGCAATTCGATGCCGCTGATCTTGCCGGTGCGCTGATAGTCCTTCCAGCCGCTGCCGATCAGATAACCGCGCGCGATCGCTTCCACCGGCACCGGCTTGAGCTTGCGCGTGACCACCGCGCGCTTGGCGTACAGCGCCGGATCCACGCCCTCGGGCAGCACCTGCTCGACGCGGATGTCCACCAGATGGTTGGGCATCAGGTGTTCGGTCTTGTGGAACCAGAAGTTGGACACCTGGCAGAGCATTTCGCCCTTGCCGGGAATCGGGTCGGGCAGCACCACGTCGAACGCAGACAGGCGGTCGGTGGCCACCATCAACAGGTAGTCGCCGGGGGGCGCATCGGCGGGCAGGCGGTCGCGGGGAATGTCGAAGACATCGCGGACCTTGCCACGGTGGCGCAACGGCAGGCCGGGGAGATCGGATTGCAACAGCGTGGTCGACACAGGCACTCCTAAGGACGTCGCAATGACGCTGTCCCCAGGACCCGGCGGGCCCGCGGGTAGGCAGCGGGCCGCGTAGTGTACGGTGCTTCGCGGCGCCCCGCTGCACGCAGTGGCTGGCAGGCGTTGCACTGCCAGCTGGCGGCCATGGCCGCTATGCCCAACCGGCAGGGCCGACGGCCGCACCCGGGTGTCAGGCACGCTGCCGCTGGCATGCGGCGCGTCGCAAACCTACCCGGTACTTCGCCCATGAGCGCCTCGCACGCCGATCGACAGCCAAGCCACACAGGGCTTCGGGTAAAATCGCCGGCCCGCCTCTTTGGCTGCCGATCGCCCCCATGTCCTGGTACGGAAAATTGCTCGGCGCACTTGCCGGCGCCTTGCTGTTCCGCGGGGCGCCGCTGATCGGGGTGATGATCGGCCTGGCGATCGGGCATGCGGTGGATGCGGGCTGGTTCAAGCGCCGCGAAGAGAACCCGTACGAGGCACTGGGCCTGGAAGCAGACGCCACCAAAGCCGAGATCGACCTGGCCTATCGCCGCCTGATGTCGCGCTACCACCCCGACAAGGTGGCCAACGCCAGCCCGGAAGACCGCCGGCAGGCCGAAAAGAAGGCCAGCCAGATCAACGCCGCCTACGACCGCATCCAGCGGCAGCGCAAGCGCTGAGCTCTGACGGAGAGCGGGGCAACGGACCGTAGCAGGATCATCAGATCAATGCGGGGCTGCCTGATCCCATTTGCCCAACATCGGGTGTGCGTTGCTGAGCCATCCTCAGCATCTGACGCCGCGCATTGCGGGCACAGCCTCGCCCATAGGCCTGGCTCTCTCGGGCCAGAACTGCAGGAATGGAGGAACAGGCCTTGGAGCAGTCCCTGAAAGAGACCGCGACTAGGCCTTGAATGCGCCGAATTAAACGAAAACCCGATGCGCGCATCGCTTGGCGAGGCGCGTTCCAGAACTGCCCCCGCAACAGTCGGCGAGGTCTTACATAAACGCCCAGGAACCTAGAGATTCCCGGGCGCACATGGGGCGAATATGTCACCCAGGGCCGAGCCCTCAGGCCATGCCCTTTCGCCGGATCAGAAGCGGTAGCTGGCGGTCAGGCGGATCGCATTGGACGAAAAATCCGTGTCCGTACGGCGCAGGTCGGTGCCGGCCGGGTTCACGCGCAGGAACGGGTTGGTCGCCGGGGCGGTGCCCGGGCCGACACGCACGCGGGTGTCTTCGTCCTGCAGGCGGGTGAACAGATATTCCACGCCCACCGAGACATGGTCGCTCAAGCGACGCTGCAGCCCGATGCCGGCCTGGTAACCGTTGGCACTGTCGCCACCGCTGCCGGTGAAGCTGTTGGCGGTGTTGCTGCTGGCAAAGCTGTGGTCGAACTCGCCGCGTGCCACGCCGGCGGTGACATACGCCAGGTAGTCGCCCTGTGCGCCGAACGCATAGCCCACGCGCCCGCGCAGCGCGGCGGTGCGATTGAGCTGGCGGGTAAAGGTGTACAGCGCCGGTGTGGTGCTGAAGGCGCTGACGCTGTCGCGCAGGTCGTTACGGGTGTATTCGGCCACCACGCCGTAGACCCAGTCGCCCACCTGCCAGTCGTAGCCGGCGCGCACGCCGTATTCGGCACCGCCCTTGTCCTTGCTGCACCCGCTTGCCGGTGTGCGCCCGGCCGCAGCGCCACCGCAGAAGCCCGGCGAAAACGCATCCGCCCCGGTGGCGGTGCTGACCTGGTCGCCGTCGCGGCCGTCCAGGTTGGTATCGAAGCCGAAACGGCCGCCGGACACGCCGGCCGGGTCGGCGCCGCCCACATTGGCCCCCAGCGAGAAGCCGGACCAGTCAGCGGGGCCGGATTGCGCCCAGGCCGAGGGGGCCAGGGCAAATAGAACGAGGGCAGCGGAAGCGAGCGGGGTGGTTTTCATGCGGTTTCCTTCATCTGGCGCGGCGCGCCGGTCCATCACCCTACGCGCTGGCGTCCGCTGCGGATGCACTGACAATCGCTTTTTGGGAAGCGGTTGCGGATTTGGAAGACCTGCCAGGCAGCGGCTCTGGCCGATCGAGTGCAATACCGCCGGTGTTGGCGGCGCCAGGCGCCCATCGCCGGCAGCCAACGCCAAGCCGGCCCGAAGCTCCACCGAACGCCCGCTTGCAGAGCAGCTGCCGCCGCGCTCGGCTTTCCTCGCCGCGCCACGGTTGCGACAATGGGGCTCCTGCATTTTCCCGAGCTGCCCATGCAACCGACGGCGATCGCCCCGTCCATCCTGTCTGCCGATTTCGCCCGCCTGGGCGAGGAAGTGGACAACGTCCTGAAGGCCGGTGCCGACTGGGTGCACTTCGACGTGATGGACAACCACTACGTGCCCAACCTGACCATCGGCCCGATGGTCTGCCAGGCGCTGCGCAAGCACGGCATCACTGCACCGATCGACGTGCACCTGATGGTCGAACCGGTGGACCGCATCGTGCCGGACTTCGCCGACGCTGGTGCCACCACCATCAGTTTCCATCCCGAAGCCAGCCGCCACGTGCACCGCACCATCCAGTTGATCAAGTCGCATGGCTGCCAGGCCGGGCTGGTGCTCAACCCGGCCACGCCGGTGGATATTCTCGATTGGGTGCTGCCCGAGCTGGATCTGGTGCTGGTGATGTCGGTCAACCCCGGGTTCGGCGGCCAGGCCTTCATTCCCTCGGCGCTGGACAAGCTGCGCGCCATCCGCAGCAAGATTGATGCGCTGGGCAAGCCGATCCGCCTGGAGATCGATGGCGGCGTCAAGGCCGACAACATCGGCGCGATCGCTGCCGCCGGTGCGGATACCTTCGTGGCCGGCTCGGCCATCTTCAATGCGCCCGACTACGCGCAGATCATTGCGCAGATGCGCGCGGCGGTGGATGCGGCGCGATGACTCAGGCGCCGCTGCAGATCCGCCCCGCCACGCCCGCCGATGCGGCGCTGCTGCACGAACTGGTCACCGCGCTGGCGGTGTACGAGCGCGAGCCCGACGCGGTGAAGGCCACGCCGGAGGATCTGCGCGCCAGCCTGTTCGGCGACGGTGCCACCGCGCACGCGTTGCTCTGCGAGCAGGGCGGCCAGGTGCTTGGGTTCGCGGTGTATTTCTTCAATTACTCCACCTGGCTGGGCCGCAACGGCCTGTATCTGGAAGACCTGTTCGTGCGGCCGCAAGCGCGCGGGCAGGGCGCCGGCCTGGCGCTGCTGCGGCACCTGGCACAACTGGCGGTGGATAAGGACTGCGGACGCTTCGAGTGGTCGGTGCTGGACTGGAACCAGCCGGCGATCGAGTTCTACCAGGGCGTGGGTGCGCGCCCCATGGAGGGCTGGACGGTGTACCGGCTCGATGGTGAACGCCTGGCCGCGTTTGCTGCAGGCAGCTGAGGCGGCGGGGCAAGGGATGAGCCGCGCGTCAGCCAGGCTCTAGGCTTGCCTGGCAGTTGACGCCCGCTTGGGGGCGCGAAGTGCAGGCCTGCCCCAGGGCATCCTGCTTCAACCATGCAGTTTGTGGCCAAGCAACCGCGCGTCACCTCGCCACCCCTCCGAAACACGCATAAAAAATGCCGCCCCAATGGAGCGGCCTTCAAGAAAATTTGGAGGCTGATCCTGCCTCCGCCCGTCGTCCCTGCTATGGCCTTCTATCCTCCGGGTCATCGATGACATGCCGATGACAGGTGCGGGCACTGCGTATTCACGATCCACGCATTCCGCCGCTGCTAGCCTGCGCGCACCACACCCTCCTCCATCGGCAGCGCGCATGGCCCCGTCCCACTGGCGACTGATCCTCAACGGCAAGTCCACCGACAACGAGGATCTGCGCGAGGCGGTGGGCGTGCTGCGCAAGCGCGGCATCCAGCTCGATGTACGCGTGACCTGGGAAGAGGGCGACGCCGAGCGCTACGTGGCCGAAGCCATCGCCGATGGCGTGCAGACCGTGGTCGCCGCCGGCGGCGATGGCACGCTGAGCGAAGTGGCCGCCGCACTGGCCCACCACCAGGACGACGCCGCCACGCTGCCATCGTTGGGCCTGGTGCCGCTGGGCACCGCCAACGATTTCGCAACTGCCGCCATGATCCCGCTCGAACCGCTCGGCGCCCTGGGCCTGATTGCCGAACGTGCGGCCGAGCCCATCGACCTGCTGCGTATCGACGCCGACCACGGCCCGCACTGGTGCGCCAATGTGGCCAGCGGCGGCTTCGGCACTCAGGTCACCGTGGAAACCGATGCGGGCCTGAAGAAGATGCTCGGCGGGCTGGCCTACCTGATCACCGGCATGTCGCGGCTGGGGCGGATCGACCCGATCAGTGCCCATTTCACCGGCCCGGATTTCAGCTGGGAAGGCGAATTCATCGCACTGGGCCTGGGCAACGGGCGCCAGGCCGGCGGTGGCCAGGCGCTGTGCCCGGAGGCACTGATCGACGACGGCCTGCTCGATGTCACCATCGTGCCCGCGCTCAACGGCGAGGTCGCCGCCACGCTGGGCACCCTGGTCACCGGCGGCAAGCAGGCCGCGCTCGAACGGGTCGCGGTGC
Source organism: Xanthomonas sp. NCPPB 2922 (assembly GCF_041520885.1). Classification (NCBI taxonomy): domain Bacteria; kingdom Pseudomonadati; phylum Pseudomonadota; class Gammaproteobacteria; order Lysobacterales; family Lysobacteraceae; genus Xanthomonas; species Xanthomonas sp. NCPPB 2922. The sequence continues at coordinate 141,010 of NZ_JBGOFY010000012.1, read as the reverse complement.
GCACCCGGCTGCCCTGGCTGGAGATCGCCTCCGTGCAACCGCTCACCTTGAATCTGGATGGCGAACCGGAGACCTCGCGGCATTTCCGCGTCGAATGCGTGGCGGCCCGCCTGCGCATGCATTTGCCGATCGATTGCCCGTTGCGGAGCGCTTGAAGCGGGGAATGGGGAATGGAGAATCGGGAATCGGGATTCAAGCGAAGCAACTGCGGCTCAAGCGAAGCAACCGCCAACGCACCGCTGTAAGCCCCTCTCCCTTTGGGAGAGGGGTTGGGGTGAGGGTGCCTGTGTCGACACACATGCCGCTACCAGGTAGCTCGCTCTGCACCGGCGCACGGCAATGTCTCACCGTGTGCGAAAAACGCGCTCTACAACAAGGACGCGCTATCCGGAGCCGATGTCGGTCAGCCTGAGACGCCATAACCAACACCGCCCAACCTGGCACAACCCACCCTCGCAATTCCCACAGTTTTCGCCTTGGCACCTGCTGCCCTAAACCGGCAGTTGCGCTACAGTACCCACGTGTCCCGCCTGACGACCCCACGCTCCTTCTCTTCCGCTCGCCGCTGGTGGCGATGGTGGCCCGTTGCCGTCGTCCGCCCCGCCACAGAGTCCCGGAAGGAAAGTCGTCTTGATCACTGCAGAGCAGTTCCAGCGCCAGGCCGCTGAAGGCCACACCCGTATCCCCGTTGTCCGTGAAGTGCTGTCCGACCTGGACACGCCGCTGTCGGTCTATCTGAAACTCGCCGACGGCGCCTACACCTACCTGTTCGAATCGGTCGAAGGCGGTGAGCGCTTCGGGCGCTATTCCATCATCGGCCTGCCGGCGCGGCGCGTGTACAGCTTTCGCGGCCACACGCTGGAAGTCAGCGAACACGGCGAAGTGCTGGAGACCCGCGAAGTCGCCGATCCGCTGGCCGAAGTCGACGCCTTGCGCGCCGAGCACTCGGTGCCCCAGCTCGATGGCCTGCCCGGGTTTACCGGCGGGCTGGTCGGTTGGTTCGGCTTCGAATGCATCCAGTACATCGAACCGCGCCTGGGTAGCGGCGAGAAGCCCGACGAACTGGGCACGCCGGACATCCTGCTGATGCTCTCCGAAGAGCTGGCGGTGTTCGACAATCTCAAAGGCCGCTTGTACCTGATCGTGCATGCCGACCCGCGCCAGCCGCAGGCCTATGTGCGCGCCAACCGCCGCCTGGACGAACTGGCGCATCGCCTGCGCCAGGGCGGCGCCGGGTATCCGCAGGCGCAAATTTCCGATGCCATCGACGAATCGGATTTCCATTCTTCGTTCACCCGCGAGGAGTACCACGCGGTGGTGCGCAAGGCGCAGGAATACGTGCGCGCCGGTGACATCTTCCAGGTGGTGCCGTCGCAACGGTTGCGGGTGCCATTCCGTGCGCGCCCGGTGGATGTGTATCGCGCGCTGCGTGCGTTGAACCCTTCGCCGTACATGTATTTTCTCGATGTCGGCGGCACCCAGGTGGTCGGCTCCTCGCCGGAAATCCTCGCGCGCCTGCGCGATGGCGTGGTCACCGTGCGTCCCATCGCCGGCACCCGCCCGCGCGGCGCAACACCGGAGCTGGACAAGGCGCTGGAAGAAGAGTTGCTGGCCGACCCGAAAGAGCGCGCCGAGCACGTGATGTTGATCGACCTGGGCCGCAACGATGTCGGCCGCGTGGCCGAGCCGGGCACGGTCAAGGTGGGCGAGCAGTTCGTGATCGAGCGCTATAGCCACGTCATGCACATCGTCAGCGAAGTCACCGGCACGCTCAAAGCCGGCCTGAATTACAGCGATGTGCTGCGCGCGACGTTTCCCGCCGGCACTGTCAGTGGCGCACCGAAGATCCGCGCACTGGAAATCATCCGCGAGCTGGAGCCGGTCAAGCGCAATGTGTATTCCGGCGCCGTGGGCTACATCGGCTGGCATGGCGACGCCGATACCGCGATTGCGATCCGCACCGCCGTGATCCAGGACGGCTATCTGTATGTGCAGGCCGGCGGCGGCGTGGTCTACGACTCCGACCCCGATCTGGAATGGCAGGAAACCATGAACAAGGGCCGCGCCCTGTTCCGCGCAGTTGCTCAGGCCGCCAAGGGGCTGTGATGGACGGGCAGGACGGCGATGCACGCATCAGCTTTCGCAACGATTACAGCGAGGGCGCACATCCGCGCGTATTGCAGGCATTGGCGCAGGCCAGTGCCGAGCAAAATGGCGGCTACGGTACCGATCGGCATAGCGAACGTGCTGCGGCATTGATTCGCAATGCCATTGCGCAACCGCAGGCCGCCGTGCATCTACTGGTCGGCGGCACGCAGACCAACCTGATTGCGATCAGCGCATTTTTGCGCCCGCATCAGGCGGTGATTGCGGTGGAAGCCGGCCACATCGCCACGCACGAAACCGGCGCGATCGAGGCCACCGGGCACAAGGTGCTCACCGTGCCCGCGCTGCACGACAAGCTGACGCCTGCCTTGATCGCGCCACTGCTTGCGGTGCACAGCAACGAGCACATGGTGCAGCCGCGGCTGGTCTATCTCTCCAACAGCACCGAGAGCGGCACCATCTACACGCGTGCCGAACTTGAGGCGCTCGCGCAGTTCTGCCGCGCGCATGACTTGCTGCTGTATCTGGATGGCGCGCGCCTGGGCGCGGCATTGACTGCCCATGGCAACGATCTGGATCTACCGACGATTGCCGCGCTCACCGATGCGTTCTACATCGGCGGCACCAAGAATGGCGCCTTGCTCGGCGAAGCGCTGGTCATCGTCAATCCCGCGTTGCAGTCCGATTTTCGCTACCTGATCAAGCAACGCGGTGCGCTGCTGGCCAAGGGCATGGTGCTGGGTGCGCAGTTCGCTGCGCTGTTCGAAGAGGGGCTGTTCTTTGAATTAGCTGCGCATGCCAATGCAATGGCGCAGCGGCTGCGCGCCGGCTTGCTGGCGGCCGGCGCCGAATTCACCAGCAACTCGCCGACCAACCAGCAATTCATTGCCGTGAGCGCGCAGCAGGCCGAACAGATCGCGCAGCGCTACGATTTCGAACGCTGGGAAACGCGCAGCGACGGCCGCCTGGTGATTCGCTTCGTGACTTCGTGGGCCACCACGCCTGCCGCGGTCGATCGTCTGTGTGCGGATGTTGCCACGCTTGTGCAAGACCCAAAATCTCAGGACCGTTTCTAGGACACAAGGATGATGACGATGAAAAAAATCATAGGTTGGATGCTCGCTGGCGCCCTGATGTTGCCCGTGGTGGCATCGGCACAGATCAACACGCTGCCCTCCCAACCGCACTTGCTGGTGAAGGGGCAGGCATTTCGTACCGTCGATCCGGATCGTTTCATCGTCGACCTCAAGATCAGCAAGATCGACCTGCAGCCAGATCTGGCACGGCAGTTCGTCGAGGAGCGCGCCAAGCAGGTCTTGCAGGGGCTCCAGCGCAATCACGTCATGAAGGATTCGCTCTACGCCTCCGCACTGTCTATCTCTCCGCAATCGCGCTACGAGAACGGCAAGCTGGCTTTCCAGGGAACCCAGGTGGAGCGAAAGATCCGCGGCACCTTCACGTCCTTGAAGGATGTGCGCGCTTTCCTCGGCGGGCTGGATGCCAACGAGAATGTCCAGGTGCTGTCGATGCAGACAGCATTCGCCGACGCGGCCGCCTTGCGCGCAGCACTCAAGCGCGAAGCGGCCACGCAGTCACGCGAATCTGCCCAGGGGTTGGCCGCTGCCTACGGCGTGCGACTTGGCGGGATTTACAGCATCTCCGATGTAGCGCCGAGTTTTGCTTACGGTGTCGAAGCAGGCACCTGGTCCGCCCCTGCAGTGCCCAGGCCCGGCTCGGCAGTATCGCCGCCTTCGCCACAGGCACCGCCCCCTCCGCCGCCACCTGCTCCAGGTGCGGGTGCGCAGGGTCTGGGCGAAAGTCTGCTGACCGGCACCATCACCTACACCGAAAACATCTATGCGGTCTTCCTGATCGCGCAATGAGTCCCTTGCCATGCTGCTGATGCTCGATAACTACGACAGCTTCACCTACAACCTCGTGCAGTACCTGCAGGCGCTGGGTGCCGAGGTCACGGTGGTGCGCAACGATGCGATGAGCGTCGACCAGATCGCCGCGCTCAAGCCCGAGCGCATCGTGATTTCGCCGGGGCCGTGCACGCCGAACGAGGCTGGCATCTCGCTGCAGCTGATCGAGCAACTGGGCCAGACCACGCCGATTCTCGGTGTCTGCCTGGGTCACCAGAGCATTGGCCAGGTCTACGGCGGCGATGTCATTCGCGCCGGCAACATCATGCATGGCAAGACCTCGCCGATCCGCCATGAAGGCAAGGGCGTGTTTGCCGGGCTGCCGGATAGCTACCAGGCCACGCGCTATCACTCCCTGGTGGTGGACAAGACCACCTTGCCGCCAGACCTGGAAGTCACCGCGTGGACCGAAAATACGGACGGCTCGATGGAAGAGATCATGGGCCTGCGCCATCGCAAGTTTCCGGTCGAAGGCGTGCAGTTCCATCCGGAGTCGATCCTCACCCAGCACGGCCATGCGTTGCTGAAGAATTTCCTGGAGCGATGAGCGTTGCTGCCTGCGCCAACGCGCATGCCGCACAGCACACCATGCCTGGCGCAACGCACAGCTCTTCCCATCGCGGCGCCAACGCATCCACTTCCCACACTAGCACCGCAATGCCCTGGACCACGATGAACCCGCCCAGCGACACCTTCCATTTCTACGAGCCAGCCAACGGGCACGGGCTGCCGCACGATCCGTTCAATGCCATCGTCGGCCCGCGGCCGATCGGCTGGATCGGCTCGCGCAGCGCCGATGGCATCGTCAACCTGGCGCCGTACAGTTTCTTCAACGCCTTCAACTACACCCCGCCAATCGTCGGCTTCGCAAGCATCGGCTGGAAGGACAGCGTGCGCAACATCGAGGCCACCGGGGTGTTCACCTGGAACCTGGCCACGCGCCCGTTGGCCGAGGCGATGAATGCCAGCGCCGCGTTGGTGCCGCAGGAGGTCGACGAGTTCGAGTTGGCCGGCCTGCAGGCCGCGCCGTCGCGGCTGATCGACGTGCCGCGTGTGGCGGCCAGCCCGGTGAGCTTCGAGTGCCGGCTCAGCCAGTTGATTCCGTTGCAGGCTGCCGATGGGCAGCCCATCCAGACCTGGCTGGTGCTGGGCGAGGTGGTCGGCGTGCATCTGGCGCACGCAGCGCTGAGCGATGGCATTTACGATCCGGCCGCCGTGCACACCATCCTGCGCGCCGGTGGCCCGGCCGATTATTTTGAAGTGCAGGCGCAGGCGCGCTTTCGCATGCGGCGCCCGGGGCAGTGACCAGCGGGTGGCACTGATTCGGTCCTGCGCACGCAGGCGTACGCACGGGGCTTGCTCGGTCACGCTGGCCCCGCACACTGCGCGCATCGCCTGATGTCTTTCTTCTTACTCCACGGTTGGTTCCATGCCCATCACCCCACAACAAGCCCTGCAACGCACCATCGAGCACCGCGAGATCTTCCATGACGAAATGGTTGATCTGATGCGGCAGATCATGCGCGGCGAGGTGTCCGATGCCATGGTCTCGGCCATTCTGACCGGCTTGCGGGTCAAGAAGGAAACCATTGGCGAGATCGCCGGTGCGGCCACGGTGATGCGCGAGTTCTCGCGCCGCGTGGAGGTCACCGATCGCCGCCACATGGTCGATATCGTCGGCACCGGCGGCGACGGTTCGCACACCTTCAACATTTCAACCTGCGCCATGTTCGTGGCCGCTGCCGGCGGCGCAAAAGTCGCAAAGCACGGCAATCGCAGCGTGTCGTCCAAGTCGGGCAGTGCCGACGCATTAGAGGCGTTAGGCGCGGTGATCGAATTGCAGCCCGAGCAGGTGGCTGCATCGCTGGCGCAGACCGGCATCGGTTTCATGTACGCACCCGTGCATCACCCGGCGATGAAAGTGGTGGCACCGGTGCGCCGCGAGATGGGCGTGCGCACCATCTTCAATATTCTCGGCCCGCTGACCAATCCTGCCGGCTCGCCGAACATCTTGATGGGCGTGTTCCATCCTGATCTGGTGGGCATCCAGGCGCGCGTGCTGCAGGAGCTGGGTGCCGAGCGCGCGCTGGTGGTGTGGGGCCGCGATGGCATGGACGAACTCTCGCTGGGTGCCGGCACCCTGGTTGGCGAGTTGCGCGACGGGCAGGTGCACGAATACGAAGTGCATCCGGAGGATTTCGGCATTGCCATGTCGGCCAGCCGTAATCTCAAGGTGGCCGATGCCGCCGAGTCGCGCGCCATGCTGTTGCAGGTGCTCGACAACGTGCCCGGCCCGGCGCTGGACATCGTGGCGCTCAACGCTGGCGCGGCGCTGTACGTGGCCGGCGTGGCCGACAGCATCGCCGATGGCATCGTGCGCGCCCGCCAAGTGCTCGCCGATGGCTCGGCACGTGCCCGTCTGGACGCCTATGTCGCCTTCACCCAGCAGGCCGCCGCACAAGGCTGATTCCCGTGTCCGGCCACGCTGGCCGACACCCTCACGGCGGCGCTGGCATGCTGCGCAGCGCGCGCTGGTCAGGTCGCCGCCATGATCTTGACCGATAATGCCCGCCCGCCAGGACCCGACACGATGAGCGATATTCTCAACACCATCCTTGCCCTCAAGGCCGACGAAATCGCCGAGCGTAGCGCACGCGTGCCTCTGGCCGAGCTGGTCGCGCGTAGCGTAGACCTGCCGCTCACCCGCGGATTTGCCGCCGCCATGAAGGCCAGCATTGCCGCTGGCGAGCCAGCCGTGATTGCCGAAGTGAAGAAGGCCAGCCCGTCCAAGGGCGTGATCCGGCCCGACTTCCACCCGGCTGACATCGCGGTCAGCTACGAGTTCGGTGGTGCCAGCTGCCTGTCGGTGCTGACCGATGTGGATTTCTTCCAGGGCTCCGATGCGTATCTGCAGCAGGCACGCGAGGCCTGCACCTTGCCGGTGCTGCGCAAGGATTTCACCGTCGATCCGTACCAGGTCTACGAGGCGCGCGTGCTTGGCGCCGACTGCATCCTGCTGATCGTCTCGGCGCTGGAGGACCAGCAACTGGCCGACCTGTCCGGTCTGGCGATGCAGTTGGGCCTGGATGTGCTGGTGGAAGTGCACGATATCGACGAGCTCGAGCGTGCGGTGCAGGTGCCGGTGCCGCTGGTGGGCATCAACAACCGCAATCTGCGCACCTTCGAGGTGTCGCTGCAGACCACCCTGGACATGCGCGCAGCTGTGCCGCGTGATCGTGTCCTGGTCACCGAAAGCGGCATCGTCACCGCATCCGACGTGCAGTTGATGCGCAGCAACGGCGTGAACGCGTTTCTGGTCGGCGAGACCTTCATGCGCGCGCCCGAACCCGGCGAAGCACTGCGTCAGCTATTCTTCGCGCATGACTGAGTCGTATCCCGCCCCGCGCGAGGACGCACCGCTGGTGGTCTTCGACTTCGATCACACCCTGTACGACGGCGATTCCGGCAGCCATCTGTTTGCCTGGCTGATCCGCCGCAACCCGTTGCGCCTGCTGGTGGCGCTGTTGGCCTCGCCGATCCTGGGGCCCATGGTGGCGATGCTGCCCACGCGTCGGCGCGGCGTGTCCGGGTATGTCTGGATCGCCACCTTCGGCCTGCACCGTGCACGCGAGTTCAATCGCTTCATCGACGCCTACGTGCTCAAGCATGAAGCGCAGATCCGGCAGCGGCTGCTGCCGCACGCACTGAAGGTCTTCACCGAACATCGCGCCGCAGGCGATCGGGTGGTCGTGGCGACCGGTGCGCCGCCGGAGCTGGCGCGCGCAATTCTGGGCTTCGTTGCGCATCAGGACGTGCCGGTGATCGGCACCTTGGTGGGCCCGCGCCTGGGTGCAGTGACCGCACGCCGGCACTGCCACAACGAAGAAAAGATGCGCATGCTGCGCGAACGCGGCTATGCCGATATCGCTATTGCCTATTCGGACAGCACCGCGGATCTGCCATTGCTCAAGGCCGCGCGCGCACCGGTCGTGGTCAACCCCAAGGCCAATCGCGAGAGCCTGTTCCGCCAGGTGCTGCCCGTCGGTACTCCGATTCTCAACTGGGGCTGTCGCGATCGCGGTGGCAAGGCGCTCTAGCCGCGCCGATCACCGGCAGCCCGTACGCGCTTGGTGATCACTATAGAAAGCGTCGCTGCGGTCATTCGGTGATCTCGCCCGCGTTCGATGGCGTGGATCACTGTCGAACTGCTGTACGCGGATAACGCAACAACTGTGACGCAATCGATGCGCAGTAGCTGCCGTACATCACCCACAGGTCCTGCAAAGCAATGTTGTGATCTGTGGACTGGGTCGCGCTACGGATGGGCTCGCTAAGGCGATATGCAGCGCTCTGGCGCAGCGTTTGGCCGGTTTTGCGCCGGCGCCACCGGTATTGCGAAGCGATCGGTGCGCCAGCGTACCGATCGCCACCACACGCTTAGCGCGTGCCGTACAACACGACGGTCTTGCCGCGTGCGTGCAACAGGCCATCGGCCTGCAACTTCTTCAGGACGCGTCCGGCCATTTCGCGCGAGCAGCCGACCAGGCGCGCGAGTTCCTGCCGCGAGACGCGCAACTGCGTGCCCTGCGGATGGCTCATCGCCTCCGGCTCCTTCGACAGATCGTGCAGTGTGCGCACGATGCGATCGGTCACATCCAGGAACGCCAGGCGGCTGGCTTTCCTTGTGGTATCGAGCAGCCGTTTTGAAAGCTGAACGCCAATGGCGTACAGAATTCGCGGCGCATCCGGCGACAAACTCGTCTGAAACAGCTGCTGCAGGCGCTCGTAGCTGATTTCAGCCAACTCGCATTGCGTGCGGGTGCGCAGGATCACTTCGCGCGTATCGGATTCGATGAACAACCCCATCTCACCAACGAACTCGCCGCTACCGAAGTAGCCCAGCACCAACTCACGATCGTCATCTTCCTCGGCAATGATGCTCACCGAGCCGCTGATCACGTAGTAGAGGGTGCCAGCGGGGTCTCCCGGCCGGAACACATCGGTCCGGGTCGGATAGCGCCTGCGGTGGCTGTGCGCCAGGAATCGCTCAATGGTGCCCGCGTCCAGCGTCAGTGAGGGGGTAGCGTTACGTACCGTCGTAGTCACAACCGTCGTGTTCCCTAGGCTCATGGTAGTTCCGCGTGTAATTCCCGAAGCTTAACGGCATGAGTCATGCAAGGTAAACCATTCTCAACGCCGGCATTTCGTTGATGAGAGCTTTGGCCCATAATTGCCCCCTTTCCCGTCTTCCCAAAGGACCGACCGCCGTGGTCAAGCCGTTGCCTCGTCTGAGGCTGCAGGGGTTCAATAACCTCACCAAGGCGTTGAGCTTCAACATCTACGACGTCTGCTATGCACGTACCGAAGAGGAGCGTCAGCGCTACATCGAGTACATCGACGAGCAGTACGATGCGGACCGTCTGACCCAGATCCTGACGGATGTGGCCGAAATCATCGGCGCCAACATCCTCAATATCGCGCGTCAGGATTACGATCCACAAGGTGCGTCGGTGACGATCCTGATCTCGGAAGAGCCGGTGATCGACAAGAAGCAGGCCGGCAAGGAGCTCATCTCCGACGCCGTGGTTGCGCATATGGACAAGAGCCATATCACTGTCCATACATACCCCGAGACGCATCCCCAGGAAGGCATCGCCACCTTCCGCGCCGATATCGATGTCGCCACGTGCGGCGTGATTTCGCCGCTGAAGGCGTTGAACTACCTGATCGAGAGTCTTGAGTCCGACATCGTGATCATGGACTACCGCGTCCGTGGCTTTACCCGCGATGTGAAGGGCAAGAAGCACTACATCGACCACAAGATCAACTCGATCCAGCACTTCCTCGCCAAGAACGTGAAGTCGCGCTACGAGATGTTCGACGTCAACGTCTACCAGGAAAATATCTTCCACACGAAGATGCATCTGAAAGATTTCGACCTGGATCAGTACCTGTTCGAAGAGCGTGCGAAGAACCTTTCGTTCAAGGAGCGTATGAAGATCGAAACGCTGCTCAAGCGCGAGATCGAAGAACTGTTCCACGGCCGCAATCTGAGCGAATAAGCGTAGTTTCGACCGTTGCGTACCTGCTTGCAGTTGCGCAACCACATGACACGGCGGGACGGCCCGCCACGCGATGACCTCGCGTTCCATAGCCGACGGCGGCCCGGTGTGCAGACACCGGGTCGCTTTTTTTTTGTCCGTTTTTTCTGTGAGGAGTGATGTGATGCCCTGGATCTATCTGGTGTTGGCCGGCCTGTTCGAAATCGGCTTTGCCCTGGGACTCAAATACAGCGACGGCTTCAGCCGCCTGTGGCCGAGCGTGCTGACGATCGGCCTGGCCGGCGTGAGTCTGTGGTTCCTGACCCAGGCGCTAAAGACCATCCCGGTGGGCACCGGCTACGCGATCTGGACCGGCATCGGCGCACTGGGCGTGACCATCGCCGGGATCGCGCTGTTTGGCGACAGCGCCTCGTGGTCGCGGCTGGCCTGCATTGGCTTGATCGTGGCCGGCGTGATCGGTCTGAAGCTGGTGTCGTAGTTGTAGTCAGTCCCGCTTCGTAGGCCTGCCTCCCGAGGTTTGCTGCGCAAACCTTGGGCCCCACTCCGTCGCAGCCTATCCCCGCGCCTTTGGTGTGCCTCCCCAACAAAAGGGGGCTCTGCTTCAGTGGCGTGCGCCGAGGCATGCGGCGCGATTAGGTCAGGCGGCAGAGTCGTCGTCAGACACTCATACCGAAGTCGCCGTTGGCGTACACGGCATGGCGCGCGTCTCACTGTGCGATCTGCGTGGGGATGCACGCAAGATTCTGATCGCCAGCCGCCAGCCGCCAGCCGCCAGCCGCCAATCCCCAATCCCCAATCCCCAATCCCCAATCCCCTAGAAACGGTAGGCGATGGTCTTCATCAGCTTGGAGGCCAGGGCCATCGCGCTGGGGATCGGTGGCGGCAAGATGCGTGCGCCGGCCTGCTCGGCGTGATCGGCGTGGCGTGCTTCGTCGATCTTCATCACGCGCAGGATCGCGCGGCTGCGCTGGTCGGTCTCGGGCAGGGTCTCCAGGTGTTCGTCCAGATGGGCTTCCACCTGCCGTTCGGTTTCCACCACAAAGCCCAGGCTCCAGTCGTCGCCACGCAGCCCGGCGACAGCGCCGAGCGCATAGCTGCCGGCGTACCAGAGCGGGTTGAACAGGCTGGGGCGGCTCTCCAGCTCACGTAGCCGGTCCGCGCACCATGCCAGGTGGTCGGTCTCTTCCTGCGCGGCGGTGAGCAGATGCTGGCGGGTGTGGTCATCGCGCGCCACCGCGGCCTGGCCAAAATACAGGCCTTGCGCGCACACCTCTCCGACGTGGTTGATCCGCATCAGCCCGGCGGCGTGCTGGCGTTGCGCAGGTGCCAGAGCGGCATCGGGAGTGTCGCCGGCGGGATTGGGGCGCTCGGCCGGCGGATTGCCGAACACCGTGTCCAGCGCGCGCTGGGCTTCGACCAGCAGGCGGTCGAGCGGGCTGTGCAGTCGGGAAGGGGGGATCTGGGTCATGTAGGGATTCTCGCCCCCGGCCGACGTGCTGCCAACCATTGCCGGCCATGTGAGGCCTCGACTTGCGCCGGGGAGGGGCATCCCGTACAATCCCGCCTCTTCTGTTTCGCCTTCACAACGCGTGGCAAAGTTCCAGCGGTCATTGCCGCTGCAATCCGCCCGACCACACTCAAGAGTTTTCTCATGACTACGTTCACCGCCAAGTCCGAGACCGTCCAGCGCGACTGGTATCTCGTTGACGCCGCCGGCAAGACGCTCGGCCGTCTGTCCACCGAATTGGCTCGCCGCCTGCGCGGCAAGCACAAGCCTGTTTACACCCCTCACGTCGATACCGGCGATTACCTCGTGGTAATCAACGCCGAGAAGATCGTGGTCACGGGTAACAAGCTGAAAGACAAGAAGTATCACCGCTTCACCGGCTACATCGGTAACTTGAAGACCGAGAGCCTGGAGCAGGCGCTGCAGCGCCACCCGGAGCGCGTGATCGAAATCGCCGTCAAGGGCATGCTGCCGAAGGGCCCGCTGGGCCGCACCATGTACCGCAAGCTCAAGGTCTATTCGGGTGCCGAGCATCCGCACGCCGCTCAGCAGCCGCAAGTTCTGGATATCTAATCATGGCTATCACGCAAAACTACGGCACTGGCCGCCGCAAGTCCTCCACCGCTCGCGTGTTCCTGCGCAAGGGTACCGGCAACATCACCGTCAACAACCGTCCGCTGGACGAGTTCTTTGGCCGTGAGACTGCGCGCATGATCGTGCGTCAGCCGCTGGAACTCACCAAGAACACCGAGAGCTTCGACATCCTGGTCACCGCCTCGGGCGGCGGCACCACCGGCCAGGCCGGTGCGATCCGTCTGGGCATCGCCCGTGCACTGGTCGAGTACGACGAAACCCTGAAGTCCGAGCTGCGCAAGGCTGGCTTCATGACCCGTGACGCCCGCGAAGTCGAGCGTAAGAAGGTCGGTCTGCACAAGGCCCGTCGCGCGACCCAGTTCTCCAAGCGCTGATCCATCGCGTTTGCTGCGTCCCGGTTCGCCGGGATGCTTCAAAAGCCCCGGCAATGCCGGGGCTTTTGTCGTTTTGGGCACGTCATTTTTTGGTCTGATTATTGGCGGCCGTTGTGTCATGCGGTGTGGTGCTGGTTTGGTCGAACGATCGGGCGTTGGTTGCCTCCGTCATGCGCATTTGGGCGTGTATGAGGCTCGCCTTCTGTTCGACTGGGAGTGGCGGCATCGGCGCCGTTTTGAGACTGATGCAGGCAAGTCACAAATCGGATGTGGCGAAGCGTGCCGTTCTGGGATGCCTTTTTTCTGGTTGCCGGTGTTGTGGAAATCTTGACGAGGTCGCTGCTGTGGGCGCACGTGGGCGCGATGTTCGCGATGGGCGTTACCTGGAAAGCTTCGTCGCGCGCTAGCGCGCTCCTACAGATGCTTGCTTGGCGCGCACTTCCGCGAGTAGCAGCTGTAACGTGGTGGAGCCGTTGCAGCGCGATCGTCGCGCACGAGCCTGGTGCTCTAGCCGTGTGCTGCGGGTTTTCTGATTGCTTGTGTTGTGGCAGCCGTGCCCGCTTGCTTCGGTAGGAGCGCGCTTGAGCGCGATGGGGTTTTACTGGGAAAGCTTCATCGCGCGCGAGCGCGCTCCTACAAAGTGCTTCCTCTGAAGTGCCTTCGCGCGTGCAAGCACTTGCAACGCAAGTCTGCTGCGCGAGGCGATCTCGGTGAGAGCAGGTGTCGCTCTACGCCAGCATGCTGTCGTTTACGTGCAGCGGCGAGATGGCGCGCAACAAAAAAGGCCCGATCGTTAGATCGGACCTCTCGTGTTTGGCTGCCCCGGATGGATTCGAACCACCGAATGCCTGAGTCAGAGTCAGGTGCCTTACCGCTTGGCGACGGGGCAATATAAAACGTGTTGGTCCAAGAGTATCGCATGCCTGTGATGGCCTGAACACCTTGGTGGCTATGGGTGGACTCGAACCACCGACCCCAGCATTATGAGTGCTGTGCTCTAACCGGCTGAGCTACATAGCCTAGGGAACCGCCAATTTTACGATGGGCGGAGATGTTGTCAAGCATTTCGTTTTCAGCTTGTGGGCCGGGCGTCGCCGTGGCAGAGTCGGTGACAGTAGATTTTCAGGAGTCCGCATCGTGATCGATCCGGACGGTTTCCGGCCAAACGTCGGCATTGTGCTGATGCGTGAGGATGGTCAGGTGTTCTGGGCACGACGTGTGCGCAGGGATGGCTGGCAGTTCCCGCAAGGCGGCATGAATACCGATGAGACTCCGGTGGAAGCCATGTACCGCGAGTTGCGCGAAGAAACCGGGTTGTTGCCCGAGCATGTGGAATTGCTCGGTGCTACCCCTGGTTGGCTACGCTATCGCCTGCCCAGCCGGGCGGTGCGTCGCAACGAACGGCAGGTGTGCATCGGCCAGAAGCAGGTCTGGTTCCTGCTGCAGTTCACCGGCCAGGAATCTCACCTCAAGCTCGACCATACCGACAGCCCGGAGTTCGATCACTGGCGCTGGGTGGATTTCTGGTATCCGGTGGAACACGTGGTGATGTTCAAGCGCGGCGTGTATGCACGTGCATTGCGTCATCTAGCGCCGCTCGCCCAGACCGTGGCCGGGCCAGCAGCGGTGGGCGTGATGCCGCAGCGTGCGCTGGAAGCCTGGTTGCCGGGCAGCAGCGCAGCCGGCCACGACCGGCCGCGCAAGCGCCCACGTAAGCGCAGCGGGGCTCTGCCTGTGCGGATTAATAATGATTAACGTTTGGAATTGACACCTATTCTCGTTTGCGGTGCAATCAGTCCCGGTCTCCTCCGGACCGCCAGCACCTGACCGATACCGTGTACGTCTGCATCTGTAATGGGGTCACCGACCACCAGATCCGCGAAGCGGCCGAGAACGGCTGCGCCAGCCTTGCCGAGCTGACCATGCGCACCGGCTGTGGATCCAACTGCGGTTCCTGCCTGGAAATGGCGGGCGATTTGCTGAGCCAGGCACATGCCAGCCGCGCATTGCCCTTGCCGATGTTGGGATTCGCCAGCGCTGCCTGAGTCTGGTTGTTGGCGTAGGCGCTGAGGCGCCACGCTTGGAGGCAAGCAGCGTCTAATCCTCTGCGGCCATCGAGCTTGGTAATGCCATTGGTGGCTGCAGCGACAGCAGGCCCAGCGAGTGACGCGCCAGCGGCGCGTTCCGCAACTGATCACGATTCGCGTTCCTTCATGCGCCGCGGCAACGCGTTAGAGTGCGGCCGGCTCACTGTCTCGGAGACATCGCATGAAGGGCGATACCAAAGTCATCGAGTACCTCAACAAGGTGCTCTACAACGAACTCACTGCGATCAACCAGTATTTTCTGCACGCCAAGATGCTGAAGAACTGGGGCCTGAAAGAACTGGCCGAGCATGAGTACAAGGAATCCATCGACGAGATGAAGCATGCCGACAAGCTGTCGGACCGCATCTTGTTCCTCGAGGGACTTCCCAATTTCCAGGCGCTGGGCAAGCTGCGCATCGGCGAGAACCCGACCGAGATGTTCCGCTGCGATCTGGCGCTTGAGCGCGAGGCGGTCGTGGTGCTGCGCGAAGCGGTGGCCTATGCGGAGACCGTCAAGGACTACGTGAGCCGCCAGCTGTTTGTGGACATCCTGGAGTCCGAAGAAGAGCACATCGATTGGCTGGAGACCCAGCTGGATCTGGTGGCGCGTATCGGCGAACCGAATTATCTGCTGACCAAGCTGGACGACTGAACGCGCTGAGGGCGGCCGCAGCTCCTGCGGCTGCTGCGGTTAGGCGTTTGTGCGCGCGTGGCGTCTGCCGGTGCCCGCCTGCTGTTGCGGATTCTCAACGTTGGCACCGTGGGCGCGATGATGGCCGCTGCGCGGGCGCATCGTTATCAACCTGTGGCTGATTGCGCGTTCGGTCGCGCGTGCCTAGGGCTGGCAAAGGCGAAGACGCGGTTGACGCTCGTTGAGAACTAAGACGCTCGATTGAAGAACGACGACGCTGCGATCTTGCGAGAGACCTGCGTCACTCAGCCACACGGCTAACCCGCCAATCAGCCCGCAGCGCGGCTGGCGGCTTGCAAACGGGTGACTTGGCCTAGCAGCGCCAGGCGGGCGCGGGCGTATTCGGCGATGACCAAGGCGACCATGACCGAGGGGCGTTCGATGGTGCCGGTGCGTGCGGCCAATTCGATGCGGCGGGCGGCGTTGGCCAGCGCCTGGGCGCCGACGTTGGCGCTGGAGGACTTCAGGGTGTGGGCCAGATCGCGCAGCTGCATGCTGTCGCGATTGCTGGCGGCCGCTTCTAGCCGTTCGATGATGCCGGGGGCGTCTTCCAGGAACAGCTGCAGGATGCGGATGGTGTCCGCGCCTGCCACTTCGTACAACTCGTCGATGACGCCGCTTTCCAGGATCGGCAGCGCGCGCGCCTGTGCGGCGCTGGCAGCGCTCTCGGCATCCGCGCTGGGGGCTCCGGTGCTTGGGCCCGGCAACACGGCCTGGCGCGGCAGCCAGCGCTGCAGGCAGGCATCGAGCTGTTCGCGGGCGACCGGCTTGGAGAGATAGTCGTCCATGCCTGCGGCCAGGCAGCGTTCGCGGTCGCCGGCCATGGCGTTGGCGGTCATCGCCACGATCGGGATCGGGCGGCCACCGCTTTCGGTTTCCATGGCGCGCCAGCGGCGGGTGGCGGCATAGCCATCCAGCACCGGCATCTGGCAATCCATGAAGACCATGTCGTAGCGGGTGGATTCCATGCTGCTTAGCGCGGCTTCGCCATCGGTGGCGGTGTCGGCCTCGAAGCCGAGCACGCCCAGCAGTTTTTGCGCGACCAGCAGGTTGACCGGGTTGTCTTCGACCAACAGGATGCGCACGTCGCGCGCATGCGCCACTGGCGGCGGCAGCGGCTCGGGGATCATCGCGGACGCCAGCGTGGGCGCCACGGGCGGCTTGGGTTCGGGCGGCAGCACCAGCGCGCGCAGGGTTTCGTCCGGGCTCTGGCGCGGCACCAGGGTGGCATTGGCCTGCAGTTCGTCGGGTACCGGCTCGTCGCCGTAGAGCCAGATCAGCCGTGAGCCGCTGAGGTCTTCCGGCCGTGCCAGGGCGCGATGCACGGCGCGCGCGCTGTAGCGCAGCGTCTCGTGGTCGGCGATGACGCAGCGGAAGCCTTCGTCGTCGGTGTGGCGGCGCACGCGCTCCAGCGCCTCCTGGGTGGTTTCCATCAGCACGTGCGAGATGCCCCAGCTGTCGAGCAGGCGCTTGAGCCGCTGCGACAGGCGTGCGTCGGAACTGATCACCATCACGCGGGCGGCGTCGGCGCCGGTGGTCTGTTGCAGGTCGCCGATGACCTTGAGCAGCGGGATTTCGAACCAGAACGTGGCGCCGCGACCGGGCTCCGATTCCACGCCGATGCGGCCGCCCATCAGGTCGATGATGCGTTTGCAGATGGCCAGGCCCAGCCCGGTGCCGCCATACAGGCGGGTGGTGGAGGCGTCGGCCTGGGCGAAGGAGCGGAACAGGCGCGCCTGCTGGTCCGCTGCGATGCCGATGCCGGTGTCGCGCACCTGGAAGCGCAGCAGGTGCTGGGCGCGGGTTTCGCCCAGGCGCCGCAGCTGGATGTCCACGCTGCCGCGTTCGGTGAACTTGATGGCGTTGCCGATCAGGTTGCCCAGCACCTGACGCAGCCGGATCGGGTCGCCGCGCACCAGCAGGCGCACCGACGGTTCGATATCCAGGCCCAGGCGCAGTTGCTTGCCTTCGGCAGTGCGCTGCATCAGCTGGGCGACGCCGTCGAGCAGCTCGCGCAGGTTGAAGGTGGTGATTTCCAGTTCGAGCTTGTTGGCTTCGAGCTTGGAGTAATCGAGGATGTCGTCGACGATGCGCAGCAGCTGCAGCGAGCTGCCGGTGGCGGTCTGCAGCATGTCGCGCTGGTCCAGGCTGAGCTGGCCACGCGAGATCAGCTCCAGCATCGGGATGATGCCGTTGAGCGGGGTGCGGATCTCATGGCTCATGGTGGCCAGGAATTCGCCCTTGGCCAGCGAGGCGGCTTCGGCGGCCTGCTTGGCGCGCAGCAGTTCCTGTTCCAGTTCGCCGTGGCGCTGCAACTCCTGCTGCATGCGCGCTTGCGCGGTGTTGATGTCGTCGAGCTGGCGGGTAAGAGCGCTCAGCGCGCGGCTGGCGCGATAAGCAGCTACCGCGCTACAGATGCCGCAAACCACCGCGAGCACGCTGGCAGCGGTGGTGACGATTCCCCATGGCCCTGCGACGCCAAGCCACTGCAACGCCGCAGCGAATGCTGCAACCAGTGCGGCCAAGGCGACCAGCGTGCTCCAGCCGCGAAGGCCTCCTGCCCGCGCTGCCACTCAGAGCACCGCGTTCGTGAAGTCGAAGTCCAGTTCCTTGCCGACCGTCTGCACCAGGTTGCCCTGGATGAAGTCCACGCCGCTCATCCACATGGCGGCGGCAGCCTGCGGATCTTCGATGCGCTGGCCGATGATCAGCAGGCCGCGCTGGTGCGCGATGTCGATCACCCCGCGCAATTCGTCGCGCACGGCCGCGTTGCCGTGTGCATCGGCGAAGCGGTTGGCCATGCGCACGAAGCTCAGCGGCAACTGGCTGAGCAGTGCGTTGGCTTCATCGCCGGGTTCGAACTGGCTCAGGCAGAACTGCACGCCGGCCGGCATCAGGCGGGCACAGAACTGCTGCACGGTGACGGCGTGGATCAGCGCATCGTCCAGGCGCAGGTCCACGATCAGCGACTGCCCGGCCACGCCACGCTCGGTGATGGCCTTGAGCAACCAGTCGGCGAAGGCGTCGCGCGCCAGCGTGCGCGGCGATTGCGAGACGAACAGCCGCAGCGGCGGGCTGGCGTGCTGGTACAGATGCAGCAGGCCGAGCGCGTGATCCATGACCTGCTGGTCGAGATCGGCGATGCGCCCCGCCGCTTCGGCGGCCGGGATGACCTGACCAGCCGACAGCAAGGTGCCATCGGCCTGGCGCAGCCGCAGCAGCACCTGGTATTGCGCGGTATCGCCACCGGCCACGGCCACGATCGGCTGGTAGGCCAGTTCGAGCTGGCCTTCGACCAGGCGCAGTTGTTCCTGTTGCTCGGCCTGGCTGGGCGCCAGATAGGTCTGCACGCCGTCGCTGCGCAGGCGGGCCTGCAGTGCGGTGCGCTCGACCGCTTCCAGCGCGCTGCCGGTGTCGTCGAAGCCCAGGCCGAGCGGTGCGGCGCCGATAGCGCAGCGCACATGCACGGATTCTTCCTCGCGCACCGGGAAGGCATGCGCAGACAGGCGTTGGCGGATCTCCAGCGCGTAGGCTTCCAGGCCGGCTTCGTCCATCTCCACGCCCAGCAGCAGGAAGCTGTTGTCGTTGAGGCGCGCCAGCGGATACGGCTGCGCGACGCTGGCCAGGCGATGGCCGGCCTGGGTCATCAGGCGCTCGTAGGCGGCGTAGCCATAACGCTCGCGCAAACCGAGCGCGCTGGCGATTTCGATGAAAAACAGGCCGCCGCTCTGCTTGCGTGCCAGTGCATCGGCGAGCAGTTCCATGACGTGGCCGCGCGTCGGTAACCCGGTTTCCGGATTGCTGCGCACGCTGACCTGTTCGCCGGCCTGCTGCAGCGCCTGCTGGCGCGCGCGCCGGATGCGGTTGGACACCGCGGCGATCAGGTGGCGGGGACGGATCGGCTTGGTCAGGAAATCGTCCGCGCCGCTGTCGAGCACTTCGAACTGGCGCTCCGGATCCGGGTCGCCGGTGAGGAAGACGATCGGCAACAGCTGCTGGCCGGGTTGCTGGCGGATCAGCGTGGTCAACCGGATGCCATCGAGCTCGGGCATGTGCAGATCCATCAGGATCAGGTCCGGGTGATAGTCCTGGATCGCCTGCGGCACGCTGGCGGCGGTCATTTCGACCTGCGCATGCATGCCGGCGCCGTGCAGCACGCTCTGGGCGAACAAGGCCTGCGAGCGGTCGTCCTCGACGATCAGCACGCGATAGGGCGCGTCGGCAGCGACATTGACATTGTCAGCGCCATTACCGCCAGCTGGCTGCGCGGCAGCGGCCGGCGCAGGTGCGCTGGATGCTGCGCTGCGCGGCAGGCTGGCAGCGGCTTGCTGGGCCGGTGGCGTGACGTTGGCCACTGCGGCAAGCGCGGGTGCGGGAATGATCGTGGCGCTCACTGGCTCGGCGTTGTCGGCGGATGCGGCGTCGTCGGCCCAGCGGCGCCAATAGTCGGCCGGCGGGGTTTCAGCGCGCAGCGCGCGGTTACGTGTCGCGGTGTCGTCACGGGTGGAAGGAACCGGATCTCGGGCGGCCATCGATACTCCCTGCAGTCGCGATGATTATGCGATGAACTTCACGATAGCGGGGAGCGGCGTACAGCCGACGTCGAGGCGGCGCGCAGTGGCGCCACCAATCGGTGCACGCCACGCCATAACAGGCGCCACACCCAGACCACCACCAGCGCGGCCAGCAGGCTGCTGCCCACCGCCACGCTCAACGCCAGCCACGGGTGCGCCACTGCCAGGGCGAGCGCGGCGGCGGTGAGGGTGTCTTCGGCCAGCGAGGCGATCCAGTTGCTGGCCGGCTCGGGCGAGGTGTTGAGCAAGGCCCGCGTGCCGGCCTTGAGGGTGTGGCTGGTCAGTGCCACGCCTGCGCCGGCCGCCAATGCGCCGGTGGCCAGATCGCCGTCTGGCGATAGCGTGGCTGCGGCCAGGAAGGCGCCGGCCGGCACCCGCGCCAGGGTCTGCAGCAGATCCCAGCCCGAATCCACGCCGGGGATCTTGTCGGCGAAGAACTCCGCCACCGCCAGGGCGCCGGAAGTGCCGAGCACCCACCACGATTGCGCCGGCACCAGGGCCGGTGGCAGTTCGATCCAGCCGAGCAGACCGGCCAGCCCGACCCCGAACACGGTGAGATAGACGCGGATGCCCGCCAGCCAGGCCAGCAGGATGCCGATGACAAACAGATGGGCCTCGCTCATGGCGTTGCTCCACGCAAAGGATGCGGAACTATCGGATAACGGCCGGCTGGGCGCCAGCGTGAGGGCCGGCGATGCTCTGGCACACTACGCCGCCGATCACAGACCGGCCCGTCCGGAGCCCACGCCCATGAGACCTACCGCCCGCGTTCAAATCGTCCCACGCGATGCAGGCGGGCCCCGCTCCGGCCGGCCCTGGCTGTGGGCGGTGCTGGTGATCGTGTGGCTGGCCTCGCTGGGTGGGGTTTGGTGGATGGCCAGCCGCACCGCCGCGCCGCGCCTGGTCGAGGCCGAGGCCGGCCTGCAGCAGGCCCAGCGCGCGCAGGCCGCGCAGCGCCGCCAGATCGAGCAACTGCAGCAGCGGCAGGTGAATCTGGCGATGTCCGACAAGATCAGTCGCGCTGCCAACACCGAGGTGCAGGCCTCGCTGGCCGAGCGCGACGAGC
This sequence comes from Xanthomonas sp. NCPPB 2922, assembly GCF_041520885.1. Taxonomy (NCBI): domain Bacteria; kingdom Pseudomonadati; phylum Pseudomonadota; class Gammaproteobacteria; order Lysobacterales; family Lysobacteraceae; genus Xanthomonas; species Xanthomonas sp. NCPPB 2922. The sequence goes on along the minus strand of NZ_JBGOFY010000012.1, from coordinate 120,024 downwards.
AGATTGCCGCGCTGCGCGCCGACGTAGCCTTCTACGAGCGGCTGGTGGGCTCCACCGCGCAGCGCAAGGGGCTCAATGCGCACTCGGTGCAGTTCACCGCCGAAGCCGGTGGCACCTGGAACTACAGCGTGGTGCTCACCCAGAACCTCAACCGCGGCGCGATCAGCCAGGGACAGCTGCGCTTTGCGGTGGAAGGCGTGCGCGCCGGCAAATTGGTTACGGTGAGCTGGAACGAGCTGCACCAGAAGCCCGATGCGGCCGGCCAGCCGTATTCGTTCCGCTATTTCCAGCAGTTGGACGGCAGCGTGATCCTGCCGAAGGATTTCACCCCGCAACGTGTCAAAATCTCCCTGAGCGGCGATGGGGCGCCGGTCAATCAGACATTCGATTGGAAAGTCGCCGGCAACGGCGCGGGGGAGTAGCTCATGTTCGGAAACAAGTCCAACCGTGGCGCGCAGACCGTGGTCGATACCTTGATCGGACCGCAGGTGGTCATCCGCGGCGACCTGACCTTCAGCGGTGGCCTGTATGTGGAAGGCCGCATCCTGGGCAAGGTGATTGCCGAGGACGGCGCCAGCGCCATCCTGACCGTGGCCGAGCAGGGCTGCATCGAAGGCGAAGTGCGCGCACCGGTGGTGATCATCAACGGCCAGCTGACCGGCGATGTGCATGCCGCCGAGCGGGTCGAACTGGCCGCCAATGCGCGCGTGCAGGGCAATGTGCACTACCAGGTGGTGGAAATGAGCGCCGGTGCGCAGCTGACCGGGCGGCTGATCCATGCCGCTGCCGCCGGTGCCACTGCTGCCTTGCCGGCCCCGGAACCCAGTCGCGCCGCCGAGCCGGTCAAGGCCCTGCAGGCCGAAGCGGCCGACGCCTGAGCGCAGCGGCAGCAGCCCCGGGCGCCGGAGCAGGGCGCCCCGGCTTGAAGTGGGCGCCGTTGGCCCCCATGCTGACGCCATGAGTACGCTCGTTTCGCTTCCCACTGCCGCCCCGGCGCCGGACTACCAGTCCATCGACCGGCCGCTGAACTTCTCCAATGCCGCCGCCGCCAAGGTGCGCGAGCTGATCCAGGAGGAGGGCAACGCCGAGTTGGCGTTGCGTGTGTATATCCAGGGCGGCGGGTGTTCCGGCTTCCAGTACGGCTTCGAGTTCGATGAGAACCGCGCCGAGGACGACCTGGCCGTGGCCACCGACGGCGTCACCTTGCTGGTGGATCCGTTGAGCCTGCAGTACCTGATGGGCGCCGAGGTGGACTACACCGAAAGCCTGACCGGTGCGCAGTTCGTGATCCGCAATCCCAACGCCAAGACCACCTGCGGCTGCGGCAGCAGCTTCAGCGTCTGAACGCATCCCGGCGCTAGCCGGGGCTGGGCCGGTGCGATGGTTGCGGGCGTTGCCGATTGTCGGCAGGCTTGCGCCGATGTCAGAGCCTCTTTTTTCGTTGTCTGCTTTTGCCTTCACGCATGCGCCGCTCGATCGCGGCGACATGTTGCGTGACGATCCCGACGCGATTGCGCGTCTATGGCCCACGGGGCGCGTGTTGTTGATCGATGCCAAGGGCACCGCCGCCGCCGATGCCCAGGGCCAGCCGTTGCTCAGCGACGGCGCCGGCCTGGCCGATACGCCGGGCGCGGCGATCTTCCTGGGCCTGCGCGATGGGGTGGGCTGGTTCGCCCTGGCGGCCGAGCAGGTGACCACGGAGCTGCCGCACCGCGTGGACTTGCGCCAGGCCGCCGCCGATTGGCCGGCCGAGCTGTCCACTGCGTTTTCCTATGGGCGGGCGATGCTGCACTGGCAATCGCGCACCCGCTTTTGCGGCGTGTGCGGTGGGGCGATCGCGTTCCGCCGTGCCGGCTTCATTGCGCATTGCACGCAATGCCAGACCGAACACTACCCCCGTGTGGACCCGGCGATCATCGTTGCGGTCAGTGACGGGCAACGCCTGTTGCTCGGGCGGCAAGCCAGCTGGGCGCCGCGGCGCTATTCGGTGATTGCCGGCTTCGTGGAGCCGGGCGAATCGCTGGAGCAGACCGTGGCGCGCGAAGTGTTCGAAGAAACCCGTGTGCAGGTCCAGGGCTGCCAGTATCTGGGCGCGCAACCGTGGCCGTTTCCCGGTGCCTTGATGCTCGGCTTTGCGGCAACGGCCGCAGCCACCGAAGTGCCGCAGGTCACTGGCGAGCTGGAAGACGCGCGCTGGGTTTCGCATGCGGAGATCGGCGCTGCATTGGCCGGCGAATCGGGCGACACCGGCATTGGCCTGCCGCCGGCTATTTCCATTGCGCGTGCGTTGATCGAGCACTGGTACCGCACGCATGGCTGAGCGCACCCACCGCGCCTGCGAGTTGTTGAACGCCCGCGATTGCGGTGCACCGCGGCGCTACGTGTGCAGCACCGGCGCGCGGCACACGCACGCCGGTTGCGCCCGCTCGGCTAGACTCGGCTGAGGAGGCCCGCCCATGTTCACCACCCTGGTTGCCGTCATCGTTGCGCTCGCGTTGGGGCATGTGCTGCCTGCCCAGGTGGTGCGGCTGCGCCGTTTCGAGTGGTTTGCGCAGTGGCTGCGCCGGCTGGACAGCTACGCTGCCGGGCGCGGTGCGTGGCAGGGCCGCTATGGCGTGCTGCTGGCCTTGCTGCCGGCCCTGGCGGTGGTGCTCCTGCTGCAATGGCTGCTGGACGATGTGTGGCACGGATTTCTGGCCTTGCTGTTCGGTGTGGCGGTCTTGGCCTGGACCTGGGGCCCGCGCGATCTGGACCGCGATGTGGAAGCGGTGATCGACGCCGATGAGCCGGCGCTGCGGCGCGAGGCCATTTCGCACCTGCAGGCGGCCGGCGGCAGCGTGCACGAAGATGCGCCGTCGCTGGTGGAAGCGGTGGTGGTAAACGGCCTGCGCCGCTGGTTTGCGGTGTTGTGGTGGTTCCTGCTGCTGGGGCCGTTCGGCGCGGTGCTGTATCGGCTCACTGCGCTGGCAGTGGAAAGCCCGGTGTCGGTGTTGCTGCCGCCCCGCAACCTGGCCGGCGCGCGCTGGTTGCTGGCCGCGCTGGAATGGCCGGTGGCGCAGTTGATGACGGTGTCGATGGCGCTGGTGGGTAACTTCGACACGGTGTTCCGCGCCTGGCGCGAAGCGCATGGCAATCGCTGGTCGCTGGAGCCGCATTTTCTCGGTGCGGTGGCGCGTGCCAGCGTCAGTGCCGAGCTGCGCGAAGAAGCGCACGACTACACGGACTCGGGCTTGGTGCCAGTGTGGCGCCGCCTGCCCGAAGTGCGCGATGCAATGAGCCTGGTGTGGCGCGTGTTGCTGTTGTGGATGGTGATGCTGGCGCTGTTGGTGATTGCCGGTTGGGTGCGGTGATCTTGCCGCGCTACGCTAACGTCGTTAGAAGCGCCGTACTGCTTCTCGTCCTGGCATCATTTTTCGACCATTGAAGCGTAGGTTTTTGAATCCATGTCCGGCGTACCTATTCCGACACACGTGGCTTTACACGTTGACTCGCGCCGGTGGGCCAGTTCGCGATGGTGCGACGCCTGAAGTAAACCGACACGCGAGACGTGTCAGCTTTGCTGGGGTGTTATGCGCCGCCATGAGGCCAAAGGTCAGGGTTGCTGCCCGACTCATAACTCACGGTTGCCTCAAACGTCCAGTCTGACGGGTCGCTGCCGCTCCTTGCTGCCCATGCGTTTGGCGCTACGTAAAGCAGCGATTCGCACCATTGGTCAGCCGAGCGTTGCATTTCAACCGGAGTCTGCTTTACGCGGAAATAGTATTCCTCACCACGAGCAATCACATAGCATCTGGCATAGAGAAAGCCATCATCAGACTCTCCTGAGTTGCCGGCGTTTGCTGCGTACTTCTCTCCGTCGATCGCGAAAAGATGCTGCGAAAGATGCTCATGGAACGCTTCGATGCTTGTAACTTCCATCGCAGTTAGAGCGGATGTGAGAGAGAGTACAGCGCGATCCTCTTCTCCATCTTCCAGCGCAACACGATCAACAAGTTTCATTAGTTGCCAGAATTGGGTGTTTTCCATAACTTGCTCCATTTACATCTGATGGATGGTGAGCCAGCGAACCGCGTTGCGGCGTAGCGCCGCTTTGACTGAATTTGTCAGCGGGGAATGCAAGATCTTTACTGTTTCTGATCAGAAATTAATTCTAAAGAACTGGCATGCTGCAATGCATTCACCAAGGCCAGTCGTTATGACCCGAGGTTTTGCCGGTACTTTTATTGTCGATGGCGTGTCACTTTTTGGTACTTGAAGTCATTACTTTCTCCCCACTGTCCCTAGTGGCATACGGTCATTTTCAACGATAGGGTAGGCAAAATTTTCTTGGCGGATGCTTTGCATGGGATATCGCTTAAGAAGCTCTTGACGATTAAGCATTGCCTTGTAACGTCTTTATTTAGCCTAACCCGGTGCCAGCAGCGTAAACGGGTACCACGGCAGATTCCGCGCAACCCAATACGTGGGCAGCGCCCACAACCAGAACTTCGGTTCCGACATCACTGCCACGACCGGGGCGAACCAGCGGGCGCGCCAGCCGGCTTTCCAGGCGATCAGGCCGGGCAGGGTGAACAGCCCAAGCACTGCGGCGGGGTTCATGGCGAAGGCGCCGGGCAGATCGAAATGCACCAGCGCATACAACGCGCGGGTCATGCCGCAACCGGGGCAGTAGCAGCCGGTGACGGCGCGGAACATGCAGGGCGGGAACGGGCTGTTGCTCGCGTTCGGGTCGAAGCGATACAGCAGCGACACGCCGACGGCGGCCACGCTGGTGGCCGCCCCCAGTCCAAGCCAGTGGCGTGGACGCAGCTCCATTACTGCATGTGCTGCAACTGCTGCATGTAGTCCATGTAGCCCTGCATGCCACCGGTGGCGACCATGCCGATGTTGATCAGCAGGCCGATACCGGCCAGCACGGAGGTCACGATGCACCAGGTCTTGGCGGTGTTGGAGGCACGACGCGCGCCGTCGATGTCGCCCTGGTTGAGCAGGTTGTTGACCTTGCTGGCGAACACGATCGCCACGATGCCGGAGATCAGCGCCGGGCAGCACAGGCAGAAGCCGATCACGGTGGACACGATGGCCCAGATCAGGTGATTGGGAACCGGGCCGGGCGCGGCGGTGGACGGGGTGTGGATCGGCGGTGGGACGGCACTCATGGTGAAGCTCCTTGGGTGGTGATGAATCCAGCGGTGAAACAAGACACGGTGATCAACGGGACGGCACCGAAGCGACGTCCCTGGCCGCAGTCAAGCGAACGCGAGCGTGGGCACCATGCGCGCCTTCCGTGACTGGCACAGGCAGCGACCGCCGACCAGGACCTGCGCCTGCGGTATGACATGTGGACACACGGCACTTTCCCCTTGCTGCGACCTGCTGTCTGCGCGCCGTGGGCAGCGGCGCGAAACGTGCGATGGCGCACAGGCTACTCGCCGGGCGCGGCGGACGCAAAGCCAGCGCCCGCCAGTGCCGGGCACGCACGCGCCCTGGCCGTCAGGCGTGCTCCTGGCGTAGCGCACGTACCTGCTGTTCGAGCAACGCGGCGCTGGCCTGATCGCCGGCAATCGCCGGGCCGGCCACCACTTCGATCTGCGCCCGCATCCGCCGCGGCACGCGCATGCGGCCCAGGCGGGTGTCGCGCCGGCTCCACATGCTCGACCACATGCCGCGCAGCGCCATCGGGATCACCGGCACCTGGCGCCGCTCGAGAATCTTTTCCACACCCGATTTGAACGGCGCGATCTCGCCGTCCTTGGTCAACGCGCCTTCGGGAAAGATGCAGACCAGCTCGCCGTCGGCCAGCGCCGCATCGATGCGGTCGAAAGCCTGTTGCATGAGTGCCGGGTCTTCGCGCGCGCCGGCGATCGGGATGGCCTTGGCGGTGCGGAAGATCCAGCGCATCACCGGGATGCGGAAGATCTTGTAGTACATGACAAAGCGCACCGGGCGCGGAATCACCGCCGAGAGGATCAGCGCGTCCATGTAGCTGACGTGGTTGCACACCAGCAGTGCGGCGCCCTCGTCGGGCACGTGGCGATCGATCTCGTGCGCACGTAGCCGGTACAACACGCTCACCAGCACCCAGCTGAGGAAGCGCATCAGGAATTCGGGCACCAGGGTGAAGATCCACAGCGCCACCAGCGTATTGGCGATTGCCAGCGCCAGGAACACCTGCGGAATGCTCAGCCCGGGCAGTGGAATGCGCACCCCGAACAGCACCAGTTGCGGCAGCTGCAGGGCGATGCCGATGATGGCCGCGGCGACAATGAACAATGAATTCTGGATGTTGAGCCCGGCGATCACGCGCGACAGCTCGGCCTTGGGCGTGCGGCTCTGGATCAGCGCGAATAGCGGCACCACGAACAGGCCAGTGAACAGGCCGATGCCGACCAGGTCCACGATCAGCCGCACGCTGCCGGCCTGCTGCACGAACTGGCCGATCGACAGATCGTTCGCCAGCGCCGCACCCGGACGCGCGAAATACAGATCCAGCAGGAACGCGCTGATGCCGAACGCGCCCAGCGGCACCAGGCCGATTTCCACGGTGCGCCCGGACAGCCGCTCGCACAGCAGCGAGCCGACGCCGGTGCCGATCGAAAACAGCGCCAACGCGAACACGTACAGGTCCTGCTGGCCGCCGAGATTGAGCTGCGCATAGGTGGGCAGCTGCGCGGTCAGTACGGTGCCGATGAACCAGAACCACGACACTCCGAGCACCGCGTTGCGCACCGCCGGCGTGCGCCGGGTCAGGCGCATGATCGCGCGCGATTCGGGGATGGGGTTCCAGTTGATGGTCAACTCCGGCGCGCCGGCATCGACCTTGGGCACCAGCCGCGCGACCAGGTTGCCGGTGACGGCAATGGCAATGACTGCGGTGGCAGCGGCCACCGGGCCGTGGCTGCCGGCGATCTGGAAGATCAAGCCGCCGAAGATCATGCCGCACAGGATCGAGATCGAGGTGCCCATCTCGACCAGGCCATTGCCGCCGGTGAGTTCCTCGGGTTTCAGCACCGAGGGCAGGATCGAATACTTCACCGGCCCGAACAGCGTGGATTGCAGGCCGGTGCAGAACAGCGCGATCAGCAGGATCACCATGTTCTCGGTGATGAAGCCCACCGCGGCCAGCGACATGATCGCGATCTCCATGGTGGTGGTGATCACGATGAGTTTCTGCTTTTCCAGTTTCTCGGCGATCTGCCCGGCCAGGGCGGAGAACAGGAAGTAGGGCAGGATGAACAGCGCCGGCGCCAGATTCGTGTAGAGCGTGCGTTGCGCCGCGTCGATGCCCAGGTAGAACAGCAGCCCGATGATGGCTTGCCGGTAGACGTTGTCGTTGAAGGCGCCCAGCGCCTGCACGGTGAAAAACGGCAAAAAGCGGCGCTGCCTGAGCAGGGCGAACTGACTGTGACCGGACATGCGGACTCCTTCGCGACGCGCGCAGCCTAGCAGGCTTCAGCGCCGGGCTGGGAGCGCCCGCTGCGGCTCAGCGCACCGGGCGTCGCGCCGGGCGCTGCTGCTCCACCTGCGCGCGCAGCAGGGTGATGAAGGCGCGCGTGGCCGGGGTGGGGTCCGGCCGCCAGACCGCATAGGTGAGGAAGCGGAAGTGTTCCTTCAGCGCCAGCGCCACCACGCCACGCATGGCGCCGGCCATGGTCTGCGGCACGATGCCCACGCCCAGCCCGGCGGCGACCAGCTCGCGTACCAGATCGGCATGGGTGACTTCGTATTGCAGGCGCTGGTGCAGGCCGGCCTGGTCGAAGGCCGCGTCGATGATGCCGCGCACGCCGGCGCCGGGAATCAGCCCGGCCATCGGCTCGTCGTCCAGCTCGGCCAATGCCACGCGCTTGCGGCTGGAGAAGCGATGGCCGGGGGCCACGATCAGCGCCAGTGCCTCTTCGTGCAGCAGCAGGCGCTGCTCCGGCACCACCACCTGCGGGCCGACGCCGACCAGGGCCAGGTCCAGCCGGCCTTCGCGCAGGTCGTGCAGCAGGGCGTCGCTCATGGCCGTGCGCAGGTGCACATCCACGTGCGCATGTGCGCTGCGGAAGCGGTGCAGCAGCGCCGGCACCTGCACCGTGGTGAGCGAGGAGATCTGCCCCAGCGTGAGCCGGCCGCGCACGGTGCCCAGCGCCTGGGCCATTTCTTCATGCAGGCGCTCGGCCGCGCGCAGCGTCTGCCGCGCGTTGTGCAGAAACACCTCGCCGGCGGCGGTGGGGCGCACCTGGCGGGTGCTGCGTTCGAACAGACGCGCGCCCAGCAGCTCCTCGATCTTGGCGACCTGGTGGCTGAGCGCGGATTGCACGGTGTTGCAGCGGCGCGCGGCCGCAGTGAAGCCGCCTTCGTCGGCCACCGCCACGGCGAACTCCAGCTGGCGCAGGGTCAACATGCGATCTCGAAACAAGATGGGAACGGTGAAAACAATACATTGGAAAGATGGGCCTGTGCCGACCACACTGCGCCCCATCCACTCCACACCAGATTGCTGCCATGACGTCGGAACCGATTTCCCACCCACCGCTGCCGCGCCGGCTGGTACTGCTGATGGCCGCGGCCACCGGCCTGGCCGTGGCCAGCAATTACTACGCGCAACCGCTGCTGGAAACCCTGGCGCAGGCGTTCCAGATCCAGGTGCGCACCGCCGGGGCGGTGGTGACCGCCGCGCAGCTGGCCTACGCGGCCGGCCTGTTGCTGCTGGTGCCGCTGGGCGACCGGCTGGAGCGGCGCGGGTTGATCGTGGGCTTGTTTGTGCTCAGTGCGTTGGGCCTGCTGGTGAGCGCGGCCTCGCAGAGTTTCGGCATGTTGCTGGCCGGCACGATCGTCACCGGCGCCAGCTCGGTGGCGGCGCAGATCCTGGTGCCGTTCGCGGCCACCCTGGCCGCCCCGCAGGAGCGCGGGCGGGTGATCGGCACGGTGATGAGCGGGCTGTTGCTGGGCATCCTGCTGGCCCGCACCGCCGCCGGGCTGCTGGCCGGCGTTGGTGGCTGGCACACCGTGTACTGGATTGCCGCGGCTCTGCTGCTGCTCACCGCCGGCCTGTTGTGGCGCGGGCTGCCGCGCCATCCAGGCAATGCGCAACTGTCGTATCCGCAGTTGGTGGGCTCGGTGCTGACGCTGCTGCGCGACGATGCGGTGCTGCGTTCGCGCTCGGTGCTGGGTGGGCTGCTGTTTGCCGGCTTCAGCATGTTCTGGACCACGCTGGCGTTCCTGCTGTCCGGGCCGGGCTATGGCTATGGCACTGCGGTGATCGGCTTGTTTGGACTGATCGGTGCTGCTGGCGCGTTGGCGGCCAACCGCTCCGGGCACTGGTCCGACCATGGGCACGGCGATCGCGTCAGCTGGGGCGGGCTGGTGATGCTGCTGCTGTCGTGGGGGCTGCTGGCCTTCGCACCGCACTCGATCGTGCTGCTGATCATTGGCGTGCTGTTGCTGGATATTGCGGTGCAAGGCGTGCATATCGCCAACCAGAGCGTGATCTATCAGCGCAATCCGCATGCACGCAACCGCATCACCTCGGCGTATATCACCTGCTATTTCATCGGCGGCGCGGTGGGCTCCACCTTGGGCACTGCGGCGTATGCGCAGGCCGGCTGGAACGGGGTGGTGATCGGCGGCGCGGTGCTGGCGCTGGCGGCGCTGGGCTGGGTGGCACTCAGTGTGGCGCGTGGTAGCTGGAAGTAAGCGCAGCGATCAAAACGACTGCGCAGCCGCCAGGCGGGCGCGGCCGGTGCTCGGAATCGGCATGTACCCCCATACACTCCGGTTCCGTCCGCACCCACCTGATGGCTGCCCGCGACGTGTTGTTAGCCGCTCTAAGTGCAGCAGCGGGTGGGTGAGTGTTGCAGATGCGTGTGGTCTGCAATGGTGGCGGTGCGCGCGAGGGGCACCGCTGAAATGCGGTTGATCGTTGGACGCAGGCCTCTCGTGTGGGGCCACCTGCAGGTGCTGACGACATGGCAGAGACGGCGGTGTGCCGATCGCGCACTGCCTACAGGTTAAGCACCCTGCAGCGCCTTGGGCGCGGTGGTCTCGACTGGGGCAGCAGTGACCGCCACCGCTGCGGCGCGGAGCTTGGGCAGCAGGCGCAAGGTCAGCGCCAGTTGGTCGCGCACCAGGCGTTGCTTGGGTGGTAGTTGCACGGCGTGCTGCTCGAGTGCATCGGCCATGGCCAGTTCTTCGGTTTCATCGTGCACGGGTAGCACCTGACGCAGGCTGAGGGCGTTGGCGATCTCGCCGAGTGTGCGCTGCAGATAATCGCCGGCCTGGGCAATGCCGGCGTCGTGTTCGCCATCGAGCGCGGCCCGGTGCGCGCCTAGCGCCGACAGATACCCCAACAGCGTGTTGGACAACGCAAGGAAGCGGAAGCCCGCCTCCAGGTTGCGGCGGTAGCGGCCGGGTTCGCGCAACATGTTCGACAGTGCCACCGACAGCGCAGCATCGGCGTTGTGCATGTCGCGCCGGGCGATGCGGTACGGCAGATCATCGCGCATGCCGCTGGCGTACTGCTCCAGCACCTGCGCCAGATAGCGCGCGCAGCTGGCCAGCACGGTGGCCATCACCTGGTTGAGGCGGCGGCCTTGCCAGTCCGGCAGGATCAGGAACGAGGCGGCAGCGGCAATGGCGCAGCCGATCACGGTGTCGATCAGGCGCGGCCAGATCAGCACGAAGCCATCGCCGAGCAGGTTGAAGCAGAACAGCGCCATCACCGTGATGCCGGCGGTGGCCAGCATGTAGCGGTCGGTGCGGGTGATGAAGAAGATCAGCGCAGCAGCCAGTGCGAGCAGCAACTGCACTTCGGTGCCGGGGAACAACTGCATCAACGCCCAGGTGGCGATCAGGCCGATCAAGGTGCCGGCAATGCGTTGCACCAGCCGTAGCCGCGTGGCGCCGTAGTTGGGCCGGCACACGAACGCGGTGGTGAGTAGGATCCAGTACCCGTTGTCGGCATGGATCGATTGCATGACCGCGTAGCCCAGCACCAACGCGATGGCCATGCGCAGGCCGTGGCGGAACAGCACCGAGCCGGGCGTGAGTTGCTGGCCGAGCCGTGCGGCCATCTCGCGCATGGTGTGCGGCGAGGAATCGCGCAGGCGGGTGTCGAGGTTGTCGCTGGTGGAATCGAATTGCGCCGCTTCCGACAGCCGCCGCTCGATGGTCTGCAGGTTGGTGACCAGCAATTCCAGCGCGCCGAGCAGGCGGGTGAGCGCGGGATCGGCGCGGGCGTGCAGGTAGTCCAGCGACTGGCGCAGATCGTCGGTGGCCAGCCGGCTGTGATCGCCGTAATCGAACGGCTGGCGCAACCGGATCGCCTCGCCCAGCGCGGCGCAGGCCTTGCCCTGCAGCGCGAGCAGGCGCTGGCAGCGGTACAGCACATCGCTGTGGAAGAACGCGTCGGTCAGGGCTTCGTACGGGTAGTGCGAGGAGCTGGCGCGTTCGTGGAATTCCTGCGCCATGTAGTACAGCCGGAAATACAGCCCGGACTGCACGCCCGGCCGGCCGGAGCGGCCGAAGCGGCTCATGATGGCGGTCTTGGCCGCGTTGAGCGCGCCCACCACCTTGGCGTTCTGTTCGGCCAGCGCCAGCCGGCGTGCATGCAGGTCGCTTTGCCGCACCGGTTCGAACAGGTCGGCCTTGAGCGTGAGGTAGCGGCCCAGTTCGAAGAACAGCCGCGACAGCCGCTCGCGCACCGGGCGATTGGCGAACAGGATGGTCCACAGGATCGACAGCACGCCGTACCAGGTGGCCCCGGCCAGCAGCAGCGCTGCGCCATGCCAGGCGATGCGCGGATCGTGGCTGCCGTGCTGGTCCATGCCGATCATGGCGTAGATCGACAAGGCCACCGTGGCCTGCGCGATCGAGGCATAGCGCTCGCCCAGCGCGCCCAGCAGGGTAAGCGAGAAGGTGGCCACGGCCATGCCGGTGACGAACGCCAGCGGATACGGGAACAGCACCACCACCGCGGCCGCAGCCGCAGCGAAGCACAACAGCGAGAGCAGCACCGATTTGCTGCGGCCCAGCCAGTTGTCGTCGGTCTCGGCGATGGCGCTGGCGATCGCGCCCAGGAACAGCGCCGGCACCGCGGTGAGCTGCTGCCAGTGCCAGCACAGGCCCATGGCCACCGCCAGCGCGATGAACACACGCAGGCCATAGCTGGCCTTTTCATGGGCCCACAGGCGGCTGAGGCGGGATTCGAACGAAGTGGTGGCCACGGTCTCTGAAGGGCAAGCGTGCCCGGGCATTATTGCCGCAGGCACGCGCCGCCGGTGTGCAGGCCGGCTAGTCCTTTGTCAGTAGGCGGCGTGACCGCCGCCGCTGCACGCCATGTATCAGCCCTGCGCGTCGCGCTCGCGGGCGATTGCACGCCAGCCGATATCGCTGCGCTGGAAGGCGTTGGGCCAGTGGATCGGCTGCAGGCCGGCATACGCGGTGCGCTGTGCGTCCTGCACGCTGTCGCCCAGGGCGGCCACGCACAGCACGCGGCCACCGGCGCTGATCACCTGCCCGTCGGCATTCAACGCGGTGCCGGCGTGGAAGACCTTGGCGTTGGCCGGCACCTGGTCCAGGCCGGTGATAACCTCGCCGGTGACCGGGGTGTCCGGATAGGGCTTTGCGGCGATGACAACGCCCAGCGACGGGCGCGGGTCCCACTGCGCCTGCGCGGTGTCGAGGGTGCCGTCGATGGCCGCTTCCACCAGATCGACCAGATCCGATTGCAGGCGCAGCATCACCGGCTGGGTTTCCGGGTCGCCGAAGCGCACGTTGAATTCGATCACCTTGGGCGCGCCGTGCGTATCGATCATCAGCCCGGCGTAGAGGAAGCCGGTGAATGGCACACCGTCGGCGATCATGCCCTGCACGGTCGGCTCGACGACCTCGCGCATCACCCGCGCGTGCACTTCGGGCGTCACCACCGGCGCCGGCGAATACGCGCCCATGCCGCCGGTGTTGGGGCCGGTGTCGCCATCGCCCACGCGCTTGTGGTCCTGGCTGGTGGCCATCGGCAAGGCGTGTGTGCCGTCGACCATCGAGATGAAGCTAGCTTCTTCGCCGTCCAGAAATTCCTCGATCACCACGCGTGCGCCGGCATCGCCGAACGCATTGCCCGAGAGCATGTCGCGCACCGCGTCTTCGGCCTCGCTCAGCGTCATCGCCACGATCACGCCCTTGCCGGCGGCCAGGCCGTCGGCCTTGACCACGATCGGCGCGCCCTTCTCGCGCACGTAGGCCAGCGCGGCATCCACCTCGGTATGCACGGCGTAATAGGCGGTGGGAATGCCGTGGCGGGCCAGGAAGTCCTTGGCGAACGCCTTGCTGCCTTCCAGCTGCGCAGCCTTGGCGGTGGGCCCGAAGATGCGCAGGCCAGCGGCGTGGAAGCGGTCGACCACGCCCAGCACCAGCGGCACTTCCGGACCGACCACGGTGAGCGCAACGGCCTCGCGCTGTGCCAGCGCCAGCAGGCCATCCAGGTCATCGACCTTGATCGCCACATTGCGGCACTTGGCTTCGGTGGCGGTGCCGGCATTGCCCGGTGCGACCAGCACCTCGCTCACGCGCGCGGACTGCGCGATCTTCCAGGCCAGGGCATGTTCACGGCCGCCGGAGCCGATGACGAGGATTTTCATTAAATTACTTTCCTAAGCCAAGGAGCTTTAAGGTAGGTGCTGCAAGTTGCTGAAAACCAGTTACTGAGGTGACGATATTTGCTAGCACTTCAGCTGCCTGTGCAAATTTTTCACCCAGGCCTTTTTCGCGAATTTCCGGGTTGGCGGCAAAATCGTAAATTCCTGATTTAAACTGGTCAAGTACATCTTCGTTCCCAGTCAATGAGTAATCATCGATAGCAGCCAGAAGTGTCCGGATTCGCCTAATGACAGCAACTTTTGCATTTCCCGATAAATCTGAATTCTTAATTTCCTCGATTGCTTCGAGCAATAGAGACTTGGCGCGCATCAATTCTTCGTAATCAATTGCTTTATCGCCATTTGTTAGATGGACAACTCTCGATTGCATTTTCAAGTAATTGATGGTGTGAGAGTCGATATGAGCGTGAAAATCTGTCCAGTTACGCGCTGCGGCAGCGCTGAGTCCGGTATAGAGCTGACTTCTCCAATGATTGACTGCGTCGGCTTGCTCTGGGTCAGCCGCGAGGACTTCTTGCGCTGCCGTATCGATCAGTTTGTAGAAGAGTCCGATTTTTCGATGGATTTCAAGTGATTCAGCTTCTCCAAATATTCTTTTCCATCCATCGATGAAGCTTGCATGTAATCGCAAGTCTCTCGCGGCGATGACAATCTTTAATAAGTGATTCGTAGCAGAGTTATTCATCAAAAATCTCAATGCCGGAAGTGGCGCACGCCGGTGAACACCATCGCCAGACCGTGTTCGTCGGCGGCGGCGATCACTTCGCCATCGCGCATCGAGCCGCCCGGCTGGATCACCGCCTGGATGCCGGCCGCCGCTGCGGCATCGATGCCGTCGCGGAACGGGAAGAATGCATCCGATGCCATCACCGAGCCGGCCACCTCGAGCTTGGCTTCTTCGGCCTTGAGCGCGGCGATCTTGGCGCTGACCACGCGGCTCATCTGCCCGGCGCCCACACCAATGGTGCGGCTGTCCTTGGCATACACGATCGCGTTGGATTTGACGTACTTGGCCACGCGCCAGGCAAACAGCAGATCGGCCAGTTCGGCATCGCTGGGTGCGCGCTTGGTCACCACGCTCAGCTCGCCCAGGGACATGCCACGGTTGTCGGCCGACTGCATCAGCAGGCCAGAGCCAATCCGCTTGGTGTCGTAGTTGTTGAGACCCGCGCCGTGCGGGATCTTGAGCACGCGCACGTTGGCCTTCTTGGTTGCGTAGTCGAGCGCGCCGGGCTCGTAGTCCGGGGCGATCAGCACTTCGACGAACTGGCGGTCCAGGATGGCCTTGGCGGTGGCTGCATCCAGCGTGCGGTTGAACGCCAGGATGCCGCCGAACGCGCTGGTGGGGTCGGTGGCATAGGCCAGCTCATAGGCATCGCCGCAGGCCACGCCCACCGCCACGCCGCACGGGTTGGCGTGCTTGACGATCACGCAGGCGCAGCGCTCGAACTGGCGCACGCATTCCCACGCCGCATCGGCATCGGCCAGGTTGTTGTAGCTCAGTTCCTTGCCCTGCAGCTGCTGGAAGGTGGCCAGCGTGCCCGGCACCGGATACAGGTCGCGGTAGAACGCGCCGGACTGGTGCGGGTTCTCGCCGTAGCGCAGGTCCATCACCTTGATGAAATTGGAATTGATCTGCGCCGGGAACGGGCTGCGCGTAGGCACGCTCTCCGCACTGTCGGCCACGGCCGAGAGATAGTTGCTGATCGCCGCGTCGTACTGCGCCACGCGGTTGAACGCGGCCACCGACAGCGCAAAGCGCTGGGCCGCCGAGAGCTGGCCGTTGTTGGCCTCCAGCTCGGCCAGCAGGTCGGCGTATTGCGCCGGGTCGGTGGCCACCGCCACGCGCGCGAAATTCTTCGCCGCGCTGCGCAGCATCGCCGGGCCGCCGATATCGATGTTTTCCACCGCATCGGCCAGCGTGCAGTCGGCCTTGGCGGTGACCGACTCGAACGGATACAGGTTGAGCACCAGCAGGTCGATCGGCGCGATGCCGTGTTCGGCCATCACTGCTTCGTCGACACCGGCGCGGCCGAGCAGGCCGCCGTGCACCAGCGGGTGCAGGGTCTTGACGCGGCCGTCCATCATTTCCGGGAAACCGGTCAACTCGGCTACGTCCTTCACCGGCAGGCCCGCATCGCGGATCGCCTTGGCGGTGCCGCCGGTGGACAGCAGCTCGACGTTGCGCGCTACCAGCGCGCGGGCCAGGTCGATCAGGCCGGTCTTGTCGGAAACGGAGAGCAGGGCCCGGCGCACGGGCAGGAAATCAGAGGCCATGGGTGAAAGGGCAGTCGTTGCGGGGCAGCCGATATTGTAGGCTGCGCCAGCGCTCGAATGGACTCAACCACCGGTATGGCCTCGATCTATGCTCTGAAAGGACGCTTCCAGGACCTGCTGCGGCCCATGGTTGGCGCGCTCTACCGCGGCGGCATCACCGCCAATCAGGTCACCCTGATCGCGGCGGCCATCTCGGTGCTGGTGGCCGCGGTGGTGTACCGCGCCGGCGCCAGCTGGCCGCTGCTGTATCTGTTGCTGCCGGTGTGGATGCTGCTGCGCATGGCGCTCAACGCCATCGACGGCATGCTGGCGCGCGAGTTCGGCCAGCAATCGCGCCTGGGCGCCTACCTCAACGAGCTGTGCGACGTGGTTGCCGATGCAACCTTGTACTTGAGCCTGCTCGGCGTGCCCGGCGTCAATGCCAGCGCGCTGTGGAGCTTTGCGCTGCTGGCCGCACTGACCGAATACGCCGGCGTGCTCGGGCTGATGGTCGGCGCGGGCCGCCGCTACGACGGGCCGATGGGCAAGAGCGACCGCGCCTTCGTCATCGGTGCGCTCGGTCTGGCGCTGGCGTTTGGCCTGCTCGGTGGGCATGGCGTCACCAGGGCCGCGCTGCTGCTGTGCCTGGCCTGCGCCGCAACCGTGTGGCGGCGCGTGCGCGCCGGCCTGGCCGACGCCGCTGCGCGCTGACGCGCAGCGCCCGGTTTTTCTCGATCCCCAACCTCTTTACCTCTCAGGATGATCCGATGCGCACAGTTGTAGAGCGCGAGTTCGCCAGTTTCGATGGTGCGCCCCTGTTTTATCGGCACTGGCCGGTGCAGGCCGCTGCCGACGCCGCGACGCCGCCCAAGGCCGTGGTGTTGCTGCACCGTGGGCACGAGCATTCCGGGCGGGTGATGCACCTGGCCGAAGAATTGCAGCTGCCGGACGCGCAGTTCTTTGCCTGGGATGCGCGCGGCAACGGGCGCTCGCCCGGCGCGCGCGGCGACGCGCCCGGCTTCGACGCGCTGGTGCGCGATCTGGACAGCTTCATTGCGCACATCGGTGCCACCCATGGCATCGCGGTGCAGGACATCGTGGTGATCGCGCAGAGCGTGGGCGCGGTGGTGGCATCCACCTGGGTGCACGATTACGCGCCGCCATTGCGCGCGCTGGTGCTGGCCTCGCCAGCGTTCAAGGTCAAGTTGTACGTGCCGTTTGCACGCGCAGGGCTGGCGCTGATGCAGGCGCTGCGCGGCAACTTCTTCGTCAACAGCTACGTCAAGCCGCAGTGGCTGACGCATGATCCGGCGCGCGTGGAGAGCTACCGCACCGATCCGTTGATCACCCGGCCGATTTCGGTGCGTGTGCTGCTGGGGCTGTACGCGGCGGCCGACCGCGTGGTGGCCGATGCGCAGGCGATCACCGTGCCGACCCAATTGCTGGTCTCCGGCGCGGATTTCGTGGTGCATCGTGGCCCGCAGGACCGCTTCTACGAGAACCTGCGCTCGCCGATCAAGCAACGGCATTTTCTGCCCGGGTTTTTCCACGACACCTTGGGTGAGCGCGACCGTGCGGTGGCGATCGCGCAGATCCGTCAGTTCGTCAACGAGCGCTTTGCGCAGCCACCGGTGCGCGCGGACCTGCGCGATGCGCATCGTGCGGGCCCGAGTTTCGAAGAAGCCGAACGCCTGGCCTGGCCGCCGCAACGCAACAGCCTGCAAGACCTGCGCTGGCGCGGTGTGCGTGCGGGCCTGCGGCTGGGTGGCACATTGTCCGAAGGCATCGCGCTGGGCCTGCAGACCGGCTTCGATTCCGGCAGCACGCTGGATTACATCTATCGCAACCAGGCGCGTGGGCGCGGGCCGCTCGGCCGCATGATCGACCGCAATTACCTCAACGCCATCGGCTGGCGCGGCATCCGCATCCGTGGCGCGCATCTGGGCGAATTGCTGCGCGCAACCGCCACCCGCCTGCGCCAGGCCGGGCAACCGGTGCGCGTGTTGGACATCGCTGCCGGGCATGGCCGCTACGTGCTGGAAGCGCTGGGCAGCGGCGCGCAACGCGCCGATGCGATCGTGCTGCGCGACTTCAGCCCGCTCAATGTCACCCAGGGTGCGGCGTTGATCCAGGCGCTGGGTGCAGGCGACATCGCGCGCTTCGAGCAGGGCGATGCGTTCGATCCGGTCTCGGTGGGCGCGGTGGAACCTGCGCCCACGCTGGCGGTGGTGTCGGGCCTGTACGAACTGTTTGCCGACAACGACCAGGTGGCGCGCTCGCTCGCTGGCGTGGCCGCGGCGGTGCCGCCCGGCGGCTATCTGCTCTACACCGGGCAGCCCTGGCATCCGCAGCTGGAATTCATTGCGCGCGCACTCACCAGCCACCGCGACGGCGTGGCCTGGGTGATGCGCCGGCGCAGCCAGCAGGAGATGGACGGCCTGGTGGAAGCGGCCGGGTTTCGCAAGGTGGACCAGCGCATCGACGCGTTCGGCATCTTCACCGTGTCGCTGGCGCAGCGGATCAACGCATGAATGCAGGCGCGCGCCCGTTCGCTCGCGCCGCGCTGTGGCTGGCGGTGCTGGGGCCGTTCTTCTTCCTCAGCTACGGGCTGGCCAATACCTTGGCCGGGCGCGCGGTCAGCGTACCGTCGGTGGTGTTCGGCTGGGAACACGGCATGCCGTTCTGGCCGTGGACCATCGTGCCGTACTGGTCCATCGATGTGTTCTACGCGGTGTCGTTTTTTACCTGCCGCACGCGGCGGCAGCTGGATACGCATGCACTGCGCCTGTTCACCGCACAGCTGCTGTGCGTGAGCTGTTTCCTGCTGTGGCCGTTGCGCTACAGCTTCGTACGGCCCGACACCGAGGGCGTGTTCGGGTGGTTGTTCGCGGTGCTGCTGGGCTTCGATAAGCCGTACAACCAGGCGCCATCGCTACACATCGTGCTGCTGGTGGTGCTGTGGGTGCGCTACGGCACGCAGCTGCAGGGCGTGTGGCGTTGGCTGCTGCATGGGTGGTTCGCGCTGATTGGCGTCTCGGTGCTCACCACCTATCAGCATCATTTCATCGATGTGCCCACCGGGCTGGCGGCCGGGTGGCTGTGCGTGTGGCTGTGGCCCGAGCGCATCGCAGCACCGTGGACCGATGCACGCCTCGCGCGCGACCCGCGACGCTGGCGGCTGGCGGCGCTGTATCTGGGTGGCGCAGGGGTGACGGCTGGCCTGGCGCTGTGGCTGGGCGGTGCAGCGCTGTGGCTGCTGTGGATGAGTGGCGCGCTGCTGCTGGTGGCGCTCAATTACGCACTGCTGGGACCGGGCGGGTTTCAAAAGCGCAGCGATGGGCAACTGAGCCTGGCCGCGCGCTGGTTGTATGCCCCCTATCTGCTGGCAGCCTGGTGCAACTCGCGGCTGTGGACGCGGCGCGCGCCGTTGCCGCGCGCGGTGTGCGACGACGTGTGGTTGGGGCGGATTCCGTTGCCGGCGCAGCGCGCTGCATTCGCGGTGGTGGTGGATGTCAGTGCGGAACTGTCGTTGCGCCATGCGCATGCGAACGACCGCATCATTCCGATGCTGGATCTGGTGGCGCCGGCGCCGGCCAGCCTACGTGCTGCCGCGCAGGCGATCGAGGCGGCGCGCGCGCATGGGCCGGTGTTGGTGTGCTGCGCGCTGGGCTATTCGCGCAGTGCGGCCAGCGTGGTGACGTGGCTGGTGCTCAGCCAGCGCGCGGCCAGCGTGAGCGAGGCCATGGCCTGCGTGCGCGCGGCGCGCCCGTCGATCGTGCTGGGGCCTCATCACCAGGCGGCGATTGCCGCTGCGTGTGCCGGCGATGCTGCGGCCGATGCGCTTATCGCGCAGGTGCCGGCATGACCGCGGTGATGACGCTGGCCAGCATGCGCGCGCTGTTGCGCCAGGGCGCGGCAATCGACCGCTGCGCGTTGCTGCTGCTGGCCGCTGCCGTGTTGTTGCTGGGCATCACTGATGCACCAACGGTTGCGCAAGTTGCCTATGCGCTGAGCGCGTTGGCCGGCCTTGCGCAGCGCTATTGGGCGTTTCGGGTGGGCCTGGACGCCGACCTGCTCGACGCGGTGCTCGGCCAGCTGGAAGGCGGTCATGCCGATGACACTCAAGCCGGCCAGCAACTCGACCAGGCCTTGCAAGACATCGGGCTGCTGCGCCATGCACCGCCTGTACGTGATTGGAGTGCGCGTTGGCGCGGCATGCGTGGCCTGCTGCGTACGCAGCTGCTGTGCGCCGCGTTGCAGGTGCTGGCGTTGGCGATCGGCCTGCTGGCCAAGGGGATGCTGTGACCACCTCGCCGGCGGTGCCACTGCAGGCCACACCTGAGCAGCACGCGTTATGGCTGCGGCTGCAGGCGTATGCCTTCGGCTCCGATGCGGATGCCTTGCCTGCCTTCGAGCGCCGCGTCGCCCAGCAGGCGCACTGCAGCGTGGCGGTGGCGCAGCAACTGGTGGAGGAATACCGGCGCTTCTGTTTTCTGGCCTGCACCAGCACCGCGCAGGCCACGCCCAGCCCCTTGGTCGATCAGGTCTGGCACACCCACCTCACCGACACGCGCGAGTACTGGGACAGCTTTTGCCCGCAGGTGTTGCAGGCCACGCTGCATCATCAACCCGGCCGCGGCAGCGCCGCCGAGGATGCGCGCTTCCAGCAGCAATACCGCGCCACCCTGGAGCGGTATGAGCTGCAGTTTGGCGCGCCGCCGGCGCTGCTGTGGCCGGCCCCGCGGCCGGCTCCCACAGCCGTGCCGGCGGCGCACGCTGACGCGTCCGAGGCCGCGTTGCGTGCGCTGCGCGGCGAGCCAGCACCGCCGTCGGTCAGGCGACTCCCGCGCGCGGTCATCGGCTGGGCGTTTGCCGCAGCGGTCGCCGCCTGGCTGGCCTACTCGGCCAATGGCGGCGTACCGCAGCCGTTGCAATGGCGCGGGGTCCACTTCCTGCCGTTTTTCATCACGCTGATCGGGCTGGGCTGGTCCACCTCGGCGTGGTTGCGGCGGGCATTGCGTGGTGGCCGCGCACGTGCGGTCGATGCCGTTGATGCCAGCGAATTCGCCTACCTGAGCGGTGGCGCCGATCGCGTTGCCGATCTGTTGTTCACCGAGTTGCTGGTGCGCAACGCGGTTTATCTGGATCGCGATGAGGATGCACAGGCACGGCGATGGGTGCGATGGCAGCCGCGCATTGCGGTGCCGCCTGCTTTGGAACCGGCGCTGCAGGCGCTGCGCAGTGCCGAAGATCCCACCGTGGCCTGGCAGGCCCTGCGCGGGCTTGCCGGGCCGGTCAGACAGCAATTGATCGACAAGGGGCTGTGGCTTGCGCCTGGCGCTGCGCGCTGGGTGCGCGCTGTCAGCACCGTGCCGGTGGCAGTGGTGTGGGTGCTGGGCGCATGCAAGCTGGTGATTGGCGTGCAGGGCGGGTCTCCGGTGGGGTACCTGCTTGGCTGCATGGTGCTGACCAGCGTGCTGGTCCTGGGCTTTTTGCTGGTGCCGGTGCGGCGCACCCTGTCCGGTGATGCGCGTCTGCAGGCGCGCCGCCAGGCAGTGCGCCGCGATGCTGCGCGGACCGGCGCCGATCCGGGCGAGGCCGTGGCGCTGTACGGCACGGTGGCGTTGGTCGGCACACCCTGGGCCAGTTACCACGAGATCCGCGCACCGAACACGCATCACCACGACAGCACGGGTAGCAGCTGCGGCGGTGGCGGTGACGGCGGCGATGGAGGAGGCGACAGCGGCGGCGATGGTGGCGGCGGCTGTGGTGGATGTGGCGGGGGAGGCGACTGATGGCACACGAGACAACCGGGCTGCGTGCGCGGCAACGGCAGCTGGCACGCGCTTTGCGCGGACGCGGCGCCACACCCAATGGCGTGTCGTGGGTGGGCATCGCCTTCGCGGCGCTGGCCGGGCTGATGTTCTACATCGGCTTGAGCGCGCCGGCGCGCGAAGGTGCCGCGCCGCTGCTGCTGGCCTTGCTCGGGCTGCAGGGGCGGCTGTGCTGCAACCGCATGGATGGCGTACTCGCGCGTCAGGCGCGGCTGGTGTCGCGTGCCGGCGAGGTCTACAACGACGCACCGGATCGCCTGTCGGATGTGCTGGTGTGCATCGGCCTGGGCTACGGGCTGCAGGACAGCGTGCCGTGGGCCGCGCAACTGGGCTGGGCCGCGGCGCTGTGCTGCGTGGCCACCGCCTACGTGCGCATGCTCGGGCTGGCCTGTGGCACCGCCGAGCCGCGGCAGGGGCCAATGAGCCGCGTGCAGCGCATGCACTGGTTGTCGTTGATGACCGTGCTGGCACTGCCGCTGCAATGGATGGGCCAGCCGCGTGCGGCGGCGTGGGTGTTGATTGGCGCACTGGCGGTGTTGATCGCCGGTGCGGTGCTGACGGTGGTGTTGCGGCTGCGCATGATCGTGCGCGCATTGGAGTGGACATGATTGCCCGTTTGATCGCGCGTGCCTGCAGTGGCGCCATCCGCACCCTCACCGGTGCCCGCGCGTTGTGGCGCGCCTGCGCGCCGTCCAACGAACGCCGCGTGTACTACGGCAACCACGCCAGCCACGGCGACTTCGTGCTGATCTGGTCCTCGCTGCCGGCCAGCCTGCGGCATGAAGTCCGCCCGGTGGCCGCGGCCGATTACTGGCAACGCACCGCGCTGCGCCGCTACCTGATCCACGCGGTGTTCAACGGCGTGCTGATCGAACGCGATGCGGCGCGCCGCACCCGCGACCCGATCGAATGCCTGTGCGATGCGGTGGATGCTGGCGATTCGCTGATCCTGTTTCCCGAAGGCACGCGCAATCCCGACGAGGGCGTGTTGCCGTTCAAGAGTGGGCTGTACCACCTGGCGCGGCAACGCCCGGAACTGGAGTTCGTGCCGGTGTGGATCGACAACCTCAAGCGCGTGATGCCCAAGGGCAAATGGCTGCCGTTGCCGCTGCTATGCACCACCACCTTCGGTGCGCCATTACGGCTGGAGGCCGACGAAGACAAGCAGGCATTTCTGGCACGTGCGCGTGAGGCGTTGCTGGCGTTGTCGCCGGATCAGCTGGAGGCGCGCGCATGAATCCGTATGCGTTCAGTGGGCAGTTGCAGCAGTCCTCGATGCACCAGCAGACGCTATGGTTGTTCAGCGGCATTGCGCTGGTGTTGGTGGTGGCCACGCTGATTTCCGAAACCTTGCGGTGGCGCGCGCGCGCGCAGCCCAGCGCAGTGCTCGACAACCTGGTGGCCCGCATCCGCGCCTGGTGGGTGATGGCCGGCGTGGTGGGCATTGCGTTCGTGTTCGGGCGCGCCGGGGTGATCGGGCTGTTTGCGCTGGTGTCGTTGTTCGCGCTGCGCGAGTTCATCACCCTCACGCCCACCCGGCGCGGCGACTACTACGCGCTGCTGGCGGCGTTCTACATCGTGTTGCCCTGGCAGTACGGGCTGGTGTGGACGGGTTGGTATGGCATGTACACGTTGCTGATCCCGGTCTATGCGTTTTTGGTGCTGCCGATCCTGGCCACCATCGGCGGCGACACCACGCGTTATCTCGAGCGCACCGCCAAGGTGCAGTGGGGCTTGATGATCTGCGTGTTCTGCATTTCGCACGTGCCGGCACTGCTGAATCTGGAGATCCCCGGCTATGCCGGGCGCAATCTGCTGTTGATCGCCTTCCTGGTGATCGTGGTGCAGTCCTCGGATGTGTTGCAGTACGTGTGGGGCAAACTGGCCGGCCGGCATCTGATCGCACCGAAGCTGTCGCCGTCCAAGACCGTGGAAGGCTTCATCGGTGGCGTGCTCTCGGCCAGCCTGCTCGGCATGGCGCTATGGTGGATCACCCCGTTCGCACCGTGGCACGCGTTCGGGCTGGCGCTGGTGGCCAATCTGATGGGCTTCTTCGGCGGGCTGGTGATGTCGGCAATCAAGCGCGATCGCGGCATCAAGGATTGGGGCCACATGATCGAAGGCCACGGCGGCGTGCTCGATCGGCTGGATTCGGTGTGTTTCGCCGCGCCGGTGTTCTTCCACCTGATTCGCTACGGCTGGGCGTAAGCGGTGTGCCGCAGCGCGCCGTCGGCAAGCAGTGACAGCGGCTAAACCGTCAGACCTCGCATGTGCCCAAGTCGTTGCGCCATCGTGGTGCAACCCAGACGTGTTTCATCGCACAGGAAACGCACACACAGCGCAACACCGCCGTTGCGATTCCGCATCCCGCATCCCGCATCCCGAACCTAATTTGCGGTGCAAACCACGCATGTTCATGCGCACAGGGAATGCACACATCGCGCGAAACCGCCGTTGCGATTCCCCAATCCCGATTCCCGATTCCCAAACCTACGTCAGCCCATACTCTTTGAGCTTCTTGCGCAGCGTAGCGCGGTGAATGCCCAGCATGGCCGCGGCGCGGCTCTGATTGCCTTCGCAATGGTTGAGCACTTCGACGAACAACGGGATTTCCATCTCGCGCAGCACGATTTCATACACGTCGTCGGCATCGCTGCCGTCGAGGTCGCGCAAATAGCGGCGCACGGACTGCGCGACGTGTTCGCGCAGCGGCGACTTCGGGGCGCCACGACTGCTGTCAGGACGAGAGGGGGCTGCGTTCAAAGGAGGTTCCCAGTGTCACGAAGCCGGGACGCGTGGCCGGCGAGGGGGAGTGAGTCTAGCGCGTGACCTCACCGCTCGCCACGCCCATGTGGGGTGGCGCTCAGGTCGCGTCCGCTCAACGGAAATCAAAACTGAAGGCGGCCGTGCTCGCGGCCGGTTCGCGGACGCGAAACGCCACCTGCACCGCCTGGCCGGGCGCCAGCGTGTCCTGCGCGGCGGGCGCCTGGCCCAGATAATCCTGCGGGCTGAACACCCGCGTGCCGATTACCCGGCCGTCGGCATCGGACAGCGACAGCTGCAGCCACGGCCAGGCCTGTGCCCAGCGTGCATCGTTGCGGAAGCTGGCCTGGATCTGCAGCACGCCCGGGTAGGCGGGCAGCGGGCGCACGTCGCGCGTCAGCAGGGTCAGCGTGGCCGGGTCGCGCCACGGCGGCAGCGCGCAGCGCGCAACGGCACAGGCCGCACTCACCAGCGGCCGCCAGCGCGCGTCGCCGGCCAGGCGCGCGCGGTCGGCGATCACGATCTGCAGGCCCAGCAGCAGTACCAGGCCGACCAGCACCGCCCATTGCCAGCCGCTGGCGCGCAGCCGCGGCCGGACCAGGCCGCGGCGGGCGAAGGCGGGTTCCAGCGTAGGGGCCGGAGTTGGGGAGGAGGATGGCGACGCTGGTGTGGATGTGGATGCCGATGCCGATGCCGATGCCGATGTGGACGTGGACGTGGACGTGGGGGCGGGCGTGGTTGCGGTGTCGTCCGGATCTGCTTCCAGCTCGGCCTCGGTCGATGCACCTGCCTCTGCTTCCGGGGCCGCCTGGGGAGCAGCGGGGGCAGGCTGGCCGTCTTGATTGGCCGGGGGGGACGCCTGCGGCGTTTGCGTGACTGTGGCGCCTGGCGCGCTCGCAGCGGACTGCGCTGCAATTGCAGGTTGGTCGGGGGCGTTGGTTGCGTGTGCTGCTGCGGCCGGAGCTAACGGAGCTGTAGACGTTGCTACAACTGCCGGAGCGATCGCCGCCGCTGCAGTGGGCCGGTCGTCTGCACTGCGGCGCATGGCCGGGTCCGCAGTCTGCGCAGACGAATGCGCCGGCACCGGTGCGGGTGGCGTGGCAGGCAAGGGTAGTGGCGACGCCGACAGCGGCGCGTCTCGCCGTGTGGGTGCAATCAGGGTGTCAGGCGCACGTGCAGCGGCGTCTGGCGGGGCGGCCTCCGGGCTGCGCGGTGGCGCTGGCAACGGACGTACCGGCGCCGGAACAGGTGCGGCCAGCGGCGCTGCCACCGGCGCGGACTCGGGGGCAGGCACTGCGGTGTCGGCCGGCTCGGTCGAAGGCGCGGGCGGGGTTGGGACCAGCGGCGGGGCGGCCGGGGCCGCACGCAGGAACGTGGCAAGCGGGCGGCGCGGAGGCGGAGTTTCGGACATCGGCAGGCGTGCAGCGGGAAGACCGCTATTCAACCACGCGCGCGCCGCATGGCGAACCCGCTGCCGCGGTCAGTGACTGCGGCACCCAACTGATACGTGCGGCGCCACGGCGCAGTGCCCAGGGACGTGCCCACATGGCGCAGGCGTCTTCAGACAGGCCGACGTTTTCTCGCGAGCACTGTTTCAAGCGAACACTGCCCTGCGATGAAAATGGATTAGGCGCCGCCGCCGCTCCGCACAGGCTCAGGCGAATGCCCCGCGGAGCAGAACAAGACTCGGCGTGTGGTCCAGTGCCGCAGGCGTGGCTTGCGTTCGGTCAGGAGCAGATCGAGAGCGGGCCGGTGCGCTGGCGCGGGGCCAGCGCGTCAAAGCGCGACACCAGCGCTGCTGCTCATCAGATGGCGCTATTGCGCAGGTCCTTCGGCAATCGAAAACACCAGCGATTGCGACCACGCGCCCGCTGCGGCCGGGCCTCAGCGCCGCCGACGCGGCTTGCCTTCGGCCAGCAGCAGATCGAGCAGGCCGGTGCGCTGGCGCGGGGCCAATGCGTCGAAGCGCGACAGCAGCACGCGCTGCTGCTCATCCAGGTGGCGGTATTGGGCGGGTTCTTCGGCAATCGAGGACACCGGCGGGCCGAACACGCGCTCGCCGCGGCCGGTGGCCAGATATTCGAACGTCATGCCGCTGCGCTTGGCCAGGCCGATCAGGTTGTCCACCGACGGCGCGGTGCCTTCGGCCATCTCCCATTGCGCCACCGCGCTGCGGGTCACGCCCAGTTCGCCGGCCAGGGCTTCCTGGGTCAGCTTGGTCAAGCTGCGGGCCTCGCGTACACGCTCGTATAGCTTGCTCACACGGACACCGGTGGCGGGAACGGGCCGGGAGATATAGCGCCAGCGACACAATCGAATAGTTCGTATGACTTTCATATCGGCAGATGTTTGCGATACTGGCATTCGCTGGGTGATCACGACATCACAGCGAACTCAAGGAGGAGCCGTCATGTGCAAACGTCTGTGGGCTGGCGCGCGGCGCCGCGCCCAAAACCTGTGCCGCCGACACCCTGGCCGGCCTATTCGCCGCTGGATCCAGCCGTGGCGCGCTTTGCGGGTGCGGCCCGCTACCTGGTCTGGCGCCGCGACCAGGACTGGACTGCGGTGATCGACGGGCTGCACTGGGGGCCGGCGCTGGCGCCCCGGTGGTGGGCATGGCGACATCGCCATTGGCGGCTGCTGGCCGCCGGCATGGGAGTGCTGGGCAGTGCGGGCGGGCTGTGGCTCGCCAGTGCATCCGCCGGCGGCTGGTTGCTGGCGTGGGCGGCGCTGGGTCTGGTCGAGCTCGGTATGCGCGCGTCTGCGGTGCGGCAGGCCAGCCGCTGGCGGTGCGCGGCCCTGCAGCGTGCTGGCTGGCAGCCGGTGACCCAGCTGCGCGCCATCAGTGTCGAGGATGCCGTCACCACCGCGCGAATCCGCAGCGGTGAACTTCGGCCGGAGTGAGTCAGTGGCGGCGAACGCCGTCGATGCGTACCCATTCCGCGTCGTATTCGCAGTGCAGGTGCTCGAACCAGGGCGTGTAGCGCTGCACCAGGTCCTGCTCCTGGCCCTGCATGATGCCCGACAGCGCAATGCGCCCGCCGGGCGCCACGCGCGCGGCCAGGGTCTCGGCCAGCGCGTCCAGTGCGGTGGCCAGGATATTGGCCAGCACCACCGGGTAGGTCTGCACGGGTTCGTCCTGCGGCAGGTACACCTGCATTTGCGCTTCCATCGCATTGCGCTCGGCATTTTCGGCCGTGGCCAGCAATGCCTGTGGGTCGTAATCCACGCCCACCGCGTTGGCCGCACCGAGCTTGAGCGCGGCCAGGGCCAGGATGCCGGAGCCGCAACCGAAATCCAGCACGCTGCGGCCCTGCAACTGGCCCTCGCCGGCCAGCGCATCGAGCCAGCGCAGGCACAGCGCGGTGGTCTGGTGGGTGCCCGAGCCGAAGGCCAGGCCCGGGTCCAGCCGCACCACCGCCGCGTCGGGCGTGTTGGCCTCTTCGGGCAGGTCCTGATTCCACGGCACGATGAAGGTGCGCGCGCCAAAGCGCATCGGCTTGAACTGGTCGATCCAGGCCCGTTCCCAGGCGCTGTCTTCCACCCTGCGAAACGTGGCATGGCGCGTGTCCAGGCTCGGGTCGAAGGCTTCCAGCGCGGCCAGCAGCATCAGCGGGTCGCTGTCGCCGTCGAACAGCGCGGTGAGCGCTGTCTCCTCCCACACCCGCACCTCGCCCACGCCCGGCTCAAGGATGGCGCGCTCGTTGATGGTGCCGGCATGGGCATCGAGCATGGTCACGGCCAAGGCGCCCACATCTTCCAGCGCGTTCTCGAAACGGGGCTGGGTGGCGCGGGTGCAGGGCAGGGTCAATTCAAGGAACGGCATCGGGACGGTCGCGGCGGTAAAACGTGCATCGTAGACGATTCGCGCGCCGCGCCCTGAGCGGCGCGTGGCAGCACGGCCCATCGCCTGCGCTGGGAAACGTGTTGTCTGCGGCTGCACCTGTTTGTTCGAGGGAAGGAGAGCGGCAGCCTTCTGCGTGTGTGGCGTGCTCGGTAACGATCCTTTGGATGGAACGAATCACCGAATCATCGAATCCCAAATCCCAAATCGCCGATTCCCAATTCCCAATTCCCAATTCCCAATTCCCAATTCCCAATTCCCAATTCCCAATTCCCAATTCCCAATTCCCAATTCCCAATTCCCAATTCCCAATTCCCAATTCCCAATTCCCACAAAAGCGCTAGCGCCCGCTTCAGCGCCGACCCGCAGCAGCGCCGGTGATAGACTCCGCGCCGTCGCTGCGGGACGTTCCCGCGCCAGGCCTGTTGCCGTCCATGCCGCTCGTTCGTGCCCGCCATCTCTGGCTGTTGCTCGCTCCCGCCGCGCTTGCGGCGGCGTGGTGGCAGGCGCGTCCGCAGACAGCGGGCATCTCGCCCGCGGCCGTCGTGGAGACTGCGGCTGCGCACGTCGTGCCCACAGCCGGCAAACCGCACGCGGTGCCCGAGCGCAGCGCTGCGTTGCAGCTGGCGCGCGGCACCGCAGGCGAGCCGCCGCAGGATCTCTACCGCTACGCGCAGCAACTGCAGCAACAAGTGCGCGCCGGTGATGCGCAGGCCGGTTGGCGCCTGAGCCGGGTCTACGACTACTGCGCTCCTTATGCGATGAGCCCGGCTGGCTACGCGGCCGACAGTGCCTGGATCGCCACCCAACCCGCGCCCGGCGTGGCCGCCATGCACGCCGCACGCGAACGCGTGGCGCAGCGCTGCGCCGGCTTCGCGCCCAGCGACGGGCTGAGTCCGCGCGTGGTGGCCCAGCAACGTCAGGCCGCCGCGCGTGCCGGCAGCCTCGCTGCAGAAGCGGCCATGCTTGCGTTGGGCGAACCCTTGCAGACCACGCCCGGCTACAAGCGCGCGCTGGTGCAGCGCGTGCTGGCCTCGCGCGACCCGGAAGCGTATCTGGCGCTTGCGCCGGCGATGGGCGCGCGCGCCAGTGGCGATGACAGCCTGGACGGTTATGTGGCGGGCGATCAGTTCGCCGAGTTGGCCTGGCAGGTCGCCGCGTGCCGGCTGGGCCTGGATTGCAGTGCGCAAAGCACGCTGGTCACCAGTTATTGCGCCAACGCGGGCATCTGCTCGCGCGATAGCGCACAGGATTTCGTGTCGTTCGTATTCGATGCCGCGGTGCCGCGGCAGGGAGCAGACAAGGTGGATGAGATGGTCGATACACTCGTAACGCGGTCGGAGACACAGTCATGAACTACCGTCGGTTGGCGCACGGCGCCAAGTTCTGGTTCTGGGTGGCGCTGTTCGTGGCGTATTCGGCCGCAGCGGTGGGCATCGTGATGATCGACACCGCCGATCACCGCTACCAGCCGTTGTCGGTCAAGCGCATCACCGTCGGTGCCGACGCGCAGCTGCGCCAGCACGGCGCCAGCCAGGTGGCTGCGGTGTATCGCGCCAGCAGCGGCATGCCGTTCGCCTCGCTGCCGGCCGGCGCCACGTTCCAGGTGGTCTGGCCGGATGGCTCCACCGAAACCATGACTGTGGTCGACCCATCCTCGCCCAGCGGCGCGGTGCCGGTGCCGGGCAGCCAGCAACCGGCAGCAAAGCGCCGTTGAGTGCCACGGATGTGCAGTGATGCACGATTACGCGTGCAAGCGGCCAATGGCCGCGCACGCGATGCGCTCCACACGTCGAAGCCGGTCACGCAGTTCGGCGCGCAGGCGTGACGCGCAGATCGTTCGCCACGCAGCACTGATGCATGGCCGCGCACGCGACGCGCTCCATGCGATGAAGCCGGTCAAGCAGTTCGGCGCGCAAGCATGACGCGCAGGTCGTTCGCCACGCAGCACTGACGCATGGCCGCGCACGCGATGCGCTCCATGCGATGAAGCCGGTCACACGGTTCGGCGCGTAGACGTGACGCGCAAGTCGTTCGCCAGATAACACGCCGGCGCAATGCCGCGGCCCCGCAGTTTGAACACCACGCTCCCAGCGCACACGCAGACACGAAAAAGGCGGGTTTCCCCGCCTTTTTCTTGGCCAGCGCTACCGCGATCAGACCAGCGCGATGGACTTGTTCTTGCGCTCGGCCAGGCGCTTTTCCAGGTAGTGGATGTTCTGCCCACCGGCCTGGAAGCCCTTGTCGCGCATGATGCGCTGCTGCAGCGGGATGTTGGTCTTGATGCCGTCCACCACCATCTCGCTCAGCGCCACGCGCATGCGCGCGATCGCGGTCTCGCGGTCCGGGCCGTGCACGATCAGCTTGCCGATCATCGAGTCGTAGTTCGGCGGCACCTTGTAGCCGGCATAGATGTGCGTATCCACGCGCACGCCCGGGCCACCCGGCGGATGGAAGGCAGTGATCAGGCCCGGGTTGGGCATGAAGGTTTCCGGGTCTTCGGCGTTGATGCGGCATTCGATCGCATGCCCGCGCAGCACGATGTCGCTCTGCTTGATGCTCAGCTTGTGGCCGGCGGCGATGCGCAGCTGCTCGCACACCAGGTCGATGCCGGTGATGCGCTCGGTCACCGGGTGTTCCACCTGGATACGCGTGTTCATTTCGATGAAGTAGAACCTGCCGCCTTCGAACAGGAATTCGAAGGTGCCCGCGCCGCGGTAACCGATGCGGATGCACGCATCCACGCAGACCTTGCCGATCTCAGCGCGCAGTTCTTCGGTGATGCCCGGTGCCGGCGCTTCTTCCACCACTTTCTGGTGACGGCGCTGCATCGAGCAATCGCGCTCGCCCAGATGGATGGCGTTGCCCTGGCCATCGGCAAGCACCTGGATTTCCACATGGCGTGGGTTCTCCAGGAACTTCTCCATGTAGACCTGATCGTTGCTGAAAGCGGCCTTGGCTTCGGACTTGGTGGTTTCGATCGCCGCCTTCAGCGCGGCCTCCGAATGCACCACGCGCATGCCGCGTCCACCTCCGCCGCCGGCGGCCTTGATGATCACCGGGTAGCCGATTTCGCGCGCGATCTTGGTATTGGCGATGATCTCATCGCCCAGCGGGCCGCCCGAGCCGGGCACGCACGGTACGCCGGCGGCCTTCATCGCGCGGATCGCCTCGACCTTGTCGCCCATCAGGCGGATGGTGTCGGCCTTGGGGCCGATGAAGATGAAGCCGGATTCTTCCACCCGCTCGGCAAAATCGGCGTTTTCCGAGAGAAACCCGTAGCCGGGGTGGATGGCCTGCGCGTCGGTGACCTCGGCCGCGGCGATCAGCGCCGGGATGTTGAGGTAACTGTCGCTGGACGCGGCCGGGCCGATACACACCGACTCGTCGGCCATGGCCACGTGCTTGAGGTTACGGTCGACCGTGGAGTGCACCGCGACCGTGCGGATGCCGAGCGTGTGGCACGCGCGCAGGATGCGCAGCGCGATTTCACCTCGGTTGGCAATGACGACTTTATCGAGCATGGGAATAGGGAGTCGGGAATGGGGAATGGGTAGATGCGGGCATCAGGCGGCTCCACGTCTGCGTAGGGCGTTCATCAGTGCAGTGAGCTTGGCGAACACCAGGTCGACCTGACGGCGGACGCTCTGGTCATCTTCACTGCGGCTGTAACCCAGTCGGGCGGCGATCTGGACTTGCGTGTCCAGTTCGGAAAGCGATCCACGTGCGATGGACAGAAAACGGGAGTAATCGGGAGTGGAGCGTCGTGCCGCACCTTCGGCGGTGTTCGACGGGATGCTGACGGCTGCGCGGCGCACCTGCGCAGTCAGGCCGTAACGCTCCTGGTCGGGAAATACCTCGGTCAGCCGGTAGATCATTTCGACGAGCTCCATGGAATCACGCCAGGCGTCCAGAGTTTCGTGAGGCCGCTGTGCCGATTCCCGATTCTCCACTCCCGATTCCCGGCAAATCAGCCAATCACAAACAGCGGCTGATCGAACTCCACCGGCTGGCCGGTGTCGCTGAGGACGGCGACGATGGTGCCGGAGATGTCGGCTTCGATCGGGTTGAACATCTTCATCGCTTCGATGATCGCCAGCGTCTCGCCGGCCTTGACCTGCTGGCCCACGGTGACGAAGGCCGGCTTGTCCGGCGAGGGCGAGGTGTAGAACGTGCCGACCATCGGCGCGCGCAGCACGTGGCCTTCCGGCAAGGCAGCGCCCTGCTTGGCGCCACCGGTGGAGGCTTCGGTGGGCGACTGCATCGGCATGGTGGCCGCCGGTGCGGGCGCGGCGGGGGCCGGCGCGTACTGCTGCATCGGGGCGCTCATCACCTGGGTGCCCTTGGGCACGCGGGCCAGACGCACGCTTTCTTCGCCTTCCTTGATCTCGATTTCGGCGAGATTGGATTCTTCGAGCAGGTCGATCAGTTTCTTGATTTTGCGGAGATCCATAAGGGCCTCTTGAGGTGAATCGGTGGAGAGTGCCGGCGGGTGCCGGCGGAATGGGGTGGGGTTGGGCGCGAAGTGCGCGTCAGCTGTCGCGCTCCAGGCGCGCGATCACCGCTACCAGCGCCAGCCGGTAGCTGTCGGCGCCGAAGCCGCAGATCACGCCGGCGGCCTTGTCGCTCAGATAGCTGTGGTGCCGGAACGGCTCACGGGTGTGCGGGTTGGACAGATGGATTTCCACGAACGGCAGGCCGACACCCAGCAGCGCATCGCGCAGCGACACCGAGGTGTGGGTGAAGGCGGCCGGGTTGATCAGGATGAAGGCGGTGCCGTCTTCGCGCGCGGCGTGGATGCGCTCCACCAGCACGTGCTCGGCATTGGACTGCAGGCAGTCCAGCGTGTGCCCGGCCGCCTGCGCACGGTTCACCAGCGCCGCATCGATCTGCGCCAGCGTGGTGCGCCCGTAGACCTCCGGCTCGCGGGTGCCGAGCAGGTTGAGGTTGGGGCCGTGCAACAGCAGCAGGTGGGCCATGACATCCGGAAGAGCGGAAAGGCCGGAAGTCTGCGCGATGCAGGCGATGCTGTCCAGATGGGCGAAGTTATCGATGTTTTAAACAATCGTTTGATTCTTGCGCCGCCCCCGCGCCAAGCGTGGATTGGCGGGCTGTGCCGCGCATGAAGCGCTGGTGCATAGCGTGCTGGAGCGGGCGCGTTGCAGTTCGCTACGCGCATGTGGCCTCAGGCGCTGCACCGAGACCGCACCTGGAGTATCCAGTCTTCCGTGTCGGCGAACCGTGCGAATGCGCGCAGATTGCCACCCGATGGCAGCAGCGCACGTGTGGGGTGCTCGGGTGCGTTGTCGACCGAATTGGCGCCACAGACCGCATTGGCAGCTCTTGGCAGCCCGGGCGCTGAAGCGATGACCTCCAAACACGCGCAGTGCGAGCGCGCTGGGGCAGCGTTTCGCGACCCGATGGCAGCACGCGTCAGGGCGGGAGAAGCAAATCTGTTGCCGACCCGCGTCAGCGTGCGCCACAGACCGCGCGTGCCAGTTCTGGGTGGCCCAGCCATGCGCACGAAGCGATGGCATTCCGGGGGTGCCCCGTGCGAGCGCGTTGGCTGCGGTGCGTTTGCTTGAAGCCTGAGCGCGCTGCGCGCTGCGGGCAGCAGCGCATCACCCAGCGCGCAAATTACTGCGCAATGGCAGCAATGCAGATGCGGGGTGTTCAAACACGCGTGGCCGACCGAAGTTGCGCGGCAGACCGCGCCGCCAACTGGCGGCCGCTCACACGTGATGACGCCATTGCCCTCAGCCGGTCACCGGAACACGCCATGCCAGCGCACCGCGGCAGTCAGTACTGCTTGGCCGAGGCCTCAGCGCGCCGCGCGCAGCAACGCATCCTCGGTGATGGCGCCGGTGAGCACGGTGGGCAGCACCGCCGGCGGTGCGCCGGGGCCGTAGACCACGTACAGCGGCACGCCGACCGCCTGGTGCTGGTCGAGGAAGGCGCTGATCTTCGGGTCGACGTTGGTCCAGTCGCCCTTCATGTAGACCGCATCCACGCGGCGCAACGCGTCGCGGAAGTCGGTGCTGCTCAGCACGTTCTTTTCGTTGGCCTTGCAGGTCACGCACCAGTCGGCGGTCATGTTGACGAACACCACGCGGTTGTCTGCGCGCAGGCGGTCCAGCAACTCGGGGGTGTAGGTGACGCTGCCTTCGGTGGCGGTGGCACGCGGCAGGCTGAGGCGGGTGACCGCCACCACCGGCACGATCGCCAGCACCAGCATCGCCGCGGCCAGGCCCATGCCCAGGCGATGGCTGTTCCAGCGGCTGCGTTCGAACCACCACAGGCCCAGCGCCAGCAAGGTGGCGCCGACCAGCATCAGCGCCAGCGCATCCACGCCACGCTGCTTGCCCAGCACCCACAGCAGCCAGATCGCGGTGAGGTACATCGGGAAGGCCAGCACCTGCTTGAGCGTCTCCATCCAGGCGCCGGGCGTGGGCAGCCGCCACGCCAGCGAGGGGATGAAGCCGATCAGCAGGAACGGCAGCGCCAGGCCCAGGCCCAGGGTCAGGAATACCAGCATCGCCAGCGGTGCCGGCGCGGTGAACGCATACGCCAGCGCGGTGCCCATGAACGGTGCAATGCACGGGCTGGCGACCACGCAGGCCAGCACGCCGGTGAAGAAGTCGCCCAGCGGCCCATTGCGCGCGGCCAGCGATTGGCCGATGCCGCCCAGGTTGCTGCCCAGCGTGAACACGCCCGACAGGCTCAGGCCCACCGCGAACATCAGGTAGGCCAACGCGGCCACGAACCACGGCTGCTGCAGCTGGAAGCCCCAGCCGGCAGCCTGGCCGGCAGCGCGCAGGCCGATCACCAGCCCGCCGATCGCAGCGAAGGACACCAGCACACCCAACGAATACCAGATGGCATGGCTGCGCGCGTGGTTGCGGCTCTCGCCGCTGTGGGCCAGGCCCAGCACCTTCAGCGACAGGATCGGCAGCACGCAGGGCATCAGGTTCAACACCAGCCCGCCGGCCAGCGCCAGCAGCAGGATGGCGAGCAGGTTGCGCTCCAGGTGCGGCGGGCGGCTGCGCTCCGGGTTGCCGGCCGTTGCATCGGGGCCAGGTGCGGCATACGCAGGCGGTGCTGGCGCGGCGCGCTCGGCGGCCACTTCACCGGCCGACAGCGGCGAGATCAGCAGCGGTGTGGCAGTGGCCTGGTTGTGCGGCG
This sequence comes from Xanthomonas sp. NCPPB 2922, assembly GCF_041520885.1. Lineage (NCBI taxonomy): Bacteria > Pseudomonadati > Pseudomonadota > Gammaproteobacteria > Lysobacterales > Lysobacteraceae > Xanthomonas > Xanthomonas sp. NCPPB 2922. The sequence goes on along the minus strand of NZ_JBGOFY010000012.1, from coordinate 84,508 downwards.
ACACCGTGCCGGCCGGCAGGTCCAGGCGCACGCGCCGGGTCATCGGCGGGTAGCAGATGCCATCGGACTGGCAGCCCTGGAAGGTGGCCACCAGCGTCACGCGGGCCGGATCGGGGCGGTCGCGCAGCAGCGGCAGGGTGACTTCGGCCTGGTCGAAATACACCACCACATCGCCGAAGTGCTCGTCGCGGTGGGTGCGGCCCTGCGGCCACCGCGGCAGGCCGGTGCGGATGTCGCTGGTGCCTTCCAGCGACAGCGAGGTGCGGTCGCGGTAGAGGTAGTAGCCGGGGGCCGGGGTGAAACGCAGCAGCAGGCTGTTGCCGTCGCCGACGATCGCCTCAAACTTGAAGGCCTGGTCGGCCGGCAGCGGCAGGGCGTCCACGCCAGCGGTCTGGCCGGGCGCGCCGAACAACCGTGCGCCACTGGGGCCGCGCGGCACCAGCGCGCCCAGGCTTTCGCGCGGCGGAGCGGCGGTTGGCGCGTCGGGCAGATCCACGCGCAGTTCGCGGCGTTGCGGCGGGTAGCACACGCCGGCATCGGCGCAGCCCTGGTATTGCACCTGCAGGATCGCGCTGCGCTGGCCGGGCGCGGCCTTGCCGGCCAGGCTGGCCTGCAGCGCGGTGCGGTAGGTCTGCACCTGGCCGAAGAATTCGTCGTGCTTGCTCTCGCCTTCAGGCAGATCCAGCGCACCGGCAGTGAAGCCCTGGCCGGATTTGACGCTGATGCGATGCCGGTACAGGTAGTAACCCGGGGCGATCTTCCAGGTCAGCGCGATGCGGTCACGCCCGTCGGCCTTGGCGCTCAGTGCGAAGGCCTGGTCCACCGGCAGCAGGTCTGCCTCGGTAACCGCCTGCGCCGCTGGCGCGGTCAGCAGCAGCGGCAAGGCGACGAACAGGGGCGCGACCAGTACGGCGCAGCGGGCGATCCAGCGGGACAGGGACTTCATGAACGTCAGGATTCCTTGCGGGTTTCGGCACGCACCCAGTCCAGATAGGCCGGCAGGCCGGCGCTGACCTGCACGGCAATGGCTTCGGGCACGTCGTAGGGATGCAACGCCTGCAGCCGCGCGATGGCGTCAGGCAGGCGGTCTTCCCAGGTCTTGATCAGCAACTGCACTTCGTTGGATTCCTCGATGGCCCCGTTCCAGTGGTACAGCGAACGTGCGCCGGGCAGTTGGGTGACGCAGGCGGCCAGCCGTTCCTCCAGCAGTGCCCGCGCGATGCGATCGGCGCTTTGGGCATCCGGGCAGGTGCTGAACAACAAATGGAGAGAGGAGGCGCTCATCAGACACGGCAGTGTAATCCCCCAATTGCGGGGGATCGACCGCGCCTTCCGGCACGGCGCCGCGGCTTCGTGGGCGATCGACGGCTTGATTCAGGATGGGGACGCCCGGGCGTTGGCAGGTCGGTAGTGGAGCGGGGCGATGTGGGGCCGGGTGCACGCGACCTGGGGTCCTGGCTAGGCAACCGGGGATCGATGCTTCATCGGACGCCAGGGCATTGTCGGCCCGACGGTCAGCGCGGCGATGCCGGCTAGGGCCGCAACTCAGGCGGCGCATACATTCGGTCATCTGCCGACGCAGGGCGTTGCGCTGCTGGCCAGGCCTGGCCTTCGTGGCCAGACCGTCCAGGGAGATTGCGTGTGGATGGGCGCGTGTTTTGGTGTGCCGCAGACCAGGCCGCCGCCGCTGTGCTCAACAAACGATGACAAGGCGGGCTGCGTCGCCCAGCAAAAACACCACTGCACTTCGAACCGGCGACGTAACCCAAACCGGCGCCACGCCAGGCACGCCGCCGCCGATGTCCCAGTGATGCGCGCCCGGCGGAACCCTGGCCGCCGGGCGCACATCGCACCGGCCCGACGCATCGTGCGCCGGGCCGGGGTGGATCAGTTGGCCAGCTGGCAGCTGGCCGGCTTGGCCGAGGAGAACAGGCTGGAGGTGGCCCATTCCGGGTGATCCACAAACGGGTTGCGGTTGCCCTGGAAGCTGAAAACCACCTGGTTGCGAGCGCGTTCGGCGTCGTCCGGCGGGTCGGCCTGGTGCCAGGCCAGCAGCGTGGACAGCAGGCCCATGTAGGCCGGCGAGGCCGAGGTCTGCACGATCCGGCTGCGATCGTCGGTGAGCTCCAGGTCCGGCTCGGACTGCCCGGTGGCCGCGTCAGTGCCGCCTTCATAGCGGATCGCCATGTACATCGCCGCGCGCGCCATGTCGCCCTTGCGCCGGCCCCACACCTCGAAGGTGCCGCCGTTGCCGTCGGGGGTGCGCACCCAGTTGGAATTGCCCGGGTAACGCCCGCTGCCACCGCCGCTGCCGTCGTTGACCTCGGTCACCCGCTCGCCGCAGCTGCTGGTGCAGGCGGCATAGGGCTTGTTGCCGCGGTCGGCATTGAAAGTGGTGTCGGTGAGATACAGCATGTGGGTATCGGTGTAGGGCGCGTACGGCAGGCCGCGGTCGCCGGTGGCGCTGCCGAAACCCAGCGAGTTGGGCCAGGTGTGCTCGCGGTTGTAGGTGAGCCCGCTGCCGGTGCCGGCCCGGTCACTGACCTTGGCGTAGCTACGGTTGCGATAGGCGTCCAGGATCCGCCCGCTGTTGTTGGGGTCCTCGTCGGCCATCTCCAGGATGGTCCAGGTGCTGGTGCCGGTGCCGCTGTACGGGTAGACCGTGTGGCCGCGGATGGTGGCGTTGAGCGAGCAGCGCAGCTGGCTGGGGCTGGTGGTGTTCACCCGCGAGTAGTAGCCGGTGCCGCCGCCGCTGGCCGTGGCCACGGTGAAGGCGATCGACTGATTGCCGGCCGGGCTCAGCCCGCTGGCGTCGCGGATGGCGCTGGCGGTGATGGCCAGGGTGCAGCGTTCGCCGCCGACCAGGGCGGTATTGGTGGACAGGGTGAAGCGGGTGCCAGTCGTCGGGTAGCTCAGCGCCACCGTGCCGGAGCTGGCGCAGCTCAGCGCGAACGCGCCGCTGCTCAACGTGACCGCCTCGCTGAAGCCCACGGTCAGGTCGCCCGCCGCCGGGAAACCGGTGGCGCCCTGGGTGGGCGTGGTGCTGGTGATGGTGGGTGCGCCGGTGGTGCCGCCACCGCCACTGCCGTTGAAGGTCTGGCCGCGGTTGCAGGCGCCGAAGGTCTGCGCCGACGAACCGGCCCAGCTGAAGTTGGCCGCGCTGCTGCCGGTGCCAGTCAATTGCAGCGAGCTGCCCACCGCGCTGCTGTTGCTCTCGCTCACCGGCAGGTTCTGGCTGGTGACGCCGGCGGCCGGGCCACCGCTGCCGGTGATGGCGCCTTCGTAGCTGAGGAACTGCACCAGTTGCCCGCTCGGGTCCACCAGTGCCACGCCGTCGTTGGGGCCGTTCTGCACGCCGTTGCTGGCGTAGCTGACCGTGGCGATGCGCACCTGGCTGCCGCAGCTGACCACGCTGCCGGCCGGTACCGCCGTGTTGGCGTAGCTCACCGCCGCGCTGGGCGCGCTGCCGTTGTAGAGATAGATGCGGTAGCCGCTCAGCGACTCGCCGGCGGTGGCCACCACTTCCACGCCTTCGCCGCTGTCGCCGGAGGCGCCCGCGTCGTCGTAGTGCACTTCGTTGATGAACACCGCCGCGTGCGCGGAGGGAGCGGCCAGCGCCACGGCGCAGGCCAGGGGGAGCGCACAGCGCAGGGACACAACTCGGGACGGCAACCTCATCGACAGCTCCTTGTGATCGGGGAATGCGGTCCCGACTGTAGAACCAACGCATGACAATCGTTGGTACCTGGTTCCATTTCGTTACCGCGCATGGGTGCGTCAGCGAAAAAATTTTGCGCCTGGCCCTTGAAAGCCGCGCGCCCAGCACAATCTCTGGCCCGCACCCGCTTTGTCGGGTTTTTTCCGCGCGCTGTGCTGGCAGTCGTCACATGCGAGTGCTAACATCGCCGATAATTTCCAGACCAATCAATCACTTAAGAGGGTCTTTCTCTATGAGCATCAAGCCGCTTCACGACCGCGTTGTAGTCAAGCCGATCGAAGCCGACGAAGTTTCCGCCGGCGGCATCGTGATCCCGGATTCCGCCAAGGAAAAGTCCACCAAGGGTGAAGTCGTCGCCATCGGCGCCGGCAAGCCCCTGGACAACGGCAGCCTGCGCGCGCCGGTGGTCAAGGTTGGCGACAAGGTCATCTACGGCCAGTACGCCGGCAGCAGCTACAAGTCCGAAGGCGTCGAGTACAAGGTGCTGCGCGAAGACGACATCCTGGCGGTCATCGACTGATCAGGCGCTATGCGCTGGGAATCGGGAGTAGGGAGTCGGGAATCGGTAGAGCAGCCAACGCCCTCGCCATCCCACCCAGCCCCGGTATCCGCCTTTGATTGACCGATTCCCCATTCCCCATTCCCAATTTCCGGAGTTTCAACTAATGGCTGCTAAAGACATTCGTTTCGGTGAAGATGCGCGTACCCGTATGGTGCGTGGCGTCAACGTTCTCGCCAATGCCGTGAAGGCAACCCTGGGCCCGAAGGGCCGCAATGTCGTGCTCGAGAAGAGCTTCGGCGCACCGACCATCACCAAGGACGGCGTCTCCGTCGCCAAGGAAATCGAACTGGCTGACAAGTTCGAGAACATGGGCGCGCAGATGGTGAAGGAAGTCGCGTCGCGCACCAACGACAACGCCGGCGACGGCACCACCACCGCCACCGTGCTGGCCCAGGCCCTGATCCGCGAAGGCGCCAAGGCTGTGGCCGCCGGCATGAACCCGATGGACCTCAAGCGCGGTATCGACCAGGCCGTCAAGGCCGCCGTCATCGAGCTGAAGAACATCTCCAAGCCCACCACCGACGACAAGGCGATTGCCCAGGTCGGCACCATCTCGGCCAACTCGGACGAGTCGATCGGCAACATCATTGCCGAAGCGATGCAGAAGGTCGGCAAGGAAGGCGTGATCACCGTTGAAGAAGGCTCGGGCCTGGAAAACGAGCTGGACGTGGTCGAGGGCATGCAGTTCGATCGCGGCTACCTCTCCCCGTACTTCATCAACAACCAACAGAGCCAGTCGGCCGATCTGGACGACCCGTTCATCCTGCTGCACGACAAGAAGATCTCCAACGTGCGCGACCTGCTGCCCGTGCTGGAAGGCGTGGCCAAGGCCGGCAAGCCGCTGCTGATCGTGGCTGAAGAAGTCGAAGGCGAAGCGCTGGCGACCCTGGTGGTCAACACCATCCGTGGCATCGTCAAGGTCGTGGCCGTCAAGGCACCGGGCTTCGGCGACCGTCGCAAGGCGATGCTGGAAGACATGGCCGTGCTGACCGGCGGCACCGTGATCTCCGAGGAAGTGGGCTTGGCCCTGGAAAAGGCCACGATCAAGGATCTCGGCCGCGCAAAGAAGGTGCAGGTCTCCAAGGAGAACACCACCATCATCGACGGCGCCGGCGATTCGGCCACGATCGAGGCCCGCGTTGGCCAGATCAAGACCCAGATCGAAGACACCTCGTCCGATTACGACCGTGAGAAGCTGCAGGAACGCGTGGCCAAGCTGGCCGGCGGCGTTGCAGTGATCAAGGTCGGCGCATCGACCGAAATCGAAATGAAGGAAAAGAAGGCACGCGTCGAAGACGCCCTGCACGCCACCCGTGCAGCCGTCGAAGAAGGTGTGGTCCCGGGCGGCGGTGTGGCCCTGGTGCGTGCGCTGGTGGCTGTCGGCAACCTGACCGGTGCCAACGAAGACCAGACCCACGGCATCCAGATCGCCCTGCGCGCCATGGAAGCCCCGCTGCGCGAAATCGTGGCCAACGCCGGCGAAGAGCCGTCCGTGATCCTGAACAAGGTCAAGGAAGGTACCGGCAACTACGGCTACAACGCGGCCAACGGCGAGTTCGGCGACATGGTCGAGTTCGGCATCCTGGACCCGACCAAGGTCACCCGTTCGGCGCTGCAGAACGCAGCCTCGATCGCCGGCCTGATGATCACCACCGAAGCCATGGTGGCCGATGCCCCGAAGAAGGACGAGCCGGCAATGCCGGGCGGCGGTGGCGGCATGGGCGGCATGGGCGGTATGGATTTCTGATCCAGCCACTCGGTTGTTGCATCACAAAGGACCCCGCCGAAAGGCGGGGTTTTTTTGTGGGCGTCGATATGTGGGGAGGTCGATGCGTCGCTGAAATCACGACATGGGCTGCACGCGCTGTTGTAGGAGTCCGTTTGCGCTGGTGAGGCCTAGCCGATCGCGTTGGGCATGCCGTGGTGATCTTCCGGGTTGTTGCCGCATTACGAACGAGGCTTGCTTGCGCCGCTGCAGACGCATCGGCATGCTCGGCTGGATGCGGTGTTGTGTCGTAGGCGATGCCGCTCTCTGCGCTGCGTGTGGTTGCACCCGCGTCGCAGTCCAGCCATCTCCAGGAGAACGCCGATGCGTCGTCTGACCGCCCAGGATTTCCACCCCGATCTGCTCGCGCTGTACGACGGCTATGTGCACGGCAAACTCAGTCGGCGCGATTTTCTCGACCGCGCCGCTGCGTTCGCGGTGGCCGGGTTGAGTGCGGCGGCGATCCTGGAATCGCTGAGCCCCGACTACGCGCTCGCCACGCAAGTGGAGTTCACCGACCCGGACATCGTGGCCGAGTACATCACCTATCCCTCGCCCAACGGCCATGGCCAGGTGCGCGGCTATCTGGTGCGGCCGGCCAAGGTCACCGGCGCGGTGGCGGGCGTGGTGGTGGCGCACGAAAACCGCGGTCTCAATCCGTATATCGAAGATGTCGCGCGGCGCGTGGCCAAGGCCGGCTTTGTCGCGCTGGCACCGGATGGCCTGAGTTCGGTTGGTGGGTATCCCGGCAACGACGAAAAGGGCCGCGCGCTGCAGGCGCAGGTCGACCCGACCAAGCTGATGAACGATTTCTTCGCCGCAGTGGAGTTTTTGATGAGCCGCGAGCGCACCACCGGCAAGGTGGGCATTACCGGCTTCTGCTATGGCGGCGGCGTAGCCAATGCGGCGGCGGTGGCGTATCCCGAGCTGGCGGCGGCGGTGCCGTTCTATGGCCGTCAGCCCACCGATGCCGAGGTCGCCCGCATCCGCGCGCCACTGCTGCTGCATTACGCCGCAGAGGACGAGCGCGTCAATGCCGGCTGGCCGGCGTACGAGGCCGCGCTCAAGGCGCAGCGCAAGGTCTATCAGGCCTACGTGTATGCGGGGACCAACCACGGTTTCCATAACGATTCCACGCCGCGTTACGACAAGGCGGCCGCAACCCTGGCCTGGGATCGCACCATCGCGTGGTTCCGGCGATACCTGGTGTGAGTGGGTCGGTGCGGTCGTTGTAGTGTCGCCGATTACGCGCCGTTGGCGAGCGCGCCTCAGTGCGCCCTGACGCTAGCGCTGGCCGGGGTTCGGAGCGGGTCGGGGGTGATCGCGCGTGGCGAAGCCCTGGTGTTGGCTGTTGCATCACACACAAGACCCCGCCCAAAGGCGGGGTCTTGTGTGTGCGCTCCACTACAGCGCAGGTGCGTGCTGGCAGCCCATTGCGGTCGGTTGCAATGTCAGGGCGAGCCCGCTGTGCGCAGTGTTGCGTCATGGCTGAGTGGGTGCGGTTGCGCAATCGCTTCCGGTTCCGGGGAGGCGGTCTGTACCGCGACCTCGGCAGCCTCGTCCATCTCGGTGACTTCGGAGATTTCGGTGATCGTGACGCTGTTGCCGGGCCTGGTCTCCGCACCCGCGCCCGCGTCCTCGATCACTTGCAGCGCGATATCTCCAACCATCTGCTCGTAATGCTGCGCCTGTTCCGGCGACAGACTTGCCACATAATTCACCGTGTCTTGTACGGTCTGGATCAGCTCTTCGGGCGAGGACGGCATGCGGGTTGCGAGCGGAGTGCCATCGGGCCCCTTGAACACCCGCATGACCTGACGCCCGCCCCAGTTCATCGCCAGTTCCGCGCCACGCGCCATTGGGCCAGGCATCGTCATCGACATCAGCGACATGATCGCGCCTGCGTAGTAGGGCGATGCGGACGATGCTTCGATCAAGCTCTTGTCTGCGAACGTCTTGGACAGTTTTTCCACACCCAGCGCCAGTGCCATGACCATGCTGCCGGAGCACATGGCCTTGAAGCGCTCCATCGTGTCCTGGCGGGTCGCGTGCTTGTTCAACGCCGACTGCATCATCACGGTCGTCACCACGGCCGAGTCGGCCAGCAGGTCCACCGTGCCGATCCGATCCGGCTGGATCAGGTAGACGGTCAGCCCGGTCACGCCGGCACCCAACAATGCCAATGCCAATTTGGAAGAGAAATCCTGGTTGGTCAGTTGGCGCGGGATGGTGACTGGCTGGTCCTGGTCGACTTGCAGCGCAGTGCTCAGGCGCTTGCTGCACTGATCGAGCGTCTCCAGCAGATGCGTGCATTGAGCATTGAGCGTGCGGGTGAGTTCGTGCCCTGTGCCGGGTTCGGTAAAGTTTCGGCGCGCTTGTTGAAAAGCGTCGCGGCCGTGCTCCAGAGCGGCGCAGATCTCGTTGAGTTGCGTGCGCAGTTCCTGGCTGATCTGTCCGGGCGTCAGGCGCGCACGCAACCGCTGAGCCTGCGTCTGAAGGCCGGCACGGTCCGCGATACCCGCGCCCAGGTGGGAGACGCCATGCTGCATTCGATTGCCGAGCGCGTTGAGGCTGTTCCAGAGAAAGGGCGTCAGCACCATCGCTGTGCAGGCCGTGGATGCGGCCGCGGCAAATCCCAGGTTGTTTTCCACCGCTTCGGCCTGCTGTCGCATGGACGGGTTGCCGAATTTCTTTGGCAGTTCGGTGGCGAGAAACAATCCGTTGAGCAGGATGGCGTAGAAATGCATTTCGTTGGCTTCGCGCCCCAGCTGCCCGCCCATCAGCGGGAACGGAAGCCCATCGGCGGTGGGGCGCAGCGCCGATGCCGATAGACTCATCACGCCCTTGGTTGCTGCAGCAATGGAATAGGCAAAAGTCTTGGCTTGGTTGGCGAGCAGCGGACTGGGTACCACCAGGGGCCAGAGATTGACCAGATTGGCCAGCGACTTCAGCGCCCTCCCTGCTGCAGGTGTCCCATGCTCCAGCGGCTGCAGCGCATCTTCCACGGCTTTGACGTCGCTGAGCAATTGCTGACAAAAGCGTGTTTCCAGACCGGTTGCAGATTCGATGGCGCCGCGTAGCTGCGTGATCTGCTGGCGGCACGCGGCCAGGCTGTGCGGCGCGACCTGTTCCGGATCGGTGTGGCGCACCATTTGCAGAAATGCGGGATCGTCTGCATGCATCTGCAGCATGGTGCGCAGATCCGCCAGCGACCAGAGATCAGAAGCGGCCTTGGACACTGCAGCGGATGCATGCTGGACGCCGCTTGTCAGCGCGGAGTTCGCGCGCGCGGTAAGCGTTTTGGCAGTGGATAGAGCAGTCGCCCGTGCCGAGTGTGACGCCTGCGGTGCGGGCGAGGATGGCTCCACGGGCGACGTTGGCGCGGAACTGGCAGACGAAGTGCGTGAGCGGCTGCGCGGGACAAGTGCCGATAGCGCGGGGTTGACCGGGGGCTGTGTCGGCGATGCGGCAGGTTGCAGTTCCACGATACCTTCATCGTGCTTGCGTGCGTTCTGCAACTCGGCTGGCGAGGACGGGCCTGCCAACTGCGCTTTCTTGATCTCCATCGGATATCTCCGTTCGGTCGGGGACACCAAATCGCGGTGTTTGGTGTTCTTTCATGATCCGCGCGCGAGCACCCGGCTCAACCAGATATGCGAACTGGCGCGCTGCCACCGGAAGTGCCCAACCAGGCGGTGACAACGGTAGCGACGCTCCAACGTAGTGATTCCGGTGCCGCCAGCTGCGCATGGATGGGCACGCTGTGATCCGATCACACACCTGTAGCACAGCATCGAATGGGCTATTTTGAGGCGGGTGCCACGTATTTATGTCGGGGTGTTGACATCATAGTGACCGACACGCATCCCGCGACATGCCGCGCGGCTGGTGCTACAGGCTTGGCCGCGATTGCCGGGACCGGACCTTCCGCGCGGGGCCCTCAGCCGGAGCGCGGCGGGTCCGCGCTCCCGGCCTCTGTTCGCGGGGCGGGTTGGCTGTCATCGATCTCGGTGATGGTGACGCTGCTGCTGGGCCCGGCCTGCGCCGCGTCGCCGGCTTCCTGGATCGCTTGCAGCATGGATTCCCCCGCGATCTGCTCGTACTGATCCAACTCTTCCGGTGTCAGGCTCATCAGATACGCCAACGTGGTCCGCGTCCTCTCCTGCAGTTCTTCGACAGAGGAGGGAGCACTGGTTGCCAGCGGAGTGCCCTCCGGTCCGGTGAACAGGCGCTTAAGTCTGCTTCCTGCGAAATTCATCGCCAACTCAGCGCCGCGTGCGATCGGACCCGGCATCGTTACCGCCATCAGCGACATGACGGCGCCGGCATAAAACTGCGCGTTGGGCGAGGACTCGATCAGGCTCTTGTCGGCGAACGTCTTGGACAATTTCTCCGCGCCCAGCGCAAGCGCGATGACCATGCTGCCGCCGCACATGCCCTTGAAACGTTCCATTGCGTCCTGCCGCGTGGCCTGCTTGTTCCATACCGATTGCGCCATCACGGCCGTGACGATGCAGGTGTCGCTTAGCAGATTGATCGTGCCCAACCGATCCGGTTGGACAAGGTAGATGGTCGAGCCGGTCACCGCAGTGGCCAGTATCATCAGTGCCACCTTGGAGGAGACATCCTGGTTGCGTAGTTCGCGCGGCAGACTTGGCGTCTGGTTGCCATCCAGATGCAGCACGCTGGCGAGTCGTTTGCTGCACATGTCCAAGGTTTCCAGCAGGTGCGTGCATTGCGCATTCACCGTCCTGGTGAGTTCCCGCCCTCCATCCTGATGGACGAAGCTTCTGCGCGCCTGCTGAAAGGCGTCGCAGGCGGCGTCCAGTTGTTCGCGGATTTCCTGCAGCTGCAAGCGCACCTCTTGATTGATCCGGGCAGGCGTCAGGCGGGCACGCAGTTGCTGCGCCTGGTTGTTCAGTCCCGCTGCCTGTGCTGCGGCCGCGCCCAGGCGCGCCGTGTTGTCCAGCATCGTGTTGCCGAGTTTGCTGAGGCTGCTCCACAGAAATGGGGTCAACATAATCGCCGTGAAGCTCACTGAAATGCCTGCGGCATATCCCACACTTTGGCTGACCGCCTCGGCGTTTCTGCGCAACGCCTGATCGCCGAATTTCTTTGGAAGTTCGGTGGTGAGGAACAGCGTGTTGATCAGCACGTTGTAGAGATGCATTTCGTTCGCGTCGCGCCCTAGCTGGCCTCCGGCGAATGGAAACGGCAAGCCGTCGGCGCTGGGGCGCAGCGCCGAGGCCGACATCGCAAGCACGCCCTTAGTGGCCGTGGACATCGTGAAGGCGAAGGTTTTTGCCTGCTTGCCCATCAGCGGGCTGGGAACCACGACCGGCCAGAAATTGATGAGATTGCCGATCGACTTCAATACACGTGAGGTGGCCGGTGTGGCGTGGTCGAGCGGCTGCAGGGCGTTCATTACCGCCTTGATGTCGCCCAGCAACTGCTTACCCTGATGTGTTTCCAGCCCTTCTGTATTTTTGATGAGCTCGCCGAGCTCCTCCATTTGCTGTCTACAAGACGCCAAGGTGTGTTGCGTGGCCTGTTCCGGATCGCTGCCGCGCAGGATCGCCAGAAATGCGGGATCGTTTGCGTGCATCTGCAGCATCGTGCGCAGGTCGGAGAGCGACCACAGATCGGACGCGGCTCGCGATACAGCGGTGGATGCGTGGCGGACGCCGTTTGCCAATGCGGACTTCACGTGCGCGGTGATAGTCGCCGTAGCCGATGTGGCAGATGAGCTGCCCGATCGGCTGCGCGGGGCAAGTTCGGATAGCACCGGGTTGACCGGGGAGTGTGTCGGCGATGCGGCAGGTTGCAGTTCCACGATACCTTCATCGTGCTTGCGTGCGTTCTGCAACTCGGCTGGCGAGGACGGGCCTGCCAACTGCGCTTTCTTGATCTCCATCGGATATCTCCGTTCGGTGGGGGACACCAAATCGCGGTGTTTGGTGTTCTTTCATGATCCGCGCGCGAGCACCTGGCTCAACCGGATATGCGAACTGGCGCGCTGCCACCGGAAGTGCCCAACCAGGCGGTGACAACGGTAGCGACGCTCCAACGTAGTGATTCCGGTGCTGCCAGCTGCGCATGGATGGGAACGCTGTGATCCGATCAGACGCCTGCAGGACAGCATCGAATGGGTTGTTTTGAGCTGGCCATCACATATGCATGTCAGCGTGTTGACACCGATGTCATCACAACCCTAGCGTCGCAGGGCAGGCGCTTGCGCCGAACGGTCGGGGGGCCATCGGACAGGGCGGCGGCGATGCAGTGCATCGCTCGCAGGCGTCGTTGCAGTGGAACGCCACGCCGGCCACGTCCGGCTTCTCCCGGGGATCTTATGAACTGCCGCAGTCATCGCCTTGCCTTGTCGATTTCCTTGTCGCTTGCCCTGTCCACCGCCGCGCAATCGGCCACTGCACAGCAATCCGAGCCCGATCAACCGCGCGCCACCTCCACGCTGGATGCGGTCAGCGTCACCGGCTCGCGCATCAAGCGCGCGCAGGTCGAAGGTGCGCAGCCGGTGGTCACCATTTCCGCGCAACAGATCCAGCAGGAAGGCTTCGCCACCGTCTACGACGTGCTCAACAGCATGAACCAGCAAGGCTCGGTGGAAGCCGACACGCAGTGGGGATCGCACACGCCCAATGCCTCGCCGATCAATCTGCGCGACCTGGGGCCGGGCCGCACCTTGCTGTTGGTCAACGGCCACCGCGTGGCCGATTACCCGCTGCCCTACGGCGGCGAAAGCAACTTCTCCAACTACAGCAATATTCCCTCCGCCGCGGTGGAGCGCATCGAGATCCTCACCGGCGGCGCCTCGGCGATCTATGGCTCCGATGCCGTAGCCGGCGTGGTCAACGTGATCCTCAAGCGCGATTACCAGGGCGACCAGGTGCGCCTGCGCGGCGGCACCGCCACCGAGGGCGGCCGCGACAGTTTCGATGTGTCGTGGGCCGGCGGGCGCACCGGCGAGAACTGGAGCCTCACCTACGCGCTGCAGGCGACCCGGCGCGACCCACTGAGTGGGCGCGACCGCGCACAGATGGACGATTCGGACGACATGTCCTATTCCAACTGGACCGGACAGAACCGCCTGTACGGGTTCAACCCGTTCACCGGCCTGAGCCTGGTCGATGCCAACACCAACGAACGCCTGGCGCCGCCAGCGGGCACCTGCGCGCGCTTCGGTGGCGAATTCGTCGATGCCTCGCGGTTGGCCTACAACCAGAACGCCGGCGCGCTCACCAACGCCGGCGATTATTGCGGCATGGCGCGCGATTACGCGGACTGGGGCCTGGTCACCGGCAGCGAAGATTATTCGGCGTATCTCTACGGCATCTGGCGCTTCGGCGAGCACACCGAAGCCTGGGCCACGTTCTCGGCCAACCGCAGCATCGGCCGCTGGACCTACGACCCGCCGTACGCGTATCTGGGTCCGTTCCAGGATGCCGACACCGGCCGCTCGTTGTATGCGATCCGCCAGATGACGCGCCGCGAGGCCGGTGGCTGGGACCGCCTGGCCAACTACAACAAGGAACAATCCTGGGACCTCAGCGCTGGCCTGCGCGGCGTGTGGGCCGACCGTTTCGATTGGGAACTGAGCGTGGGCCGCTCGCGGTACACCGTCGACGAATACATCCGCACCGTGGATACCGCGCGCGCGACCGATTATTTTCTCGGCAGTCCCATCGGCACCGCCGCCGATGGCACATCGATCTACGCGATCAACGAAGCGCGGCTGTATGCGCCGCTGTCGTCGAACGAGTACGACGCGCTGGTCGCCAAATCGCATAACTCGGCGTATTCATGGGTAAATCAGGCCAGTTTCAGCCTCAGCGGCGATCTGGTGCAGGGCTGGGCCGGTCCGATCCGCTTCGCCACGGTGGCCGAAGTGGCCAAGCAGGGGTATCAGTTATCGCCCGACCCCTGTGCAAATGAATGCTATCCGGTCGATGTAGTGGACAGTGGGGGCGGCGAACGCCTGCGCAGCTCGGCCGGCCTGGAATTCCAGATCCCGTTGCTGTCCACGTTGAGCGCGAATGTGGCCGGTCGCTACGACCGCTATGGCAACTATCGCTCATCGGCCGCCATCGCCACCGATGTCGGCACGCAAAGCGACACCACCTGGAGCGCGGGTCTGGAATGGCGCCCGGTCGATAGCCTGCTGTTTCGCAGCACGCTGGCCACCAGCTTCCGCGCACCGGACATGCATTACGTGCTCGGCGAACCCAGCTCCACCAACCAGACGGTGATCGACCAATACCGCTGCATTTCCTCCGGCGCGTATCTCACCGGCAGCTGCAACGACGAGAACAGCAATATCTACTACACCGTGGATGTAAACCGCCGCGGCACGCCGGATCTGCGCTCGGAAACCGGGCGTTCGTTCACCGGCGGCGTGGTGTGGGATATCGCGCAAGGCCTGTCGTTGAGCGTGGATTACTACCGCATCCAACTGGAGGAAATGATCAAGGACCTGGATCGCGACGAGATCCTGTCGGCCGAAGCCGGCTGCCGCACCGGCACCACGGTCAGTGGTGGCGCCTGGAATAATCCGGGCGGGGCAGGCTATTGCGACACCATCACCTCGCGCGTGCTGCGCAATGCCGACGGCACCATCGCCAGCATCGAGCGCGGCCCGATCAATCTGGCGCAGATGGAAACCTCCGGCATCGATGCGTCGTTGAAATATCGCCTGAGCACCGCCGGCTGGGGCAACTTCCAGTTGTCGCTGGACTACAACACGCTGATCGCCTACCGCGAGCAGATCTACCGCACCGACAGCGACGAAAACCGCCGCGACGAACGCGTGCGCAGCCGCGTGCGTGGCAGCATGCATTGGGACAACGGCGGCGCCTGGGACTGGACGGTGTATTTCCGCCGGCTCGGCTCGATGCGTGCGGTCAACTGGGGCACCTGCGCACGCTTCGACGATGGCTACCAGCCCAGCGCCGCCGACGAATGCCTGGTGACCGATACCGCCAACGTGCATCTGGGCGAAAACAGCAAGCGCTACTTCGGCCGCGTGGGACCGGCGATCTACTGGAACCTGAGCACCGGCTACAAGATCACCGACCACGCCAAGGTCAATTTCTACGTCAACAACGTGTTCAACGAGGTGGGCTACGAGAACAAGGAGCGCTTCTACGGCTACGGGTTCTACAACACCACGCTGTTCAACCCGGTCGGCCGCGAAGTAGCGGCGGAATACGTATTTACGTTCTGAGTGAAGGTGGTGCCGCATCGCACGTCACGGTATTGCGCCGCGGCGTGTGGTGCGGTGTTGATGCCACATGGTCAGGCAAGGCGTGATGCGGTTCGACGCAAGCTTGCCAACGCGCGCGTGGCAATGCTGCGCATCTGTTCGCTCAGAGTGTCGTCGTCGATCGCGTGTTGCCAGAACTGCTCGGCCATTCCGGCAGCGCGCCGCCATTGCGCGAATTGATCCACGGTAGGCGGCGGAATCTCGATGTCTCTGTGCACGACTTCGCCACTGGATGCCGGGCGCAGCGCCATCGGCAACATGTCGTACACCGGGGCAAGCTGCAGGGGCAGGGTATCGGCGAGTACCAGTGCGGCATTGCCCAGGTGCATGTCGGTATTGCCGATGAGGGTCCCGAACCAGCTGATCACTTCCAGGCGCTCGGCGTCTTCCGGGCTCAGCCAGCCATCGCGTTTGAGTAGTGGAGCAAGTGTTCGCCAGGTGCTGACGTTTGCGTCGCCATAAAAGGACGCAAACAGCGACATCAGCGAGACGAATCCGCGTCGGCCTAACGCAGCAGTCCGATCGAAGCGTGTCGATTCGAGAAAGACGCGCCCGCCTGCCTGCAGTACCTGCGTTGCCGCAGCAGGGATGCCGCCAGCAACGAGAATCTGGCTGGCCAACCATTCCATCTGTAAAAGATCCGCCCAGCGCCGGCCGGTGGGTTGATCGATCTGATCGGTGAACTTGACGATCACAGGTCGGTACGCGCCGTGTTCCTTCAGCACTGCGGTGAACTTCGGCTGTTCGCCGGCGGCAGACGAGCCAACGGCCTCGCCGCGCAATGCAGCTTCGGCGCGACTGAGATATTCCTCGGTGCGTGCCTGCGTGGCGATAACTTCAGGCTGTTCGATCGCCGCCAAAGCCAGAGCCAGTGCGCGCTCGCCGATCAGCAGATCGCCAGGCTGGTCGTGACCAACCGACAGCATGGCCACAAGGTTGTCCCTGGGCGACCACAGCGCCAAGTTGTCCGGAAGGCGCAACGGCGCAGAAATACGGTGTGCCAAATTGCGACCAAGAAATCCCTGCGGCCTTTGGTCGTCTACAAACCAGGGTAGCGATGCGAACACGCCGGTGTCCAATGGCGAACGCAATAGAACGGGGTTGTCCTGCAAAAGTTCGACAAAGAAGTGGTCGTTGTGGAGTGCCAATAGTTGGCCCAACGGTATGACGCGGGCATCGTGATCAATCCGATAGAGTGGCCACATACGCTCGCCCCGCAGTTCACCGGTGGCCGCATAGCCGGTGCTGCGCGCCCTGCCATAACGCAGCACCGCAGGGCCTGCATCTGCGACTAGGCGAGACAGAGTCGGCCGGCTCACGCCCACGCGCACCGCCAACTCGGCCCCACGCATGGGGCCGTTGACGCGCAGCGTGGTGATCAGGCGTTCTACTGCAGCTATACGGGGCATGAAACGCAGCTTTTGAAACGATGTCTGAAACGATACTAAGCCGTAAGAAATTCTACGGTCAACTGATCTGTAAGGGTTTTATGTTCAGTTTCCGCTTTTCCGGCCCTGGAAAATGAAACGATATTCCTGACGTCGCTAGCTCCTTGAGCATATCCAAGGATGGACCAAGGCGAACGGTGGCGGTGTCCGGGGGTTTCCTCCGGCGCGAAGGTGCAACTTGCGGCGGACCGGCATCAATCCGCACGGTGATCGTGCCAGCGCTTCGTAGCGTCTATCGCGCTCGATGCTCCACGAAAGGCTGACTAAGAGCAGCTATCAAAACGACTGCGCAGCCGCCAGGCGGGCGCGGCCGGTGCTCGGAATCGTTATGTACCCACGTACACTCCGGTTCCTCCGCGCCGTCCGCGCCCACCTGACGGCTGCGCGCTACGTTTTGTTAGCCACTCTAAGTCGCACATTGCGTCCGATCTGCATCCAGCTTGCGCAGGCCACACGCAATGGGAAGTGGCCCTCCTGGGCGAATGATGCGACGTGGAGTGCTGCGCGCAACGTCAGTGTGACTCGGGGTAGGCGAGAAGGTAGCGCGAACGCGCAGCTGCACTTTTCCGTTGCCGATGAAACAGTGGCACACCCGAAACGTGCGTGTTATCAATGCACCCCATGAACGCACCCCGCAGCCAATTTTATTTTTGGTACTACGGTTTTCCGATGCCGCTGGCGGAGGAAGGAGTGCGCTCACCCTGAAGGAAACTTCAGCAGCATTCCCGAAAAGCCGCCAGCGCACACTGGCGGCTTTTTTGTTGCCGCCTCGCCTGGCTTCCCTGATGCACCGCCGACCCGAGACAACGTTATGCCGCCGCTGACCGATGACCTGCGTATCCGCAAGATCGAACCGTTGACCCCGCCCTCGCAGCTGCTGTCGCTGCTGCCCTGCGATGAGCGCGCCTCCGAGACCGTCACCAACGCACGTGCGGCCCTGCACGAGATTCTGCACGGGCGCGACGACCGCCTGGCGGTGGTGATCGGCCCCTGTTCGATCCACGACCCCGTGGCCGCGATGGAGTACGCGCAGCGTCTGCGCCCCTTGCGTGAGCAGTTTGGCGACGCGCTGGAAATCGTGATGCGCGTGTACTTCGAAAAGCCGCGCACCACCATCGGCTGGAAGGGCCTGATCAACGACCCGGACCTGGATGGCAGTTTCCAGATCAACAAGGGCCTGCGCGTGGCGCGTGGCTTGCTGCGCGATATCAATAACCTCGGCCTGCCGGCTGGCGTTGAATTTCTCGACATCATCTCGCCGCAGTACATCGCCGACCTGGTGGCCTGGGGCGCGATCGGCGCGCGGACCACCGAAAGCCAGGTGCATCGCGAAATGGCCTCTGGCCTATCCTGCCCGGTGGGGTTCAAGAACGGCACCGGTGGCGACGTCAAGATTGCCGTGGACGCGGTGGGTGCGGCCTCGCATCCGCACCATTTCCTGGCGGTGACCAAGGATGGCCACACCGCGGTGGCGGCCACCGCGGGCAACCCGGATTGTCATGTGATTTTGCGCGGCGGCAAGCAACCCAACTTCGACGCCGCCAATGTGGAAGCATCCAGCCAGGTGCTCAACAAGGCCGGGTTGCCGGCGCGGCTGATGATCGACGCCAGCCACGCCAACAGCGGCAAGAACCCGGACAACCAGCCCAGGGTCATCGACGACATCGCCACGCAGCTGGAGGGCGGCGAGACGCGCATCGTTGGCGTGATGGTGGAAAGCCACCTGGTCGGCGGCCGGCAGGAACTGGTGCCGGGCGGCACGCTGACCTACGGCCAGAGCATCACCGACGGTTGCCTGGATTGGGACACCTCGCTGCAGGTGCTGGAACGCCTGGCGAGTGCGGTGCGTGCACGTCGTGCGCGGCGGGTTGCCGAGGCCGCGTGATCGTTGAGGCAGTGGCGTGAGAATACGAGGCTTCGCCCGCACCCTCATCCGGCGCTCCGCGCCACCTTCTCCCGGCGGGAGAAGGGATAAAGCCGCTCTCCCGCCGGGAGAGGGGTTGGGGTGAGGGTACGGCGGAAGACAGCCATTCCAAGCCGTGTGCCTGCAACTGACCCGTAGTCGTAACAAGCGTGCATGTGCAACAGATTCAAAGGCCAGAATATTTGCGTGCAGCACATCAAAAGCGCAGCACAGTCATGGTTCGGCATCGTCAAGCAGTGCTCGAAATCTTCAAAGCGCCACCCATAAAAACGCAGCACATCCAAACGCAGCACATCCAAACAAGTGCTTGCACGCCGGTGGCGATAATCTCGTTGGCACGAGCGGCCAACAAAACGCATCGAGTAGCCTGACGGTGAGCGCATTAGTGTTGGTCGATGGCGTTCTAAAACAAGAACGCCGGGCCGGCACAGGGAGCCGGCCCGACGGATTGGACACCACCCAGTGATGACCCGATGTCACCGGCGGCAGGAGGGGACAGAGGGGCGTCCTGCCGCCGGTGACGGGCGGGCAGGAACGTTATCCGCGACCCACGTGCCAGCGCGATGTCGTAGCGTGGCAACGCCAGCAATGAAGTTTGGGAAGCGTTAAATGCCAGGTATGGCAATCGCATGTTGAGCTCTGTGCTGTGCGTGCACACCGACAAAAGCAGGGCTGCAGCGCAGCGTTCGCATGCCGCAAGAATCAGAAGGGTAGGAGCGTTGCCGTCGAACCATGGCGTCCCCGAAAGCACCGTGCTGCGCAGCTTCAGCGCAGCAGCAACAACAGCAACAACAACAGCAACAACAACAGCAACAACAGCAACAGCAACAGCAACAACAGCAACAACAGCAACAACAGCAACAACAGCAACAACAACAACAACAGCAACAGCAACAGCAACAGCAATAGCATGGCAGTTCGCATTGCCACAGCATGATTCATGCGTGTTGCGAAAAGCGACGACACCCATGATGCGAGCCGCTAAGGCTGCGGCGCGGCCAAGTATCTACGGCAAAGCACCGGCCCAAGTTGAAGTTCGTGCAACACATCGATCGCGCCGCAAAGAGCGGCTGAAACTGACGAATCCCGAATCCCGAATCCCCAACTCACCCCAACATATCTCCAGTCTCCAGCCACCGCTGGTGCCACGCCAATGCTTCGGTCAGCAGATGCGGCGTGTGCTTGCCATAGCTGTCGCGATTGGCACGTGCCACGTAGTCTTCCAGCGCGTCGCGGTAACGCGGATGCACGCAGTGCTCCAGCAGCTGGCGTGCACGTTGCTTGGGCGTCAGGCCGCGCAGGTCGGCCAGGCCTTGTTCGGTCACGATCACTGAGACGTCGTGTTCGGTGTGGTCGACATGGCTGACCATCGGCACAATTGAAGAAATACTGCCGGCCTTGGCGATGCTGGGGCTGAGGAAGATCGACAGGAACCCGTTGCGCGCGAAATCGCCCGAGCCGCCGATGCCGTTCATGATGCGGCTGCCCATGACATGGGTGGAATTGACGTTGCCGTACAGGTCGGCCTCGATCATGCCGTTCATGCCGATGCAGCCCAGCCGCCGCACCAGCTCGGGATGGTTGGAGATTTCCTGCGTGCGCATCACGATGCGCTGCCGGTAGAAATCGATATTGCGCTTGAATTCTTCGTTGCCTTCCGGGCTGAGCGCAAAACCGGTGCACGAGGCATAACGCAAGACGCCATCGCGCAGCAGCGCCAGCATGCCGTCCTGGATCACTTCGGTGAAGGCTTCCAGGTCGCGAAAACCGCTGCGTGCCAGGCCGGCCAGCACCGCATTGGGAATATTGCCCACGCCCGATTGCAGCGGCAGCAGGTTCGCCGGCAGCCGGCCCTTGCTTACCTCGTGGCGCAGGAAGGCGATCAGGTGTTCGGCGATGCGCTCGCTGCTGTCATCGGCGGCGGCAAACGGGCTGTTGCGGTCCGGGCCATGCGTACGCACCACGGCCACGATCTTGTCCGGGTCGCAGCGCAGGCTGGGCTCGCCGATGCGGTCGTCGCCGTGCAGCAGCGGAATCGGTTTGCGGTGCGGCGGCAGCGCGGTGCCGTAATACACATCGTGCATGCCATCCAGGCCGGCCGGTTGCCAGTCGTTGACCTCGATGATCACTTTGCTGGCCAGGTCCAGCCAGGTCTTGTTGTTACCGATGGAGGTGGACGGCACCAGGCTGCCGTCGGCACGGATTGCCGACACTTCCACCACCGCGGTGTCAATCTGCCCGTAGAAGCCGAACCACACGTGCTGGGCAACGTGGCTCAGATGGATATCGATGTAGTCCAGCGTGCCGGCATTGATGCGCTGGCGCGCATCCGGGTCGGACTGGAACGGCATGCGCATGGCGATGCCGTCGGCCTTGGCCAGCGCGCCATCGAGCTCCGGCGCGGTGGAGGCGCCGGTCATCAGCTTGATCTGGAACGCCTCGCCCTGCAGGTGCGCCGCTTCGATGCGCTGCGCCAGCGCCATGGGCACTGCCTTGGGATAACCCGACCCGGTGAAGCCGCTCATCGCCACGGTTTCGCCGGGCTGGATCAGCGCAGCAGCGGCCTCGGCAGAGACCAGGCGGTCGCGCAGCGGCGCGTTGAGGATGCGTTCGTCGGACATGGGGCGGCACGCGTGTTACGGGGGAAACCGAATTATCGCCGTTGCACTGCCTGGGCGGGGCTTCGACGATGGTGCAATGGTGTGTGCGCTCAGGCGGCGGCGCCGGCATTCACGCGTCGCCGTCGGCCCAACCGGGATAGTGGCGGTGGACTCATCACACTGCGCACCCATGCCCTCTCTTCGCGATCGCTTCCAGCGCTGGCCCCGGCCATGGCGCATTGCAGTGGTCGTGTTGCTGGGGCTGTACGTGCTGTATCTGCTGGCCGGCAACATTTTTCTCAACACGCCGCTGTTCGATGCCACCACCAACCGGCAGCCGCACAAGTTCACCATGCAGACCGGCCCGGCAATCACGGTGTTTCCGGGGCAGGTGATGGCCTGGAACGTGCGCATGCGCGGGCAGGCCAACCGGACCGTGTATGTCTTCCATGCCGACCGCGCGCATGCGCGCATCGCGCTACTGCCGTTGTTCCGGCGCGAGGTACGGCTGCCGTGGCTGCATGCGTCCGGCCTCAGTGCCGAGGTTGAAACCGCCGAAAAGGCCATCCCGCCGCCGCCGCGCGGCAACCGCGGCTGGACGCTGCGCTTCGATGCGATCAGCAGTACCAGCATCCGCAGTGCGCGTCTGGGCAAGTTGCTCATCGCCGGGCATGGCCACGGCACGGTGGGCTTTCTCAAACAGCTCAAGGGCGGGCCATCGGAGTTGTTTCCTTCCGAAGCGGGCTTTACCGATGCGGTGGTCAGCTACGACGGCGTGCAGGTGTTCAACGGCGCGCAACTGGACGCGCAGTTCCAGTTCCCCCGCCATTACCGCGACCAGGCC
Organism: Xanthomonas sp. NCPPB 2922; assembly: GCF_041520885.1. Taxonomy (NCBI): domain Bacteria; kingdom Pseudomonadati; phylum Pseudomonadota; class Gammaproteobacteria; order Lysobacterales; family Lysobacteraceae; genus Xanthomonas; species Xanthomonas sp. NCPPB 2922. The sequence continues at coordinate 62,370 of NZ_JBGOFY010000012.1, read as the reverse complement.
CCGGGCCTGCGCAAGCTCGGCATCACCCGTGCACGCCTGAAGCTCAACGCCAGCACGGTGGCGCTGAAGATCGACACCGGCGCGCCGCACGTGGACATCAGCAGCGGCCCTTCCGCCGCACGCGTGGAGGCCGATATCACGCTGGAAAACGGGGCCTTGAAGCCGGGTAGCCGTGCGGTGTGGCGGCTGCCGTTGCTGGCCGGTGTGGGTGCCACCGATCGCGGCATGCTCGCACTGCAGCTGGATGTGGCGCAGGACATCCGCGTGCAGGCACGGCTGCCGCGCGATGCGGACACCGGCAGCGAACTGGATGCCGATCTGCGCATCGCCGGCCGCAGCATTCCGTTCGCCGCACCGGCGCAACTGCTGCCGCGCCTGTCCGGACAGGTACGCGGCCGCTGGAAGTTCGAATCGCTGAACTGGATTGCCGAGTTGTTCGTGCGCAAGCCGTGGTTTCAGCTGGAAGGCGGTGGCCTGGTCGAGGCGGATCTGCGCCTGGCGCAGGGCCGGCTGGCCAGTGGCAGCACGCTGGATATCCCGCGGGTGGAAGCGGTGGCACAGGTGGCTGGCACCCGCCTGGCCGGTGTTGCCAAGGCGCACGGGCACATCGACGATGCCGCCACGCCGCAGGCGCATCTGGATGTGGGTATCCCCACGTTCAAGGCTACGCCCAGCGATGCGCCACGGCAGGTATTGCTGGACGGCCGCGACCTGCAACTGGCCATGCAGGGCGATGCGGAGTTGGCGCGGCTGCGCGAAACAATGAAGGCGCAGCTGCGTTTCAGCGATGCGCGCGTGCCGGACCTCACCGTCTACAACCGCTATCTCTCCGGTAAGACCGTGCGCCTGCTGGGTGGCAGCGGCCGCCTGAGTGGCGAGGTGGCGCTCAATGCGGCCGGTGACGTGGGCAACGGCCATGCGGACCTGCGCGGGCAGGGCGCGCACCTGTCCATCGCCGGCATCCAGATGCGCGGCGATGCGCAATTGCAGGCGACCCTGCGGCGTGCCGACTTCAAGGCCATGTTCTTCGACCTGAGTGGCACGCACATTCGCTTGCGCAACATGCGCGTGGGCGACGCCGCCACCGATGCCGCCTGGTGGGGCGAGTTGGAGGTGCCGGCCGGCACGATTCAGGCCACCGCGCCCTTCCAGGTGGATGCCGATGCGGCAGTGCGCATGCGCGATGCCGCGCCGCTGCTGTCGGTGTTCGCACAACGCGCCGATTACCCGCGCTGGGTGCTGGGCCTGCTGGATGCCGGCCAGCTCGACGCCACCGGCCGGCTGCGCTGGCGCAAGCAGCAGGTGGTGGTGGACGACCTGCACGCGGAGAACGCACGCCTGTCGCTGCGCGCCCGTTTGGCGATTGACGACGATCACAAGCGGGGCGACCTGTATCTGCGCTGGGGCGTGCTTGGTGCAGGCATCGAGCTCGATGGCCAACAGCGCCAATGGCACCTAGCCGGCGCACGCGAGTGGTACGAGGGGCGCCCGTCCTTGCTGCCGCCGATGGCGAACAAGAAGTGAGCGTGTGCGTGGAGCGCACCCGGGCGCTAGGGGATCTACCAGTAACGCTACATTGCGCCCGGGTGGGTTCCTACGGTCTGCTGCGGCTTAGCGGATACGCGGGAGCAACTACCAACGCATGTAGTTCGTGGGAAACCACGTTTGTCGCGGTCTGTCGTCATCGGCATGCTTACACAGCGATGGTGACGCGAATAACCACGTAGGAGCGCGCTTGGGCGCGACAAGGATTTCCCGGTAATGCCCGTCGCGCCCCGGCTGCGCTCCTACGGGCTGCTGCGGCGGACGGGAATATGCAGGAGCAACCGCGAGCGCGTTTGCTCGCGGGTAATTGGACGTGTGGCGGTCTTTTGTCATCGGCGCGCGTACACCGCGTCTGATTGACGCGAATAACCACGTAGGAGCGCACCTGGGCGCGACAAGGGTTTCCCGGTGATGCCCAGTCGCGCCCCGGTGCGCTCTACGAGATGCTGCGACCGATGGGATCGCCACATAGGCAATGCCCCGATCACACCAATCGCGACGCGCACCGCTGCGCGTGACAATCACGCGTGGCTTGGCACACTGCGCTGTGCCGCCTGCGCGGTCTTCAGGAGCTTGCCGTCATGACGATGCCTGTCCGCGCCCGTTGGCGTGCCGTGCCCCGCGCCGTGCGTTGGCCGGTGCTTGCGGTGGTGGCGCTGTACGCCGCGTACCTGCTGCTCGGCAATCTGTTCCTCAATACGCCGCTGGGCACTGCCGCACTCAATCGCACGCCGGACCGCTTCGCCATGCAGTGGGGCGCGGGGATGACCTGGTGGCCGGGCCGCCTGACCTTGTGGGACGTCAGCTTGCACGGCCGCACGACGCGCAGCCGTTGGGAGGCGAGCGCGGACCGCCTGCATGGCCAGGTGCGCTTGCTGCCGCTGTTGCATCGCCAACTGTTGGTGCCGGAGCTACATGCGCAGGGTGTGCGCGGCGGCTTGCATGCGTCCGACCTGCCAGGCGCCGCTGTGGCATCTCCCGCGCCCGCCTCTTCATCGGCAACTGCAACTGCAACTGCCTCTAGCGCCGCAGCGACAGCGACAACTACAACCGGCGCATCTGCGCCACGCGCTTCGCAAGCCGATGGGATGCCAGTCAATCCTGCTGCAACCAAGGCAGCGAACGCATCCACCGCCGCAGCTGGCGAAGCGCCCACCGCTGCCACTGCAGCCACCGCGCCCAACGCATCCACTGCCGCAGCCGCCACCGCAACAACGCAGCCAGCAGCACGCTCCACCCGCAGTCAAACCCACTCCCCCGCGTGGACGTTGCAGTTCGATCGCATCGTCGCCGAGCAGGTGCATGCGCTGACACTTCGCCAGCTGCAGATCGCCGGTGACGGGCAGCTGCAATTCGGCCTGTTCAAGCAATTGCGCGGCGGGCCGATCGAAGTGTTTCCATCGCGTGCGGTGTTCGAGCACGCCACGCTGCACTGGGCCGGTACCGAGCTGCTGCGCAATGGCCAGTTACGGTTGGAAGCCAGCATTGCGCGGCATACAGGGGCGCAGGCACGCGGGTTGGCGGTGTTGCAACTCACCGACGCGCTCATCGGTGTGCGTGGCGATACCGCCGCGCTGGAAGTGACACGCGATGCGCAAGGAAAAACCAGGCTCAAGACGCGAGCCGGGCAAGGCCGTGCCGATGGCGAGCTGCGCTGGGCGCGCGGTGAACTGCAGCCGGGGAGCCATCTGCAATGGCGGGCGCCGTTGCATGACGGTACCCGCACACCAAACGCATTGCTGGGCGAGCTGGCCGCGCAGTTGCAGGTGGATCAGGACATGCGCCTGCGCGGCAGCATGCCCGAGCCGGCCGATGCCGGCCTGACGTTGGATGCGGACCTGCGCGTGCAGGGCCGGCGGTTGCCACTGCAGGCGCCGCGCAACCTGTTGCCGCGGACGTCCGGGCACGCGCGCATGCATTGGCAGCTGGCCTCGCTGAGCTGGATTCCGGCACTGTTTCCCGGCGTGGATTGGCTGACGCTGGAGGGCGACGGCCTGGTGGATGCAGACCTGCGCATCGTGCGCGGACAGCTGGCCGCCGGCAGCCGATTGCAGGTGCCGCGCGTCACCGCGCGCGTGGGCGTGATGGAGCACGCCATCGAAGGCCAGGCCAGCGCCGACCTGCGCGTGGAGGCCGATGCCGCCGGCCATCTGCTGCCGTCGCTGGCACTGCGCATGCAGCAGTTTTCAATCGCCCACCGCACGGCACTTGCGCGCCCGTTCGTGCAAGGGCGCGATCTGCGCCTGGACCTGCAGACCCGCGCCGACGCACGCACCCTGGCCAGCTTGCGCGACACCACGCGCGCGCATCTGGTGTTCACCAATGCGCGTGTGCCAGACCTGCGCGCCTATAACCGCTACCTGCCGCAACAGCAGCTTCGGTTCGATGGGGGCAGCGGTGCGCTCAGTGGCGATCTGCAGATCGAGCCGGGCGGACGTATCGGCAAGGGCGGTTTGCGCATCGCCGCGCGGTCGGCACGCCTGCAGTTTGCCGGGCTCGCGTTGCGCGGCGATGTGGATGCAAACCTGCAACTGCAACGCGGCGATCTGCGTGCAGAAAATTTCCGCCTTGATGCCAGCCAGATCGACCTGCGCAATGTCGGTTTCACCGGCCCCGATGGACAGCGACGCGATGGCTGGTGGGCGCGCATCGTGCTGGATGACACGCACATGCACTGGCATGCGCCAGTGGGTGTGGATGGACGCGTGCGCATCGACGTGCGTGACCTGGCGTTCTTGATGGCCATCTATGCACGCGATCGGTCGTTGCCCAACTGGATGGTGCGGCTGGTGGACGCCGGCCAGGCGCAGCTCACCGCGCGCGTGCATTGGCAAGGCGATGAAGTGATCGTGGATCGCTTGCAGGCGCACAACGCGCGTTATCAGGTGGATGCACGTTTGCGTCTGCGTGGCACGCAACGTAGCGGCAGCCTGTTGGCGCGCTGGGGTGTATTGAGTGCGGCGGTGGGCTTGCGCAACGACACGCCCGAATGGCATCTGCTACGCGCCGCCGAGTGGTATCGCGCGCAGCCGGATCTGTTGCGCTGAGGCCCGCACGTGGCGAGTCCGATGTGAAGGAAAAACTCTAGTTCTGTACTGCCGGGTATTGTTTTGCAGTGCAGCGTGCAAGTCGCCGAACAGGCGCGCACTATGATCCTGCATCCCGACGTGGGGGAGGGAGCAAAGCCCGCTGGCAGTTCGCTGCAAGCGGGCTTTTTTATTGCCTGAACAGTCTACGCCGCGCGTCTGCGCATATGCTCAGGGCAACGGCAGCATCCACAGACACGGCCCGCCGGTGATGAACAGCCGCTGCTGTGCCTGGTCGAAGATGCAGTTGGAGGCGGTGCCCGGCGTGGGGATGTGCCCGAGCAGCTGCCCGTCGCTGTCGAATACGCACACGCCGGTGCCGGAGCTGCTCCATAGCCAGCCGCCGCGATCCACACAAAAGCCATCCGGCAGCCCGTCCGGGACGCTGGCGAAGTGGCGGCGGTCGTGCAGCGCGCCATCGCGCCAGGCAAACGCGGTGATTTCCACGCTGCCGTGTCCCTGCTCCGGCGTCTGCGAGACGTACAAGGTTTGCTCGTCGGGCGAGAACGCCAGCCCGTTGGGGTGGTCCAGGTCGGCCATGCGCTGCAGCGGGCCGCCGTCCGGCGGCAGCCGGTACACGCTGTGGTGGGCGAGCTCCGGATCGGCCGGGCAGCCCTGGCTGGGCTTGCGCAGGCCGAACGGCGGGTCGGTGAACCAGATCGCGCCATCGCGCGCCACGATCAGGTCATTGGGCGAGTTGAGCCGCTTGCCGGCGTAGCGGCCCACCAGCAGGTGGGCCTGGCCATCGGCATCGCTGCGGGTGATGGCGCGCCGGCCGTGTTCGCAGTGCACCAGGCGCTGCTGCGCATCCACCGCGTTGCCATTGGTGAAGGCGGTGGCATCCAGCAGCACATCCACGGCGCCGTCTTCGCGCCACCCCAGCACGCGGCGGCCAACCAGGTCGCTCCACACCAGCGTGCGCCGGGCCTCCCACCAGGTGGGACCTTCGCTCCAGGTGGCCTGGTCGTACAGGGTGAGCAGGCGCGCATCGCCCAGCCGTGCGGCCAGGGCGGCATGCGTGGTGCGGGGCGGGTCGCAGTCGGCGGGAGCGGCCGGGCCGGTCGGGCGGACGCGGCAATGGCTGTCCATCATGGCGCCGCTGCTTCATCGAACGGATGCGCTGCCGCCACGCCGGGGGAGTGCGCAAACTGCACCATCATCTGCAGGCAGGGCGTGTCGCCCAGTTGGCCGGAGCGGTGGCCACGTGCATCGGTGGTGCCCTGGTCCTGGCCGAAGTGGATATCGCCGGGGCCCATTTCCACGCGCGTGCCGTCGCCGGTTTCGATGAACCAGCGCCCGCGCAGCGGGATCACCCACTGCGGGTGCGGGCTTTCGTGCCAGTCGCCGACCCAGCCCACCGGCAGCACCGCAAACTGCACGCCCACCACCTCGCCGGGAAACGGCCGCAGCCACTGCGGCGCGGCGCCACCGCCCACGCTTTTGCTCTGGAAGCCGGCCAACTGCGAGGCATTGAGCCGGCTCAGCCCGTCCGGGCCGGTCCACAGATGCAGGAACGGCAGGCTGGGCGGCAGGGCCTGATCGGTACCGTCGTTATGCAGCGCGACCTGCGAGGGCAGGGCCGCGGCGGGCAACAGGGTGGGCGACATGCGGTGACCTCGTGCGAAAACCGCAGTGCAGCATGGCGTTTGTCAGGGCGTTGTCTGCGAGGCGTAAAAGGTCGAACCGGTGCACAGGGCGACTGTGGACGGGTGCATGCGCGTTGCTGGCAGGTGCGCGTGGCCTTGCTGACGATGGCGATGACATCAGCACGGCATGCCTTGGCGCGCAGTTCGGGCAGGCGCGTCGGTCGCCGGCGCGTAGCTTCAGCTGCACTGCCTGGCGCATGAGCGCGATACGCACGTCCTGCGATTGCAGCCGTGTATCGCTGTCCATCCACGAACGACTGGCATTCCAGGAATTCCGCCAGTGGCAACTGAGCTCCGTTGCCGCCAAGCAGCGCTGCCCGCCGGAACAGCGCAGACCCGGTCGCGTCTGCAACACGGCGCCGCATCCGTTAGAATGAGATCAATTCTCATTTAATCCCGGGCGCACCCCTGCCCGGGTCCGGCGTCCAGGAGGTCATCGTGTCGGCCACGCAAGTCGCGCTTCAGCAGCAGGTGGAGCGCCTGTACACCGACCACCACGGCTGGCTGCAGGGCTGGTTGCGGCGCAAGCTGGGCGACGGGTGCGTGGCGGCCGACCTGGCCCAGGACACCTTCATCAGCGTGATCGATGCCGGCGCGGCCGACCAGATCCGCGAGCCACGGCCGTTCCTGGCCACCATCGCGCGGCGGCTGATGGCGCACCGCCAGCGGCGCAAGCTGCTGGAGGCCAGCTACCTGGAGATGCTGGCCACGTTGCCGGAAGAGCTGGCGCCTTCGCCGGAGCTGCACCTGCTGGCGCTGGAGGCGGTGCAGCAGCTGGACCAGGCGCTGGACGGCCTGCCGCCGAAAGTGAAGGAGGCCTTCCTGCTGGCGCACCTGCACGAGCTCAGCTACGCGCAGATCGCGCAGCGCCTGGGGGTGTCCAGCAGCTCGGTCAAGCAGTACCTCACGCGCGCCAACCGGCAGTGCCTGTTCGCTGTGTCGGCCTGAGTGGTGGCACCGATGTCTGCGAGCAACGCCAGCACGCCGCGCACGCCCCTGGCCGGCGGGCAGCCGATCAGCGCAGAGGTGGCCGACCAGGCCGCCGAGTGGCTGACGGTGCTGATGTCCGGCACCGCCAGCGCGGCGCAATTACGTGACTGGGAACACTGGCGCGCCGCGCATCCGGACCACGCGCGGGCCTGGGCGCATCTGGAGGCGGTGACCGGCCGGCTGAAGACCCTGGCACCGCAGGCGGCCTACCGCAGCCTGTCGCCGTATGCCGACGGCAAGCGCCCCGCCTCGCCGGGCCGGCGCAAGGCGCTCAACCTGGTGCTGTGGGGCGGGGTGGCCGGCGTCACCGGGCTGCTAGCCACCCGCACCCAGCGCTGGCAGCAGGCAACGGCCGACTACGCCACCGCCACCGGGCAGCGCCGGGTGCTGCAACTGGGCGACGGCACCCGCCTGACCCTCAACACGCGCAGCGCGGTGGATGTGCGCTTCGATACGCACCAGCGCCTGCTGGATCTGGTGGCCGGCGAGATCATGGTGGTGACCGCGCACGCGCTGGGCGCCGCGCAGGACCCGCGCCCACTGCTGGTGCGCACCGTGCACGGCGATGTCCGCGCGCTGGGCACGCGCTTTTGCGTACGCCAGGACCAGGCGCAGAGCCGGGTCACGGTGCTGGAGAGCGCGGTGGAGATCCGCCCGCGTGATGCCACTCACGCCGCGCGCCGCGTGCAGGCCGGCCAGCAATGCGTGTTCAATGCCGCGTTCCTGCAGGCGCCGGGGCCGGCCGATGCGCAGGCCACTGCCTGGGAGCGCGGGCAGTTGATTGCCGACGAGTTGCGGCTGGATGCGTTCGTGGCCGAGCTGGAGCGGTATCGCCCCGGGCTGCTGCGCTGCGACCCGGCGGTGGCCGGCTTGCGCGTCTCCGGGGTGTTTCCGCTGGACGATACCGACCGCATCCTGGCCATGCTGCCCAGCGTGCTGCCAGTGCGGGTACGCCAGCGCAGCCGCTACTGGGTGAGCATCCAGGCGGCCGGTTAGGCGCAGCGATCAACGACTGCGTAGCTGCGAGGCGGGTGCGGCCGTTACTCGAAATCCTATGGTCCTACGGACACTCCAGTTCCTCCGCGCCGTCCGCATCTGCTGACGATTGCTCGCTACGTTTTTCGCGGATCCAAACGCGGCGATCGCGCTGCGGCGCTTTGCAGATCGTGCCGTACGCGGCGCAGCGCTGAATAAAACTGGGCGGGCACGTCCGATGGGCGAGGTGCGCATCGCCGGGCTGGTCAGGCCGCCGGTGCGGCTGCCAGACACGCAACGCCGTGGTGTCGGCGAGTCGGTATGCGCCCGAAGTTCCCAACGCGCCATCTGCGGGTGCTCGCGCAAGACACCTCTGTCCGACGACCGCGCGCTGCGGTCATCAGCCAGTCCGGCCCGCGTCTGCAGACGCCCGGCAGACACCGCCGCCGCAAGTCCCGAAAAAAAGTTGCTCGATGGTCTGCCCGATCGGCGCGCTCGTGGCACCTCCTTGATGACGGTGTCAGTGCGACGCCACCTCAGATTGCGGGAACCCCCATGTCCATCTCCGACCGCCGCCGCGGCCACCACGCTGTTTCGCTGCCCTTCTCACTGCCGCGCGCTGCACTGCCCAGGCCCATCGCCACCGCGATTGCGCTGGCCCTGTGCGGCCTGACGGTGCTCGCCACCAGTCCCGCTGCCGCCGCGCAGGATGCTCAAACCGCGTCCGCGGCCCGGCAGCGCTACAGCATCCCGGCCGGGCCGCTGGCACCGGCCCTGCGCAGTCTGGCCGGCTCGGCCAACCTGCTGCTGAGCTTCACCGCTGCGCAGACCGATGGACGCACCACCGCCGGGCTGGACGGCGACTACACCGCTGCCGGCGCACTCACCGCGGTGCTGGCCGGCAGTGGGTTGCAGGCCGTGCCACTGCAGACCGGCGGCTACGTGTTGCGCCCGGCGCCCGCGGCGGTGACCAGCCAGGGCGAAGTGGATGCCTGGCTGCTGCCGACGGTGAAAGTCACCGCACAGGCCGAGCGGCGCGCCGCCACCAGCGGCACCGGCAGCTATACCGCGCGCGCGGTCAGCATCGGCCGTGGCGAGCAGCGCCTGAAGGACATCCCGCAGTCGATCAGCGTGGTCACCCGCCAACTGATGGACGAGCAGAACATCACCTCGATCTACGACGCGCTGGCCAGCACCACCGGCATCACCATCGTGCAGAGCCCGCAGGGTGGCAAATACATCTATGCGCGCGGTTTCGACATCACCACCGTGCAGTACGACGGCGTGCCGCTCAATCGCGGCATGTATGGCCGCGCCAGCAACTACAGCGCCAACATGGGCATCTACGACCGTGCCGAAGTGCTGCGCGGCGCCGCCGGCCTGCTGCAGGGCGCGGGCAACCCCAGCGGTGCGGTGAACCTGGTGCGCAAGCGCCCGCTGGATGTGCCCGGCGTGAGCGTGATGCTGCAGGCCGGCTCCTGGGACCGCTATGGCGGCTTGCTGGATGCCAGCGCCAACCTCACCGACGATGGTGCCCTGCGCGCGCGCGGCGTGATCGACTACCAGGACCAGCGCTCGTTCGTCGATGGTGTGGAGCGGCGCACGCCCACCTATTACGGCACGCTGGATTACAGCGTCTCGCCGCAGACCCAGGTCAGCCTGGCCGCCAGCTACGAAGAAGTCGAAGGCCGGCCATTTTTTGGCGGCCTGCCGAGTTACACCGACGGCCGCGATATCGGCCTGCCGCGCAGCACCAACCTGGGCGCGCAGTGGAACCGGCAATCCTCGTCCAACCGCGGCCTGTACCTGGACCTGGACCATCGCTTCAACGCCGATTGGGTGTTCAAGCTCAGCGCGGTGCAGGTGCATGAGCGGCACAACCTCAAGTACGCCAGCTCCAGCCGCGCGATCAACCCGGCCAACGGCACCGGCGCCCTGCTGGCAGCACGCACGATTTCCGAAGCGGACGTGGCCGGCGTGGATGCCAATGTGATTGGGCATTTCAACGCGCTCGGGCGGCGCCACGAGTTGGTGTTAGGCAGCAACTACGCCGAAACCACGGTGGATACGGTTTACGGCAACAAGAACAACTTTCAGACCTTCAACGTGTTCTCGCTGCAACGCAACGTGCGTGCAATCAGCGATGAAGAAATCTTTGCCAGTGCGCGCGAGGCGCGTCACGGCACCTCGCGCGAGCTGGGTCTGTACAGCGCGTTGCGCTGGCAACTGACCGACCCGCTGAAGGCGATCGTGGGTGCACGCGTGAGCTGGCACGACACCAAATGGAACACCACCACCACCACCGGGCTGTCGCCCTCGCAGTCGATCGAACACACCCGCGAAACCGGGCAGGTCACCCCGTATGCCGGCCTGCTGTACGCGCTCACGCCCACCTGGTCGGCGTATGCCAGTTATGCGGATATTTTTCAGCCGCAGAACGCGCAGAACGAAGCCGGCGACATGCTCAAGCCCATGACCGGCGCCAACTACGAGCTGGGGCTCAAGGGCGAGTGGCTGGATGGCCGCATCAATACCGCCTTTGCGCTGTTCCAGGTGGAGCAGAAGAACCGCGCGCAGGCCGACCTGAGCACCAGTCCCACCTGCCGCAACAACGACTTCTGCTACATCGACAGCGGCAAGGTGCGCAGCCGCGGCTTCGATGCGGAAGTCAGTGGCGAAGTGCTGCGCGACTGGAACCTGTTCGCCGGCTACACCTTCAACCGCACCACCTATCTGCAGGATGTCAGCAGCCAGGGCCAGACCTTCAACAGCTACACGCCCAAGCACCTGCTGCGGGTGTGGACCACCTACCGGCTGCCGGGCGTGTTGCAGGACGTCACCGTGGGGGGCGGCGTGAGCGCGCAGAGTGCGGCGTATCGGCAGATCGGCGCGGCCACTGCAGATATTCCCGGGCGTGCGGTGTGGAATGCGCTGGCGCGTTACCAGGTGAACCGGCAGTGGTCGCTGGCGGTGAACCTCAACAACGTGTTCGACAAGCGCTACTACAGCACCTTGTCGAGCTTCGTGAATGGCCGCTATTACGGCGAGCCGCGCAACGTGATGGTGACCCTACGCGGCGCGCTGTGATGCGCCGCTGCATGCACGGGACGATGGCCGCATGAGGGAGGGGTTTCGGCAAAGCATGGCGTGGCTGCATACCTGGTGCGGCCTCACCTGCGGCTGGCTGCTGTGCGCGATCTTCCTCACCGGCACGCTCAGCGTGTTCCGCGACCCGATCACCAGCTGGATGCAGGCCAGGCCAACACTGCCCGGCGCCGCCACGCACGCGTCGCTGCCCCAGGCACAGCTGGTGCCACGCGCGCTGGCACACCTGCGCCAACAGGCGGCGCAGGCCACGTTGTGGCGCATCAGTTTGCCGGTGCACTTGGGCGACACGCTGGATGTGGTCTGGCGTGGCCCCGCTGGCGCCGGCCAGGCCACGCTGAGCCCCATCACCGGCGAAGTCCTGCCCACGCCGTGGGGCCGCCAGACTGAAGGCGGGCGGCATTTCATGAGCTTCCACTACACCTTGCAGGGCGGCATTCCCGGCTACTGGCTGGTGGGCTGGGTATCGATGTGCGGATTGATTGCGTTGGTGTCCGGCGTGGTGGTGCACAAGCGCATCTTCCTGGACTTTTTCACCTTCCGCCCGGGCAAGGGGCAGCGCTCGTGGCTGGATGCGCACAACGCCACCGCCGTGCTCACGCTGCCGTTCCTGTTGATGATCGTCTACACCGGGCTGGCGTATTTCTCCACCAGCTATCTCTCCGCGCCGCTGCACGCGCTGTATGGCCAGGACGAAGACGCCTACGCCCGGTACGAGGCGGCGTTGTCGCCTGCCGCCGCGGCACCAGCGGCGCAGCCAACCCAGCACGAGCGGATGCACACCTATCTGCCCGATCTTGTGCAGCGCGCCGCAGCGCTCAATGGTCAGTCTGCGCAAACACTGGTCATTCAACGCCCGGACCAGCCTGGTGGCACGCTGCGTGTAATTGCGCGTGTTGCAGACACCGCGCACTCGCGGCAGTTGCTCAATCCACCGGCCAGCGTGGTGTTCGATACCGGCAGTGGCGCGCTACTGGAGCGGCATGCCGTTGCGGCGCACACGCCGCTGCAAGCCGCCGATGTGGACGCGACGATCAAGACCTTGCATGTGGCCGGGTTTGGCGGCTGGACCGCCAAGTGGCTGTACTTCGTCTGTGGCCTGGCCGGTACCGCGATGATCGCCACCGGCACGGTGTTGTTCACCGTCAAGCGCCGGCGCCGCAGCGAGCAGGAATTCGGCGCTGCCACGGCAGGCATCTATCGGGTGGTGGAAGCGTGCAACGTGGCCGCACTGGCCGGCACCGCGCTGGCCTGCATTGCGTACTTCTATGCCAACCGCTTGCTGCCGGCAGAGCTGGAGGCGCGTGCGCAGACGGAAATCCGCGTGTTTCTGTGGGTGTGGGCCGGCACGTTGCTGCATGGCCTGCTGCGCCCACCGCTGCGTGCCTGGGTGGAGCAATTGGGTAGCGCCGCCGCGTTGTGCATTGGTCTGCCGCTGCTCAACGCGGCCAGCACCGGTCAGCATGTTGGCCGCTATCTGCTCGATGGCGATCTGCAGCGCGCGGCGGTGGAACTCACTGCCGTGGGCTTCGGTGTGAGCTTCGCCTATGCCGCATATCGCGTGCAGCAGCGCATCAGTGCGCCGCCACCCGTGCGTGCGGCGCGGCGCACGCCGGCAGCGGAGCCCGGTGCATGAGTAAACCGCCACAGGCATCGCCATGGCGTTACCGCGGCGCTGTCGCCGGGCGCGTGCTGGCGGCCAGCATGGGCGGCTATGCGCTCACCGCCAGTGGCAGCGGCGTGGCCGCGCAGCTGCTGGCCCGCGTGGCAGGCGTGGCGCCGGCCGTTGCGGTGCTGGTGACCACGCTGCTGAGTTTCGTGGTCTACACGCTGCTGGCAATGTGGATGTTCCGCGCGCGCAGTGCGTGGCGGATGTGGTTGTCGATGCTCGTCGCGCTGGCGGTGCTGGCAGGCATCGACTGGGTGCTGCGGGGCAGTGCATGGCCGGCATGATCGCCCCGCTCACCGCGTTGGCGCTATGCCACGCCGGCATGATGGCGATTTGCGCGGCGATGCATCGCCATTACGAACAACTCACCGGCCAGCGCACCGCACCGCGTGCGCAGCGCTGGCAGTTGCGCGTGCTCGGTGCATGCCTGCTGCTGAGCGCGCTGGGCGTGTGCGTGCGCGCCTGGGGCGGCAGTGCGGGCGCGGTGCTATGGCTGGGCATGGCGAGCGCCGGGGCCTTGTGGGTGGTGCTTGGGCTGGCCTCTGCACCGCGCCGCAGTGCCTGGGTGGCGGTAGCGGTGGGATGCCTGGGCGGCGTGGCTGCGGCCGGCGCGGTGCTGGGGCTCGGCTAGCGCGAGCGCAGCGCACAGATGCGTAGCGGGTGCGTCATTGCCAGGGTAGGCGCGCTTGCGCGCGCGCTTGGCAGTGCCGGTGACGCGTTCGCGCACGCGCGCGCTCCCACTGTGCACGGCGGTGGCGGCGCACGCGCGGCAGCGCACCTGCACATGGTGCTACCCGGCAGGGATGCCAGAATCGGGCCATGTCACAGCCCATTCCGTCTGCCTCTCCTGCGCTGGCCGCTCTGATCGAGCGGGCCGTGGCGCGCGTCCGCCACGCCCTGCCTGCCGATGCGCCGTGGCCCGAAGGTGTTGAGCACCCGCTGGCACGCGTAGCGCTGGCCAGTGACTTCGTGGTCGACACGCTCGCCCGCCAACCTGCGCTGCTCGCCCACCTGGCACAGCCAGACCCGCCGCCGCTGCCGGTGCCACGCCTGGACCCGGCGCAGCCGCAGGACTGGGCCGCACAACTGCGCCGTTACCGTGCAGCCGCCTCCGCGCGCCTGGTCTGGCGCGACGTGCTCGGCCTGGACGATGTGGACGCCACCCTGGCCGGTGCTACCACGTTGGCGGAAACCTGCCTGCAATGCGCGCTGCAGGCACTCGAACAGCAATTCGCCACCCGCCACGGGCAGGTGATTGCCGAAGACGGCAGCGTGCAGCGGCTGGTGGTGTTCGGGCTGGGCAAGCTCGGCGGTGGCGAACTGAATTTTTCCTCCGACGTGGACCTGGTCTATGCGTATCCGCAGGCCGGGCAGTCCGAGGGCGCGCGCCCGCTGGCGGCCGAAGAATATTTCGCGCGGCTGGGCCAACAGCTGGCCAAGCTGCTCGACGAAACCACCGCCGATGGCTTCAGCCATCGCGTGGACCTGCGCCTGCGCCCGTTCGGCAGCGCCGGGCGGGTGGCATTGTCGTTCAACGGCATGGATCAGTATTTCCAGCGGGAAGGCCGCGACTGGGAGCGCTATGCGTGGTTGAAGGCCCGCGCGGTGGCCGGTGACATCGCTGCCGGCGAAGCCTGGCTGGAAACGCTGCGCCCGTTCGTGTATCGCCGCTACCTGGATTTCACTGCGCTCGACGGGCTGCGCGACATGAAGGCCGCGATCACGGCTGAGGTGGCGCGCCATGCACGCCTGGACGACATCAAGCGCGGGCCGGGCGGCATCCGCGAGATCGAATTCCTGGCGCAATCGCTGCAGCTTATTCGCGGTGGGCGCGAAGCCAGCTTGCGCGAGCGCCGTTTGTTGCCAGCCTTGCAGGCGCTGGTGGACCTCGGGCAGATCGATCCGCCCACCGGTCAGGCATTGGCCGAGGCCTACCGCTTCCTGCGCCGGGTGGAGAACCGCCTGCAGATGCTGCGCGACGCACAGACGCATGCCTTGCCGCAGGGCGAGCCGGAGCGCGAACGCATCGCGCTCGGTCTGGGCTATGCGCACTGGCAGGCGTTGCTGGAGGCGTTGGCACCGCACCGCACGCGGGTGGCGGCGGAATTTGCCGAGTTGCTGGCACCGCGCGTGCACGCCACCGCGCCCGATACGCTGGCCGATTACTGGCGCGCGCTGCCCGAGGGTGACGCGGCGCCGTTGCTGGGCATCGGCCTGCACGATCCCGGCAACGCGCATCACATGCTGGCCGATTTCGCACAGTCCTCCGGCGTGCGCGCACTGTCCGATGGCGCGCGCACGCGGCTGGACCGGGTGATGCCGGCGCTGCTGCATGCGGCGATCCGCGCGACCCAGCCAGACGCCGCGTTGCGGCGCGTGCTCGGCCTGCTGCAGGCCACGCTGCGCCGCACCAGCTACCTGGCGCTGCTCGACGAGCAGCCCAGCGCGCTGGCTCGCCTGGTCGATGTGCTCTCGCGCAGTGCCTTGCTGGCCGAGCGCCTGGCCGCGTATCCGCTGCTGCTGGACGAACTACTCGATACCCGCATTGCAGGGCCATTGCCGGACCGCGCGGCACTGCATGCCGCGTGCGTGGACACGCTGCAGATCGACGACCCGGAAGCGGCGCTGCGCGAACTCAACGAGCGCCGGCTTGCGCTGAGTTTCCGCATCGCGCTGGCCACGCTGGATGGGCGCCAGCAGGCGGTGGATAGCACCCGCCAACTCGCCTGGTTGGCCGAAGCGGTGGTGCAGACGGTGCTGCAGCTGGCGCAGACGCAATTGCAGGCCGCGCATGGGCAGGTGCCGGGTGGTGCGTTCGCCATCATCGGGTACGGCAGCCTGGGCGGGATGGAACTGGGCTTCGGCTCGGACCTGGATCTGGTGTTTCTCTACGATCACCCGCGCGCGGTGGAAGCCTCCGATGGCGCGCGCCCGCTGGAATCCGGGCGCTGGTTTGCGCGCCTTGCGCAGAAGGTGATGACATTGCTGGGCGCCGAAACCGGCGCCGGCCGTCTCTACGACATCGATGTGCGGCTGCGCCCGGACGGCGGCAAGGGTGCGTTGGTGTCCTCGCTCGCCAGCTATCGCGACTATCAACGCGATCGTGCCTGGACCTGGGAGCATCAGGCACTGGTGCGCGCACGTGCGGTGGCCGGCGATGCCGCGCTTTGCGAAGCGTTCGTGCAGGTGCGTCGCGAGACGCTGACACGCGTGCGCGACCCCGCTCTGCTGCACGAGGACGTGCGCAAGATGCGTGCACGCATGCGCAGCGAACTCGATCGCAGCGATGCCGGGCGACTGGATCTCAAGCAGGGGGCCGGCGGTCTGGTCGACCTGGAATTCCTGTTGCAGGCCGGCGTGCTCGGCCAGGCCGCCCAGCATCCGGCGTTGCTGTTGGCCTGCGCCACGCCCGCATTGATCGACGCGCTGGTGCAGGTGCAGTGGCTACCGGCCGAGAGTGCAGCGCCGCTGCATCACGCCCACGCCACGTTGGTGGAGGCGGGCCTGAGTTGCACATTGGACCGTCGGCCACGCTTGGTGGTCTCCACGCCTCCGATTCGGGATGCTTGCCAAATTGTTGCAGCGATTGCAGATGCGCAGCAGTTGCGATTTCAGCCAGGAAAAGGTGCCTAAAGACGTCGGCGGAGCCAGCCGTTCTCCGCAGTGCGGCACGCCCGGCAGTCCTTGTGCGCTACGCATCAGCACTCGCTCGGGTCTAGGCGTTTCTGGTCATGGACCTTCCTGCATAGAACGCCTGTGCAGCATCCTTACAGACATTCTCGTAAAATACATCGGCATCCTCGGTGGTGTAGCCGGCTCCGACGAAGCATCCGCGCGCGATTTCATGCAACGTATGCCTGACGCTGCTCGCATCGTCGTATACAGCATTGAGGCATGCCACCACTACCCCTACATCCTGTTTGGAAAGACGGGGCTCACCGCTCATCAAGCGTGCGTGGTTGATGCATGCAACGGCATTTGCTCTGGTGAATGAATCGCCTAACCCGGAACAGTCTTCGAAGCCATTGCCTTGCGCGTTGAGCTTGAAGTGCACGATCGGCAGGCCTTCCATATTCTTCTGTTTCGCCATCTCCATGAAGTCTGCAAGAGCTTCGGGTCGATCCTGCAGGCGCCTGGACTGGAACTTCGTTTCCAAATGTTGCAATAACGGCCCGGCGACACTGGTGTTTTTTTTCAATACGCTGATGGACGGATCTTCGAACATCAGGGTCGCATCGATCCTGTCCGTTTGCTCCTGCGATAGCAGCCCGTTGGCGATCAGCGTTTTCATGATGACTTTTTCGGGGTGGCCCCAATGCTCGTCGGCGGCATACACCTGACGGAAATTCAGGATCGCTTGGCCGGCAGCGTGTTGTGCCTGCTTGCCAAGTTTGTCGTCGCCCTCCAGTGTACGTTCAAGCAATTCCATGCACTGTTTGAGCGACAACGCTCTGTCGCTCTGGGAATCCTGCTTGAAATGCTGCATGCCGCGATTGATGAAGGGCTGGGTGATTGATCGTGAGGTATATCCGCTTGCACCGGTCTGAGCATTGGGTACGCCGGTCAGAGAGTACTTGTTCTTGGTTTCGTAGAGCGGGCTTCTACTCAGGTCCGGATTGGCCGGGACATGCGTAGGGGCGTACTGGGCAATGCACTCGTCCCTGATGCGCTCGCCCTTGAGGCAGGCAAGGTTGGTGAGCAGCGATTGCCGTGCGTGCTGGCTGTCGAAGAGGTGGCCGATATGAACCTTGGTCGCCGCACGGTAGTCGCTCATGGTGGCGAACTGGTTGGACCCGCACGTTCTGATCGGTACGAAGGGACGGCTGTGCGATGCGCGTTCTCCTTCGGTAGCGCTGTGATACCGCGCGTGATAGCTCTCCGCTTTCACGCATGCTTTCTCAAGCCGATCATTGCTGCTAAATCCGGCCTTGCCGTCGCGGAGCGAGGTCGTTGAAAGAAAGAAGTTGTCTGCCACATAGCCTGCGCCAGCAATGCCAAGAGCGTACTTGGCAGCTCGTGTTGCCCACTGTCCGCCATGGTCTCTGCCATTCTTTGGTGTACCGTCCTGCGTATTGGGTGGACGCTGGCTTTGCTGTTTTTGCTTGTTCTTTCGAGTTGGCAACGCTCCCAGTAAGCCTGCCGTCGTTTCTGCACAGGGAGTGGCTGACGCCGACGCGGGGGTGGATAACCCGGTGGAGGTGCCAGGGGTCAGTAGCCGCTGGACGGTGGCCAACGGCAGTGAGGTTTTTGTTCGCATGATGGGTCTCCTAGAGTGCAGGACGGAAATCAGCGATGCCGGTTGAGTCGATGCTAGACGGGCCTATGACCGAACGTAATGAACAGAGCGTACGTAGTAGAGAATTGAGGGGCGTAGCACAACGTTTGCGGGTGCCGTCTGGTGGTTTCATCCATCATCGGTCAGCTCTGTGATTGAAGATGCGGACCGCCCAATCAATTTGGTGTAAGCAATCTCTCGTTCCGCCACGTGATAATGAATACGCCTTATCACGGTGGAGTCACCTGGATTTTCCTGTACTAGGACGTTGCTGACCAAACGCGATATGCCGGTGTTCTCGATGGTGCGTGCAACAGGGTGGGCGCATCAACCGTAGTCGACCTGTAAACCAAGCGTTTTTGATCCCAGTTGACTCACAGGACGACTGTGCCGCAGATCTGCGCACGCTTCCATTTCGACTGCGAAGATGTGATGTCATAAGCGAGCAGCCACGCTGTGGCTCGTATCAGGAGCGTGTGCGATCGATGCACTGCCGTTGGATGCAGGACGTACCCGTATCATGTCGATCCAGGTGTGTGCTGCAGTCACCCGCTCGCGCGCGGCGCACTCCGCCACAGCAGTGCGCGGAACGGTCCGAGCAGAAACACGCCCATGCCCAGCTTCACCGCCAGATCGCCGGCCGCCCAGCTGATCCACGGCAGGCCGGCGCCGGCAAAGGCGATGCTCCAGAAGATCGCCGTATCCAGCGTGGCGCTGCAGGTGGTCGCCACGATCGGCGCGCGCCACCAGTTGCCATTACGCAGACGATCGAACACGCTGATATCCAGCAACTGCGCAGCGATAAACGCGCTGCACGACGCGATTGCGATCCGTGGCGTCGCCAGCCAGATCGACAACACCACCGCGAGCGCAAAGCCGCACCAGGCCACCGTGCGCGCCGCGCGTGGGCCGAAGCGCCGATTGATCAGGTTGCTCACCAGAAACGCCAACGGATACGAAAATGCGCCCCAGGTCAGCCAATCGTTGATCGGGTACTGCACCAGGATGTTGGACAGCAGCACCACTGCGCCCATGGCCGAGACCGCCCCCAACAGGGCGCGAACGGTGAGCGGTGCAAAGGTGGGAGCAGGCGCGGCAGGCATGGCGGGACAACAGCAGTCGTGGGCGGCGCTAATTATCCGTGCGTCGCCGCGTATGGGCTACTGCGGCTTCTGGTCAGACTTCACTGTGCTAACAGCGGTCATCACGGACTGAGGCACGCTCGCGCGAAAGAAGGGCGCGAAACAGCCAACACACAGCGATCAGCTGCAGTAGGCAATGCGTGCGATGTGCTGTTGCAGGCTCACAGCGCGCTATTCGCCAGGGCCGTGTTACCAGGCCTGGCTGCTGTTCTGTGCAGCCGATTCCGCAGTCGGCACGAATGCCAGCGCCTCGCCCTGCGCCGATTGCACGGTCCAGCCCGCACCGGCGGGGCTTGGCTGGAAGGTCACCGTCTCGCCAACGCGGAACCCTGCAGCCGGTGCGTCATTGCGGACAGGCCAACGTAGCAATGCGGTGTTGGCAGCTTGCGCAGGATCCTGGAGCTGGACCTCGCTGCCGCCGTCGGGCGTGGGGCCTACCGATGTCACGCGCATTGGCGGTAACGGCCCGGCGGATGCCTTGTTCGACGCATGGGTGAGCGCCTCCGAGCCCGCTACTGCGCTGTGTGTCAGTGCCAACGACACGAAGTACGGCGCGGAGATCACCAGAATGGCCGACATCGCAGACGCGTCGCCACGGGTGATGGTGGTCAGGCCGGCCTGCGCCTGCATCGGCTGGCCGGCGCTGAGCGCCAGCAGCGCCACGAGGCTGACGGATCGGAAGGATGAGGTCATGGAGATGCTCCGTGCGCGGCAGCGCTGCGTGGAATGGAGAACTCCTGCAGCAGCGCCTTGCGCTGTTGCAGGAAGTCGAACACCGACTCGACCGTGATCACCGAGTAATTGCCGGAGATGCGTTCGTTGGCCGGATGGTCGCTCACTGCCGCATTGGCCACAAAGAAGCGGGCCCCAATGCGTTTACTCAAATCGAGATGCAGGCGGGTGGGTTAGTAATCGGCATGCTTGAGCCAGGCCTGCGCGCTACGGCGATCTACAACTGGCGCCGCCACCGCTGTGGCCTGTGCGTCGGATTGCGCAAGCGCGGCGGCCAGTACCTCCAGCACCCACTGATTGGAGTTCTGGTAATCGGTAGAAAACGGGTAGGCGATCATGCTGTAGCGCGGCGTGTGCAGGGCGTGCGCCAGGGTACCGGGATCCTGCAACAAGTGCTGCAGCGTTTGTTGCACCTCAGGCGAGGGCACGCCGACGCGCAGATCCGCATGCAGCGCGCTTTCGCCAATGAAATTGCTCAGACCTTCGCGATAGAGCTCGGAGGTGTCGGATTTGCAGTGATTGAGCAGGTGCGTGACGCGCCAGTTGCCATCGTCTTCGCGCAGTGCGAAGGCGAGATGACTATGTTTCAGCCCATACCGGCTCAAGTCCTGGCCACCGCGTGCCAACAGGACGACGCGTGCACCGTCCAGCCTGTCCAGCGTCTGCTGCGTGGACCGGGCCAGGTCGAACATGGCCGCCAGCGTGGCCGGTGTCGGGTAGTGCGGGATGCAGGTCGGCGCACCGATCGCAGGTAGGGTGGCAAGGAACAGCATGATCGCCATTGCGTAGCGCATGCGGTGTCCGTGAGAGCGCTGCATCTGGGGGCATCTTCCTTGTACGGTCATGGCGTTGCTGTCGGCCCGGTCATAAGCCCAGGCGCATACGCACCTGCGCCGCAATCCGTTCGGTTTCGCGTACCGGCATAGCGGCCGTGGTAGCCAAAACTTCATTAACTGCGCACAGGCGCTGGCGCTGCTGCAGTGCCTGCACATAGGCGCCGACACGGCCGCGCGCAACCTCTGCACAAGCAGCCACCACCGGCACGGGTGTGGCGCAGGCTTCGGAGAGCAGGTTGACCGAATCGGCGCTGGCCACGATCGCGTCCGCCCAGCCCAGCAGGCCGGCATACGGGTTGGCGCCATCGCGCGCGTCGCACCACAGCAGGCCGGGGTTGCCCTGCTGCAGGGTGCACAACAGCGCAACGGCCTCCTGCGGCGTGCGGCGCGAGGCGGTGATCAGCAGGCTGCCGCCTGCGGCGCGCACCTGCGCCTGCACGGCATTGCACTGCGCTGCCAGCGCCTGCGGTGTCCACGGCACCTGCGCGGTGGGCCCGCCGATCAGCAGCGCCACACGTGGCCCCGGCAACCTGCCCACTGCGGGGAATGCCACGCGCCCGGCGGCCAGCCAGGCGTCGTCCACCGGATGCAGGCTGCCAAGCAGGGTGAGCACGTTCTCGCCACGCAGTGCATCGTGCTCGGGCACCACCACCAGGTCCCACTGGCGCCGGTCGAGTCGCGGGTCCAGGATCTGCACCGCCACGCTGCCGCGGGCGCGCAGCAGACGCGTGGCCAACGCCGCCTGGCGTCCGCAGCCAATCACCAGGCCGGGCGGCTGTTGCAGCTGCGCGGCAAATGCCGGCCCGAAGGCCGCGCTGGCGCCGGGCAGGCGTCGCGGCGCGGCCCAGCGCCAGGGCGCTCTGGCCTGCAGATGCAGTGCATGCACGGTGTCGGGGTGCAGGGCGCGGGCCAGCGCTTCGGCCTGGCGGGCATTGCCGGCGCGCCCGTCGCTTACCGCCCAGGTCACTGCCATCGTTTCAGATCCGACATAGATTTGTTTCAGATTGAGCGTGTGTTCCAGCAATCGCACCACTCTACACTGCGGGTCTTCACACTGGCGCCGTTGCTGCACCCTACTGTCGCCATCCCACTGTCTCCCGGAGTCTCCATGTCCGACCTGCTCAACGCTGCCGCGCTGGATCAGCTGTTTCGCACCGCCCGCACGCAAAACGCCTTCCTCGATACGCCGGTCAGCGAAGACCTGTTGCGCGAGCTCTATGACCTGGTCAAGTGGGGCCCCACCGCGGCCAACGGCTCGCCGGCGCGGTTCGTGTTCGTGACCACCGCCGAGGGCAAGGAAAAGCTCAAGCCCGCATTGTCCGAGGGAAACGCCGCCAAGACCCTGGCCGCACCGGTGACGGCGATCATTGGGTTTGACGAAGACTTTCACGAGAAGCTGCCGTACCTGTTCCCGCATGCCGATGCCAAGAGCTGGTTCGACGGCCCGCGTACGGCGCGCACCGAGTCGGCATTCCGCAACAGCTCGCTGCAGGGCGCGTACCTGATCCTGGCCGCGCGTGCGCTGGGCCTGGATGCCGGCCCGATGTCCGGCTTCGACAATGCCAAGGTGGACGCCGCGTTCTTTGCCGGCACGCCGATTAAATCCAACTTTCTGGTCAATCTCGGGTACGGTGACCCGGCCGGGCTGTTCCCGCGCCTGCCGCGCCTGAGTTTCGACGAAGCCGCACGCATCGCTTAAGCGCGCGGTCGCTGTTTCCCGCAGTCCTCGTCCGTCTGCCCCTGTCCCATCGCGTCGCTTCGGCGCGCTCACCCATCTCAAGGAGTTTCAATGAAGACCACCCATAAGTTGTTGCTGCCGCTCGCCCTGACCCTGGCCATCGCCGCCTGCTCGAAGCCGGCTGACAACGCCGCCGCGCCGGCTGCCGAAACCCCGGCCGCCACCGCCCCGGCCGATGCCGCCGCCGCTGCGCCCGCACCGGCTGCCGATGCGTCGACCGCGCCGGCCGTGCAGGTGGCCTCCGGCACCTACACGCTGGACCCGACCCACACCGACGTGCTGGCGCAGTGGAGCCACTTCGGCTTCTCCAACCCCACCGCGCACTTCGGCAATGTCGACGGCACCCTGGTGTACGACGCCGCCGACGTGACCAAGTCGACCGTGCAGGTGACCCTGCCGCTGTCCGGCTTGAACAGCTTCACCGCCAAGTTCGACGAACACCTGAAGAGCGGTGATTTCTTCGACGCGGCCAAGTTCCCGAGCGCCACCTTCAAGAGCACCAAGGTCGAGTCGGCCGGCACCAACAAGCTGACCGTCACCGGTGATCTGACCATCAAGGACCAGACCAAGCCGGTCGTGCTGGACGTCACCCTCAACGGTGCCGGCGAGCACCCGATGAAGAAGGTGCCGGCCGCTGGTTTCGACGCCACCACCACGATCAAGCGCAGCGATTTCGGTGTTGGCCAGTACGCGCCGAACGTCAGCGACGAAGTCAAGATCCGCATCACCACCGAGGCCCTGCAGGCCAAGGCCGGCGACGCCGCCGCGAAGTAATTCGCCGCGCTGCCGACGCACCGGTGCGCGCAATCGCACCGATGTGTGGAATACAAAAGCCCGCCAATTGGCGGGCTTTTTGTTTGTGCGCGTGGCCGGCGCCATGCAGTGATGCGGTGAACCACAATCGCTCAGCTCGTGTAGGAGCGGCCTTGGCCGCGAGGGCTTCACCGTCAGCCCAAACACCGCGCACGACCAATCAGCTCGTGTAGGAGCGGCCTAGGCCGCGAGGGCTCCACCCTCAGCCCAACTCCAAACACCACCCACGCCGTAAACCACGCACCAACGCCTCATTCCCCAGCCGGATTCGCCTTCCAATAGCCCTTTGCACGCACCGACTCCTTGTCCACCTGCAGGTGCTCTTCCAGGAACTTGCGCATTGCCCGCGCGCGCATCGATTCGGCGCCGATCCAGTAGAACGTATCGCCGTCGTGCGGCTCGTAGTCGCGCAGGCTGTCTTCCAGCAGCGTGCTGGTGGCAGCGTCGAAGCCGTTGCGCTCCAGCCAGTAGATGTCCACGTCGGCAGCGCTGAGCAGTTCCTGGCGCTCGGCCGCGTCGGCAATTTCGATGTAGACCTCCGCGTGCATGTCGGCTGGCATGGCTTCCAGCCAGCGGCCGATTGCGGGCAACGCGGTTTCGTCGCCGAGCAGCACGTAGTGGTCGTAGTCGTCGGCCACCAGGAATGAGCCGCGTGGGCCGCCGATTTTCAAGTCATCGCCGGGCTGCGCCTGTGCCGCCCAGCTGGAGGCCACGCCATCGCCATGCAGCACGAAATCGATGCTCAATTCGCTACTCTGCGGGTCGAAATAGCGCGGCGTGTAGTCGCGGCCGGGCGAGGGCACGGCGCCCGCGTCGTAGCGCGGGCCTTCGGCCGTCATTGTCGGCAGCACGAAGGCGCCGTCGGCATTGGGAAAGAACAGTTTGACGTGGTCGTCCGGGGCATCGCTCTGGAAGCCGGCCAACTCGCTGCCGCCAAACACGATGCGGCGCATCTGCGGGGTGATCGTTTCGCAGCGCAGTACCTGTACGGAGCGCAGGCGGGGGTCGCGGCGAACTTGGGTATTGGTGTGGACAGCCATGGAGTGCAATTCCTGGGGAAGGCCACGCAGCACGTGGCGGGGGAGGGGCGCATCGGCGCGGTCAGGCTGGCGGCGGCGGGCCAATGTCACGGTACAAGCGCGGTGCGCAGGCTCAGGTGTCGCCTGGCTCCATGCCGTCGGCGGCGGCGTTGAGCAGCGCGGCAATGCGCGCGGTTTCGGCCTCGGTCCATTGCCCATGCCGGGCGAACAGGCCGTGTTTGATGCGGTGGATGGCGTCGCGGATCGGCGCCGGCGTCTGTGCCTTGATCAGGTCGCGCGCGCGGCGGTGCGTGCGTGCCAGGGCGGCGTCCAGCGCATCGCGGTGCGCACTGGCGTGGCCGCGGCCGGCTTCGGTGATCTGGTAACGCTTGCGCCCGTGGTCCTGGTCGGTGAGCACCCAACCGTCGGTTTCCAACTGCGCCAGCGCCGGGTAAATCGTGCCGGCGCTGGGCGTATACAGCCCCTTGAACAGCTGGGCGATCTGGCGCATCAGCTCGTACCCATGGCGCGGCTGCTGCTCGATCAGCGCCAGCAGCAGCAGACGCAGGTCGCCATGGCCAAGCGGGCGCGCGGTGCCGGATCGCCGGGCGCGCCCTGTGGGACTGTCGAAATCTGACGCGGCGATGAGGTCTGAGGGAGTTTGCATTCGATATATCGAAGTTTTCGAAACGATATATCGAAAGGCAGGCTGCGGCAAGCGTGCAACTGTCGCCCAGCTGACTTGCACGGCACGGAAACTGCTTGGCGCAGCTTGATGCTGCAGCGCCGCTAGACAGGGAAAGGTTGCATAATTACGATGTAATTACTTCGACATTACGGGCTCGGCCCGGTGAGGCGTACGCGATGAGTCGACAGTGGGACACCCAGGCCGAGAGCCGCCGCCAGCGCCTGCAGCGCGCCGCCGCGCTCGCGCCCCGCGGGCGGGTGGTGGCCGCCGACGATGTGGTGGCGCTGCTGGAAGCGGTGATCGAGCCGGGCGACCGCGTCTGCCTGGAAGGCAACAACCAGAAGCAGGCCGATTTCCTGGCGCGCTGCCTCACCGAGGTAGACCCCACGCGCGTGCACGACCTGCACATGGTGCAGTCGGTGCTGTCGCTGCCCGCGCACCTGGACGTGTTCGAACGCGGCATCGCCAAGCGTCTGGATTTCTCGTTCTCCGGCCCGCAGGCCGCGCGCCTGGCCGGGCTGGTGAGCGAAGGGCGCATCGAGATCGGCGCCATCCACACCTACCTGGAACTGTTCGGGCGCTATTTCATCGACCTCACCCCGCGCATCGCGCTGGTCACCGCGCAGGCCGCCGACCGCCACGGCAATCTCTACACCGGACCCAACACCGAAGACACGCCGGTGATCGTGGAGGCCACCGCATTCAAGGGCGGCATCGTCATCGCGCAGGTCAACGAAATTCTGGACACGCTGCCGCGCGTGGACATCCCGGCCGACTGGGTGGACTTCGTCACCCACGCGCCCAAGCCCAATTACATCGAACCGCTGTTCACCCGCGACCCGGCGCAGATTTCCGAGATCCAGGTGCTGATGGCGATGATGGCCATCAAGGGTATCTACGCCGAATACGGTGTGGACCGGCTCAATCACGGCATCGGTTTCGATACCGCTGCAATCGAGCTGCTACTGCCCACCTACGCCGAGTCGCTAGGGCTGAAGGGCAAAATCTGCCGGCATTGGGCGCTGAATCCGCATCCGGCGCTGATTCCGGCAATTGAATCGGGCTTCGTGCAATCGGTGCATTCGTTCGGCTCGGAACTGGGCATGGAGAAGTACATCGCCGCGCGCCCGGATGTGTTCTTCACCGGTGCCGACGGCAGCATGCGGTCCAACCGCGCGCTCTCGCAGACCGCGGGTTTATATGCGTGCGACATGTTTATCGGTTCCACCTTGCAGATCGATTTGCAAGGCAACAGTTCCACCGCCACGCGCGATCGCATCGCCGGCTTCGGGGGAGCGCCGAATATGGGCTCGGATGCGCGGGGTCGCCGCCATGCAAGCGCTGCGTGGCTCAAGGCCGGCCGTGAAGCCGCACGGCCGGGCGAGATGCCGCGCGGGCGCAAGCTGGTGGTGCAGATGGTGGAAACCTTTCGCGAACACATGGCGCCGGCCTTCGTTGAGAAGCTCGATGCGTGGGAGCTGGCCGAGCGCGCCAACCTGCCGCTGCCGCCGGTGATGATCTACGGCGACGACGTCAGCCATGTGCTCACCGAAGAAGGCATCGCCAACCTGCTGCTGTGCCGCACGCCGGAAGAACGCGAGCAGGCCATTCGCGGCGTGTCCGGTTACACCGCGGTCGGCCTGGGCCGCGACAAGCGCATGGTGGAAAACCTACGCGACCGCGGCGTCATCAAGCGTCCCGACGATCTGGGCATCCGCCCGCGCGATGCCACGCGCGATCTGCTTGCCGCGCGCACGGTCAAGGACCTGGTGCGCTGGTCCGGTGGGTTGTACGACCCGCCGAAACGTTTTCGCAACTGGTAGGGGTATTGCATGGAAACCCTGCGTTATCGCTTCGATGGCCGCAATGGCGCACGCACCGGGCTCGATCACGCCCTGGTCGGCGTGGTCGCCTCCGGCAATCTGGAAGTGCTGGTCGAGCGCGTGTCGCTGGGCGGCGCGATGGAAATCGAAATCGTCACCGCTGCACGCGGCTTCGGTGAGATTTGGCAAGCGGTGCTGGACGATTTCGCCGCGCGTCACCCGCTGCAAGACGTGCGCATCAGCATCAACGATGTTGGCGCTACGCCGGCGGTGGTGAGCCTACGTCTGGAGCAGGCCATCGACGTGCTGCAAGGAGCCGACGTATGAGCCGCCGCGATCCAGCACACACCCCTGACCTCGTAGGAGCGCGCTTGCGCGCGATGGGCGTTACCGGTCATGCCTCGATCGCGCACAAGTGCGTTCCTACGCAAGCAGTCCCCAGCCAACGCATCAGCACCGTAGGAGCACGCTCGCGCGCGATGGGCATTACCAGTAACAACGCCTCAATCGCGCCCACCTGCGCTGCTACACACGCCATCCGGAGCCGCGCATGAGCACCACCATTCCCATGGCCGAGCGCAGCTACTACGAAGCCGACGCGCGCGAGCGCATCGACGGACTGCTGGACGCCGGCAGCTTCACTGAATTCGTCGGCCCACGTCGCCGCCTGATCAGCCCGCACCTGGCGCAACTCGATACCCCCGGCGCATTCGACGACGGCATCGTGGTCGGCGAAGGACGCCTGCGCGGACGCCACGTGCTCATCGCCGCCCAGCAAGGTGCCTTCATGGGCGGTGGCGTTGGCGAAGTGCACGGCGCCAAACTCACCGGCTTGCTGGAACGCGCGGCGGCCACCATGCCCGATGCGGTGGTGCTGTTGCTCGACACCGGCGGAGTGCGCCTGCACGAAGCCAATGCCGGCCTGATCGCCATCTCCGAAATCATGCGCGCCACCCTGGGTGCCCGCGCGGCCGGCGTGCCGGTGCTGGCGCTGATCGGCAGCGGCAATGGCGCCTTCGGCGGCATGGGCATCGTGGCGCGCTGCTGCAGCGCCGTGATCATGTCCGAAGAAGGGCGGCTGTCGTTGTCCGGCCCGGATGTGATCGAAACCGTGCGTGGCGTGGAAGAATTCGACGCACGCGATCGTGCGTTGGTATGGCGCGTCACCGGCGGCAAGCACCGCTATTTGATTGGCGATGCACAGACGCTGGTGCCCGACCGCATTGCCGCGTTTGCAGACGCCGCGGCCACAACGCTGGACACACTGGCCGAACCGCAGGGCGATGCCGCGTTGCAGGCACTGGAGCGCGAACACCACGCGCTGGCTGCGCGCATCACCGCGTATGGCGATTGCCGCGACGGGGTGGAGATCTGGCGCCGCCAGGGCATTGCCGACCCGGAGCGCTTGCCGCTGCTGGACACCGACGCCTTTCTCGCGGCCACTGCCGACCGGAGCACGCCATGACCCTGAGCGCGTTATTCGACCAGCTGTTTCCGCTGGGCCACGCCATCGCCTGCAACGACGATGTGCTGACCGGCAGCGCCACCACCGCAGCCGGCGAGGTCACCGTAATCGGCACCGCCAACAAGCTGGAGGTCGGTGTGGACCATGCGCTCGCCCTGGCCGCCACGGTGTTGGCCAGCACGCGCACGCATCCGCAGCGGCCGATTGTGATGCTGGCCGACACCGCCGGGCAACGGCTGGCACGGCGTGACGAATTGCTCGGCATCAATGGCTATTTCGCGCACCTGGCCAAGTCGCTCGATTTGGCACGCGCACGCGGCGCACGCTTGGTGACGCTGGTGTATGGCGAATCGGTGAGCGGCGGGTTTCTGTCGTTCGGCTTGATGGCCGACCACATCCATGCCTTGCCGGATGCGCAGATCCGCGTGATGGATCTGCGTGCGATGGCGCGCGTGACCAAGCAGACCGTGGACACGTTGCAGGCCTTGAGCAAGAGCTCGCCGGTGTTTGCGCCCGGCGTCGAAAACTACGTGCGTATGGGCGCAGTGGAATCTCTGTGGGACGGCGACCCGGCGCAAGCCTTGCTCGACGCCCTGGCAACGCCCGGCACCGGTGATCAGCGGCGGACGCTCGGTGCCGAGCGCGGTGGCCGCACGCTGGCCCGCGATGTCAGCGCCGCCGTGGCAGCGGGCGAGGCCTGAGCATGGCCGGCCGCCACGCCCTGGTGTGGTTACGGGCAGATGGGCCGTGGCAGGCGCTCACGCCTGGCGTACAGCCGCGGCTGCAGGCCTGGTTTGCGGCGGGGTTTCCGGCAGTGGTTGCACGCCGCGATGGCGCTGAACAGCCCGGCCAAGTGCGGCTGGGCGTGCCCTTGCCACCTGCTGAGGGCAAACAACGCATTGCGTTGTGCGCGCAAGTGAGCGACATCGCCCGCAGCGTGCCTGCGCTGGCCTTGCCCGAGGTCATCTCGCATGCGCCACCGCAGTGGCAGGCCGCGCTGCAAGCGCTGCAGGCGCAGGCCACAGCCATCGGCATGCAGCCGCGCGTCTTCGGCAGCTTTGCGTTTCAGGCAGTGACCGGGCTGCCGTATGTGCATGCCGCCTCGGACGTGGATCTGCTGTGGACACTGGACACACCTACGCAGGCGCACGCGGTGGTCACGCTGCTGCAGCAGTGGGAACACGTCACGGCACGACGTGCCGATGGCGAACTGCTGCTGCCCGACGGCGCCGCGGTGAACTGGCGCGAATATGCCGGCGGTGCGCAGCAGGTGCTGGTGAAGCGCAACGACGGATGCCGGTTGCTGCCGCGCACCGCGCTGTTTCCAGAGCGATGCGCGGCATGAATATGCGTGCAGCACATCACCCTGCATCGCGGGGCATCACCGCAGCTCCCGTAGGAGCGCGCCTGAGCGCGACGGGCATTCCCGGTAACGCGCCCGAAACAGCGTGCGCTATCGATATGGAGGACACTCGTCTCTCCTCGGTCACTACCGGCCTAGCATCAGAGCCTGACACTTCAAGCAGCAGCACGCTGCCGAATCGCGTTACGCAGGCACTCCATGCCGATGCGGCGCCTCGGCAAGTTCCAGTGTCTACAGGCGAAAGACCGCGCGACGTTCCACACGCAAGCGCTATCACTGACACTGCGAACACCCGAACGAGCGTGACAATTACAGGCGCTGCATCGCCCCTGGCCCACCGCCTCGGCCGCCTTGCAGTGGGCGCGCTGCACGCCGAGCTGGCCTGCGCGCCCAAGCCGGGTCTGGTCACGCCGTTCGATGCAGGCAGTCATAGCGATATGGATGCGTCCACCTTCCTGCGCAGCCTGTTTGCGTTGCGTGGCTATTTTGTCGCCATCGCGCAGGCCGGAAGTACGCAGGCGCCATTCGAACACCTGCGCCAGCTCGGCATTGCTGCCGAAGCCGCGATGGCGCGTGCCACCGGCGGCATCAACACCCACCGTGGCGCCATCTTCAGCCTCGGCCTGCTCACTGCACAGGCAGCGCGCCTGCGTGCGGTGCACAGGTGCAACCCCAGCGGCGAGCAGGTGTGTTGCGCGGTGCAGGCGTGGAGCGTCGCGCTGCAGGCTGCACAGCTGGATTCCCAAAGTCACGGCCAACGCATGCGTGCGCAGTACCGCGTGGCCGGCGTGCGCGAGCAGGCCGCAGCCGGTTACCCGCTGCTACGCAATGTGGCCTTGCCGGCGCTGCGTGCCGCGCTGGCTGGCGGCGCATCGCGTGAGGCGGCCTTGGCGCAGACGTTGATGCAGCTCATCGCCGAGGTGGACGATCTCAATCTGCTGCATCGTGGTGGCCAGGCCGGCTTGGCACATGCGCAACAGCAGGCGCGCGCGTTCCTGGCAGCCGGCGGCATTGCACAGGCGGGCTGGCGTGCGCAGCTGGCGCACATTGCTGACGGGTTCGTCGCCCGCCGGCTCAGCCCGGGCGGCAGCGCCGACCTGTTGGCTTGTGCGTGGTTTCTGCATGCGCAGGAGGCGCTGTAAGCATGCGCGCACCACTGCGGGCAGCACAGCTTTCAGGCCTGCCGGCTGCATGCGCGGCAGGTCTGCAGGGCAAACAGCACCACCTGCGCGGCAATGGCCAGCGCGCACGCCGCCACAACGACACGCGCGGCACGCGTCAGGCGCACGCATCGCGAGGCTGCGCATGAGCTTCGCCATCCTGTGCCCGGGGCAGGGCGGTCAACACGCCGGCATGTTCGCGCGCATCGCGCAGCTGCCTGCGGCCTCCGAGGTGATCGCCACGGCTGCCAGTGTGCTTGGCGCCGATCCCATCGCACTCGCTGCCGATCCACATCGCTTCGACAACGCCATTGCGCAACCGCTGGTCTGCGCCGGCACGTTGGCGCATTGGCAGGCATTGCGTGCGCAGTTGCCCACCCCGACGCTGGTGCTCGGCTACAGCGTGGGCGAGCTTGCCGCGCACGCGGTGGCCGGCAGCATCGATATCCCTACCTGCCTGCACCTCGCCGCCACCCGCGCACATGTGATGGATGCCGCCAGCCCGGCAGACGCCGGCCTGATGGCCGTGGTCGGCCTGTCGATCCCCGCCGTGGACGCGCTCTGCCAGAGCCATGGCGCGGCCGTGGCGATCATCAACGGCGACGACCATGCCGTACTCGGTGGGCCGCGCAGTGCGCTGGCTGCACTGGGCAACGACGCCTCCGCGCGCGGGGCGCGCGTCACCCACTTGCCGGTCAGCGTGCCCGCGCATACGCACTGGCTGCAGCCGGCAGCCGATGCATTCGCCGCGGTGCTGCACGACAGCGCCGTGCGTGCGCCAATGCACCGCGTGCTGGCCGGGATCGATGCGCGTGCCGTCACCACGCCACAGGCGGTGGTGAGCAGCCTGTCTGCGCAGATCGCGCGCACCGTGCGCTGGCATGACGTGCTGGTGCAGGCCGCCGAACGTGGCGCGCGGGTGTTTCTCGAACTTGGCCCGGGCAGCGCGCTGGCACGCATGGCGCGTGAGCTGCTGCCCGTGTGCGAAGCGCGCTCGGTGGAAGATTTCCACAGCCTGGACGGTGCCGCCGAGTGGGTGAGCGCCGCCTGCGAGCGTGTGGGGTGAGGTGCGGTTGACCGTGGTGCACAGGTAGTAACCCTGGGGTGGCGGGCGGCCATCCGTGCTGTACGCGTATCAGGTGTCTGGGAGGGCGCATGACCCCGCAAATTGCAACGATTCTTGGCTTGGTGATCATGTTCATCGTGGCCACCGCATTGCCCATCAACATGGGTGCGGTGGCGTTCGCGCTGGCTTTCATCATTGGTGGCGTGTGGGTGGGGCTGGACGGCAAGGAGGTCCTGGCCGGCTTCCCGGGCGATCTGTTCCTCACCCTGGTCGGCATCACCTATCTGTTCGCCATCGCGCAGAAGAACGGCACCATCGATCTGCTGGTGCACTGGGCGGTCCGCGCAGTGCGTGGGCGCATCGTGGCCATTCCGTGGGTGATGTTCCTCATCACCGGCCTGCTCACCGCGTTTGGTGCGTTGGGGCCGGCCGCGGTGGCCATCATCGGCCCGGTGGCACTGCGCTTTGCCAAGCAGTACCGCATCAATCCCTTGATGATGGGCCTGCTGGTGATCCACGGCGCGCAGGGCGGCGGGTTTTCGCCCATCAGCGTGTATGGCGGCATCACCAACAAGGTGGTGGAAAAGGCCGGACTCGATGTCACCGAGATGGCCGTATTCCTCACCAGCCTGGGCTTCAACCTGATGATGGCGATCATCTGCTTCTGCGCCTTTGGTGGCCTGCAGTTGATGCGCCGCAACGAGCTGTCGCTGGCCGATGCGCAATACGTGCCGGTGGCCGACGACCAGGCCTCCAAGCGGCCGTTCGCCATCGAAGGCCACGGCGCGTTGGTGGCGGCCGGCGGCGGCACCTTGTCGACCAACCCGCTTGCGCTGGAAGCGGTGGCCATCACCCGCGACCGCGTGATCACCCTGGTCGGCCTGCTCGGGCTGGGCGTGGCTGCGCTGGTCTACAACCTCAACGTCGGCCTGGTGTCGATTACCGTTGCGGTGGCGTTGGCGCTGATTTCGCCCAGCGCGCAAAAGGGTGCGGTGGACGGCATCAGCTGGTCCACGGTGTTGTTGATCAGCGGCGTGGTGACCTATGTGGCGGTGCTGGAAAAGGCTGGTGCGGTGGACTACATCGGCACCGGCGTCTCGCACATCGGCATGCCGCTGCTGGGCGCGTTGCTGGTCTGCTACGTGGGCGGCATCGTGTCGGCGTTTGCCTCGTCGGCGGCGGTGCTCGGTGCCACCATTCCGCTGGCAGTGCCGTTCCTGATGCAAGGGCATCTGGGTGCGGCCGGGGTGATCTGCGCACTGGCGGTGTCGTCCACCATCGTCGATGTCAGTCCGTTTTCCACCAATGGCGCGCTGGTGGTAGCCTCGGCCGCCAAGGAAGAGCGCGACGCGCTGTTCCGCCGTTTCCTGGTCTATAGCGGCCTGGTGGTGGTGCTCGGCCCGCTGGTGGCGTGGCTGCTGTTCGTGGTGCCGGGTTGGCTGTGAACCGTCATGCCGTCGGCAGGGCAGGGGGGCGCGCCCGTAGAATGGGCGCCCTCTTCCTTGCCACGACGATGTTCCCGCCATGACCCTCGCCCCCGATTCGCGCACGACCAAGAAGCGCGTACCGCTCTACGAGGAAGTGGCCGAGCGCCTGCGCCAGAAGATCTACGACTACGTGCTGCCACCGGGCGAATGGATCGACGAACCCGCCCTGGCCGAGGAACTGGGCATCAGCCGCACCCCGCTGCGCGAGAGCCTCAAGCTGCTGGCGGCCGAAGGCCTGGTGCAGCTGGACGCCGGCCGTGGCAGCCGGGTCACGCGCTTGTCGCTGGAAGACCTCAACCAGCTGTTCCCGGTGATGGCGATGCTGGAAGGCCGCTGCGCGCACGATGCGGTCAAGCGCATCGATGCGGCCGGTGTGCGGCGGCTGGAGGAACTGCATGCGGCGATGGAAGCGGCCTCTGCTGCTGGCGATCTGGCCGAGTACTACCGCAACAATTACCTGATCCACGAAACCGTGCAGCATTACGCCGGCAATCCGTGGTTGATCCGCGTCACCCACGATCTGCACCGCATTCTCAAGATGCACCGCGGCAGGCAGTTGCTCACGCCCGGGCGCATGGCGCAGTCGTTGGCCGAGCATCGGGAGTTGATGGAGTGCGTGCGGCGCGGCGATGCAGACGGTGCCGAGCGGACCATGCACACGCATCTGTTGAGTCAGGGGCAGGCGTTGGCGGCGTATGTGGCGGCAGGGGGAATGTTGAATGTGCCTGCGCCGTTGCCGCGGTCGGGTGGGGTTTAGGGGGGGTTTCTTTCTGCTGTTTTGAGGCGTTGTTCGCTGGATGGGTGAGGGTGCAGCGGCATGTGGCTGTTTCGCTGTATCGATTTTTTGGGCGGTGTTGCAGCGCGGTCCGAGTGCGGTGCGGGGCGCTGCAATTGGGAAGTGCGAAGTTCGAAGTGCGGAGCACGGCAAGTCCAAGGCAAGGCAAGTGCACGGCACGGCAAGTGCACGGCACGGCAAGTGCAGGGCACGGCAAGTGCAGGGCACGGCAAGTGCAGGGCACGGCAAGTGCACGGCACGGCAAGTGCAGGGCTTTCGCGCCTGCGGCGCGAGTTCCTTTTGTCTTGGCAAAAGGAACCAAAACCGCTGTCGCCCGACGCAATCCGGTGCGGTGAAGCCGCACCGGTGCCCTGCGCTCCTCGCCACGCGCGGCACGGCGCCCAAACTCGCTACGCTCAGACAAGGGCGCCTCTTCGGCCACGCGTGACTGCGGTGCTCGGCTTGCTTTAAGGCGACTTGGAGGGAGCCAAGGCAAACGGCAGAGCAAGGCCAACAACAGAGCAAAAGCCAACGGCAGAGCAAAGGTCAACGACAGAGCAAAGGCCGACGCTCAAAATATGGGCAGAGGCAGAGGCAGAGGCAGAGGCAGAGGCAGAGGCAGGGCTAGAGGCGATCCGCACGAACACGTAAACCACTCCCTTCTCCCCTCGGGAGAAGGTGCCCGAAGGGCGGATGAGGGTACGGGTGCTGCACTACGCTTGGCGAACCCTAGCAGTCAGCGCAGTGGTCGTCAGGTGCATGTGGATAGGTGCGTCATACGTTTGCTCCGCTCGGGGAAGTGTCCCGAAGGTGGATGAGGATGCGGCGTTGCATTAGCCCGAGCAACGCGAGTAATCCGCCCAGATGTTCAATCAGGTGCGTGTTGGGCGGTTGCGTCAATACGTCCGGCTCTCCCCCGAGAAGGCGCCTAACGAACAGACGAGGCTGCGGCTGCAGCGCTAACGCTCGGGCAACGCAAGCAATCCCCCAACCTGTTCAACCAGTGCATGTTGGACAGATGCGTCCAGCACGTTTGGCTTTCCTCGAACAACGATCCAAAGGACATGCCAGGCGACATTTGAAACGCTAACGCCCAGGCAACGCAAGCAATCCCTCAACCTCTTCAATCAGGTGTGTGTTTGGCAGTTGCATGAAGACGTCCGGATGGGCGTAACCCCAGGCAACCGCAGCAAATGGGAGGCCGAGCACCTGTGCGGCTTCCCAGTCGGCGACTTGGTCGCCGACGTAGATGGCTTGTGCGGGGGTGTGGCCGGTGGCGCGCAGCACGCGGCGCAGGGCGCGGTGTTTGCCGAGCAGGTGGGCGCCGCCTTCGAAGACGGCGAACAGGGCGCTTAGCTCCGCGCCGAGGGCGCGTTGCACGTTTTCCACCGAGTTGGACGACACCAGGGCCAGCCGTGTGCCGCTGGCGTGGAGCGCGCGCAGTGCCGCGTCCACGCCAGGGAACAGTGCGGGCGGTGGTGCGGCGCGCATCAGGCGGATGAAGTCGGCGGCCACCAGCGGCACACGCCAGCTGCGTAGGCCTGAGTGTTTGAGTAATTCGCGGGTGGTCAGCCGGCGTGCGGCATCCACTTCATGCGCTTCGGCGGCGCGGAAGCCGTGGCGGGCGGCCAGGGTGCGCTGGGTGCTCAGGAAGAACCCGAACGAATCGGCCAGGGTGCCGTCGAAATCGAAAATGATCAGTGCGGGCATCGCGACGCAGGGGTATGGGGCGGCTCAGCGTACGCGCCGGCACACGTTCGCCGCACGCACACACGTCCCCACGTGTGCGCGCAGGCGACGGCGTCAGGCGTTGGCGAAGTGCGACACGATCGGCGCGTCGCCGTTGGCGTGTTCTTCGATCACCTTGCGCTGCATGGTGGACAAGTACGCGTCCAGTTCTTCGGTGGAGGCGAACACATCGCTCAACGGCACGGCCTTGACCATGTCGAAGACCTTGCGGATCTGCGGCTGCGGGTGCGCCACCAGCACCTTGCCGTGCCGCGTGGCCAGGGCCTTGCGTGCCTTGAAGATGCTGCGGATGCCGGCGCTGGAGATGTACTCCAGGTCGGCCAGGTCCAGCACCAGGGTGGTGATGGGGGTGGCCAGCAGCGGCGAAAGCGCTTCGTCCAGGTCGTGGAAGGTGTGGGTGTCCAGGCGCCCGCTGAGGGTGACGCGTTGGCGGGTGTCTTGCGGCGGGTCGATCTGAATGGCGAGCGTGGTCATGGCAATGCCTCGGGGACGGGGGCGTACGGCTGTAACAGGGTGATGCGCACCACGTTGTATGCGCCATCGCGGTGGTAGTGGATGTGATCGGCGAACTGATGCACCAGATACAGGCCCAGACCGCCGATGGGGCGGGCCTCCAGGTCGGCCTCCAATTCCGGCGTGCCGGCCTGGGAGGGGTCGAATGCGCTGCCGGGGTCGCGCAATTCCAGCACCAGCGCCTGCGCGTCGAGCTGCAGATACAGCTGCAGCGGCTGCTCGGCGCACTGGCCGTGGGTGAGCGCGTTGCAACCGAGCTCCTCCACAATCAGCCGCACCTGGCCGATGCGCTCGGCGTGCAGGCCTTCACGGGCCAGCGAGTCTTCCAGCACGTCGTTGGCGCCGGCCAGCTGCGCCAGCGACGGGGCGATGGCCAGATCGAGCTTCATTTAGGTCCCGGCCTCCCCGGGATCTTCCCGGCCAGCGGTGTCGACCGTGCCAGCATGCTCCTGGCGCAGCCGGATCGCCAGCAGGGTGATGTCGTCGTATTGGTCGGCCTGGCCGGTGAAGCGGGCAATGTCCGCGATCAGCGCCTTGCATTGCGCCGCCGCGCTGCGCCGCGGGTGCATGGCCGCCAGTAGCCGCGGCAGCCCGTAACTGGCGCCGTGTTCGTCCATCGCCTCGATCACGCCGTCGGTGTAGCCCAGCAAGGTCTGCCCGGCCGTCATGCGCCCCTGCAGCACCGGGTAA
Organism: Xanthomonas sp. NCPPB 2922; assembly: GCF_041520885.1. Classification (NCBI taxonomy): domain Bacteria; kingdom Pseudomonadati; phylum Pseudomonadota; class Gammaproteobacteria; order Lysobacterales; family Lysobacteraceae; genus Xanthomonas; species Xanthomonas sp. NCPPB 2922. Next base: position 25,020 of record NZ_JBGOFY010000012.1, on the reverse strand, counting down.
TGGTCCTGCACTTCGATGCCGAGCGGCGCGCCGGTTTCCAGCGGCAGCGGCCGCGCCTGGCCATCCAGGTCGATCAACAGCGGCGGCTCGTGCCCGGCACTGGCCAGCCAGTAGTCGCCGCTCACCACGTTGATCAACCCGCAGAGCACGGTGGCGAACATGCAGGTCTCGTTGTTCTCGGCCAGCCGCGTGGAGGCGGCGATCAAGATCCCGTCCGGGCGCGTGTGGCGGCGCGCGGCAATCTCCAGCACGCTCACCGCGCGCGCCATGAACAAGGCCGCCGGCACGCCCTTGTCGGAGACATCGCCCACCACGAACCACAGCAACCCTGGTTCGGTCTCCACGAAGTGGTAGAAGTCCCCGCCCACCATCTTGGCCGGCTCCAGCCATGCGCAGGTTTCCAGGTGCGAACTGGCACGGTCGAAGGTGCGCCCGGAGGGCAGCATCGCCTGCTGGATTTCGCGCGCAATCTGCAGCTCGCTCTGCATGCGTTCGCGCGCGGCGGTCATCTCGCCAATCTCGGCGATATGGTCGCGGATCGCCCCGCGTGCGCTATCGAACGCACGCGCCATCACGCCCACTTCGTCGTCGCGTTCGATATGCCGCAGCGGGTACTCGAATTCGCCGCTACGGAAATGCTCGGCGGTATCGGTCAGTTCCTCGATCGGCCGCGTCAACTTGCGGGTGATGCGCTGCATCAGCCACCACCACACCAACGCACCCACCAAGGCCGCCAGGGCCACCCAGGCCGCCAGCCAGTTCAGGCCGGACAACACATAGCCTTCGGAGGCCGAGAGCACAAACGTCCACCCGCTATGCCCCACCGCTGCGCTATGGGTGAGGAAGCGCTCGCCATCGGGTGCGGTATGCGAAAACGAAATCGGCTGGCCGGCGGCCACGGCCTTGAGCAACGGCGCCAGATCCGGCCGCGAACGGGCCACGTACGATGCCAGCGTGCGGCGCAGGTTGAGCGCCGGGTCCGGGCTGAACACCAGCATGCCTTCCGGCGACAACAGCATCGGCTGGATGCCGATATCGCGCGGTAGCTGGTCGATGATCTCGCGCAGATGCCGCAGCGGCAGATCCACACTCACCATGCCCACCGGCGCGGCATCGGGCGCATCGCCGGGCCGGCGCAACGGCAGGTTGTAGCTGGTGTACAACTCGCCGCCACCGGCGCTGTTGACGGACGGCTCGGACCACCAAGCACGCCCCTCGCGCTGGGTGCGCAGGTACCACGGCATGCGCAGGTAGTCGTAGCCCAGTTCCTGCGCGGAATGCTCGACCATGCGCGTGCCATCGCGGCGCACGTACCAGACAAATCCGGTGTCGTTGGCCTTCTGCGTGCCGGGCGCAATGATCAGGCGCGCCGCACCGGTATCCGGGTCGCCGCTGAGCGTGGCCAGCAATAATGCCCGCAGATTGAACGGCTGCAGCCCCACCGCGCTGCTGCTCGCCGCCAGCGTGCGCCCGCTCACCTGCACCGAATCCAGCATCGCCGCCAGGCTGCGCGCGGTCTGCTCGGTCAGCCCGTCCACCTCGTTGCGTGCGGCATCCACCAGTTCCGCGCGGGCGCCCACATAAAACAGCGTGCCCAATGCCGCCAGCAACACCACCAGCACGCCGGTGGCCGCCAGCAGCACACGCATGCGCAGGCTGCGCTGCCAGCGCACGCGCGGGGTGATGACCGCAGCCCGATCAACAGGTGGAATGGGGCCGGTGGTGATGGCGTGCGCTCCCTGGCAGATGCCCAGGATCATCGCAGCTTTGCGGCCGCCCACAATGGCCGCACGTCGGGCGCATGCTTAGCTGCGGTAAATTGACCTCGCGGGCTCAAGCGGACTAGATTGGCCCCCCTACCGCCATGGAGGCCGGCCTTGCGCCAGATTCTTACCCCGAGCCTGCTGGCCCTTTTGCTTTCGGCCTGTAGCGCCCCGGAGACCAGCATGACCCAGACCCAATCCCCCGCCACCGAGGCCGCCGCAGAAGCTGACGTCGAAGCGGGCGGCCGCGGCCTTGCCAAGTTGAATCCCAACCCGCGCAAGGCCGTCGAAGTCACGCTTACCCTGAAAAATGCCCCAGGCGCCTTTGGCCTTGTCCAGGGTGCGGCGCAATACGACGTCAGCAACGAAGACGCGTGCGGAAAGATCCAGCCGGAAACCGGGACCGCCGGGCGCATCACCACCCAGGAAGATTTCGCGCTGAAGAAGGTGTCCGACACCGAGTACCGCGGCACGGTGTACCTGGACCTGATGCAGGACGAAGACTATTACGGCCGTGGCGTCTGCCATTGGGAATTCAGTGGCGCCAGCGTGATGCTCAAGGCGACCGGTGCGGAAGAAGAGACGCGGTTCCTTTCGTTTATCGAAGCCAAGACGGTGACGGCGCAGCAGGCGTCAACGGAGTATTACTGGAGCGAGCGTTATCCGCGTTCTGAGATGAGTAACTTTCCGGACATGGGCAAGCCTAACGCTGAAGAATTCAAGCCGGAAATTCGCGACAGGCTCTTTACTATCACGTTGGCCGCCAAGGAAGTTGCGCCATGACCATCCCGTCTCCGCAATATGCCGGCCTTTCCGATGACGTCTACAAGGACCGTGCAGTAGGTCGGCGTGCACCTGGGCAAGAAGAGATCGTCACGATCGAAGGACAGCGCTACGCTGTTCTCGAGCATGTCAATAACAAGGCGAATGGCTACCAGGGCACGATCTATCGCCGCGAAGGCAGCGGCGAGATAGTGGTGGCGCATCGCGGCACCGAGGGCGCGGTCAATGACATCCTCACTGATGCAACCATGGTTACCTCGCGGACCAATCCGCAGGCAGCCGATGCGTTGGCGTTGACCAAGCATGCCTTGAGTTATGCAAAGGAAATCGGGAAAGAAGAAGGGCGCGCACCTGAAGTGACCGTCACCGGTCATTCGCTCGGCGGCGCGCTCGCACAGATCTCCGCGCACCACTACGGGCTCAAGGGAGAGACCTTTAATGCGTACGGCGCTGCCAGCCTCAACTATCGCATTCCAGAAGGTGGCCACAGCGTCGTGAATCATGTGATGGCGGCAGACCCCGTGAGCGCCGCCTCACCACACTTCGGCGAAGTTCATGTTTATGCAAAGCCGAGCGAAATTACGTTGCTAGCTGGTACTGGCTATAGCAACAGTAGGGCCAGCTTTCTGATCCCGGATGACCCGCTCGCCGCCGCTGTCGTATCTGTCGGGTCGCATAAGCTTGGAAATTTTCTTGGCGAAGGTTCTGCGCTGAAGGATCCCAATGCGCGTCCGCTTGCAGAACAAAACAAGCGCATGATTGATGATTATCGCAGTGACTTGAATACTATTCGAGCAACTACGGGAGTGCTTACGGGAGGCCCGGAAGGACTTGCTAAGGATGCAATCAATGCCGTCCGCGGCCCGCTAGCCCCAGGCGAGCCCGCCAAGCGCGATCACAGCAACGACCATTCGTCGTTGCGGATCGATCAGCCCGGCCACACTGGCAACCCGTTGTTCCAGGATGCCCAGCGCGGCGTGCATGCGCAGGACCTGCGTGCCGGCCGTGCGCCGGATCACCAAAGCGCGCAGCTCTCCGGCGTGCTCGCCTCGGAGATGCATGCCGCTGGCGGCCAGCGCATTGATTCGGTGGCGATGAGCCCGGATGCGGCGCGCACGTTTGCCGTGCAGGGCCGTGCCGATGATCCGGCGCAGCTGCGCGTCAGCGTCGACACCATGACCGCAATGAACACCCCGCTGGAGCAGAGCAGCCAGCGCGTGGCAGAAAACTCCGCGCGGCAGGCCGTGGCGCTGGAACAGCAGCAGACGCAGACCCAGCAACAGCAGCAGGGCGCGCGCGCCATGGGCTGAGTGCGCTACGCGGTTGCAGTTGGTGCGGCGCGTCCTGCTCCGCAACGCGCAGCCTTCAGCACTTCGACACAACGCCGGCTTGCCGGCGTTTTTGTTGTCTGTTTGCGCACGGATGCACCGGTTTTGTGCTGCACACGCACAACAGAACCGCCCGCAACCAATGCGCAGGTGCGCCAGTGCGGTGTTTTCTCGCGCTGAGATATTCCGCAATCACAGTTCGCCTATAGCGACCTCGACCGCGCTGGATCGCCATGCTTGAATCGCCAGCGGTTCGTCGTAGCACCTGGCTAGCTGGAATGGCAGCACGTGCGCGCGACGACATGCACATCGGGGGGGTCCGGAACAGCGCCACCTGGCGCGTCATCCATCGATCAAGGGAGCGTTTCATGAGGATGTTTTCTACGCGTCACACCCGTCTGCTGCTGATCCTGGTGCTGTGCATCGTCAGTGCCGGTGCGGGCGCGCAAGGGCTGGCCAAGGGCGCCGATGTCAGCTGGATCAATCAGCAGGCCGCCGCCAACCCGCCGCAGGTGTTTCAGGATGCATCGGGCAAGACCACCGACTTCATCAAGCTGTTCAAGGACGTGGGCGGCAACGCCATCCGCCTGCGCGTGTGGGTGAACCCGCAAGGCGGCTGGAACGATGGCCGCGACACCCTCGACAAGGCCAAGCGCGCCGCCGCGCAGGGCATGCGCATCATGATCGACTTCCACTACAGCGACAGTTGGGCCGACCCGGGCAAGCAGACCAAACCGGCCGCCTGGGCCAGTCACTCAGTGGCCCAGCTCAACACCGACGTCTACAACCACACCCAGGGCATCCTCAAATATCTCAAGGACAACGGCATCACCGTCACCTGGGTGCAGGTGGGCAACGAGATCAACAGCGGCATGCTGTGGGATCAGGGCAAGACGCCCAACTTTGCCAACCTCGGCCAGTTCATCAACAGCGGCTACAACGCCACCAAGGCGGTGTATCCCAACGCCAAGGTCATCGTGCATCTGGCCAACGGCTACGACAACGCCAACTTTCGCTGGTTCTTCGACAACCTGCGCTCGGCCGGCGGCAAGTGGGACGTCATCGGCATGTCGCATTACCCGCCGGTCGGCAGCTGGCAGGATTACAACACCCGCCTGGACACCAACCTGCGCGACATGATCTCCCGCTACGGCAGCGACGTGATCGTGGCCGAAGTCGGCATGGACTGGCAGCAGGCCGCCACCACCCGCGCCATGCTCGGCAACCTGATCACCCGCAGCAACGCCATCGGCTCACGCATGCTCGGCATCTTCTATTGGGAACCCAACGCCTACCCAGGCTGGCAGGGCTACACGATGGGCGCCGTCGACAGCAACGGCCGGCTCACCGAAGCACTGCAGGCGTTTTGATCGGCCTCGTTTGCTTGCCCACTCGCCGCCCCTCTCCCCTCGGGGCAAGAAGGCACGGCTTGCGCGCCACTGGCGCGCGTGCCTTGGAGCGCCCGCGCCGCAAGCGCGGGCCGGGGCGCGCAGCGGGGGGTTGGGGTGAGGGTACGGGGCGAAGCCCTCGTGTAATTACAACTGCACGAGGCTTCGCCCGTACCCTCATCCGCCCCTGCGGGGCACCTTCTCCCGATGGGAGAAGGGGGGGGCATGCGGCGACTCCGCCGCCAGCGGCCCTTATCCTTTGGTCGTACACCAGTAGCGGCCGCATGCGTGGCATCCGCCACCAACGCATTCACCGCACAACACCATCCCATTCCATACGCACCCGTAGCGAGGAATGGCAACAGGTGCGTGCGGTACACTTGGGGGTTCACGAATTCACGATGTCGACACACCCGCGGGGTGTGTCCCCCCGGGAGCGCTAATGAACTGGTTGAACGAAGTGCTGCACAACGATCCGAACCCGCTAGAGACGCAGGAGTGGCTCGAATCGATCAAGGCCGTCATCGACGTCGAAGGCCCGGAGCGCGCCCATCAGCTGCTGGAAGGCATGGTCGAACAGACCCGCCGCGCCGGCGCTTACCTGCCGTTCTCGCCCACCACCGAGTACGTCAACACCATCGCACCGGCCAACGAGGCCAAGAACCCCGGCGACTCCGCGCTGGAGTGGAAGATCCGCTCGATCATCCGCTGGAACGCCATGGCCACCGTCGTGCGGGCCAACCGCAAGCCGGGCGACCTGGGCGGCCACATCGCCTCGTTCGCCTCCAGCGCCACGCTGTACGACGTGGGCTTCAACCACTTCTGGCGCGCGCCCAGCGACCAGCACCCGGGCGATCTGCTGTTCATCCAGGGCCATAGCGCCCCGGGTATCTACGCCCGCGCCTTCCTGGAAGGCCGCATCAGCGAAGCCCAGCTGGACAACTTCCGCATGGAAGTGGACGGCCAGGGCATCTCGTCCTACCCGCACCCGTGGCTGATGCCCGAGTTCTGGCAGACCCCCACCGTGTCGATGGGCCTGGGCCCGCTGGCCGCCATCTACCAGGCGCAGTTCATGCGCTACCTGGAAAACCGCGGCCTGATCGAGAAGTCCGACCGCAAGGTGTGGTGCTTCATCGGCGACGGCGAGTCCGACGAGCCGGAAACCCTCGGCGCCATTGCGCTGGCCGGTCGCGAAGGCCTGGACAACCTGATCTTCGTGGTCAACTGCAACCTGCAGCGCCTGGACGGCCCGGTGCGCGGCAACGGCAAGATCATCCAGGAGCTGGAAGGCGTGTTCCGTGGCGGCGGCTGGAACGTCATCAAGCTGCTCTGGGGCGGCTACTGGGACGCGCTGCTGGCCAAGGACACCGACGGGGTGCTGCGCAAGCTGATGATGGAAACCGTCGACGGCGAATACCAGAACTGCAAGGCCTTCGGCGGCGCCTACACGCGCGCCAACTTCTTCGGCAAGTACCCGGAGACCGCGGCCATGGTCGCCGGCCTGTCCGACGACGACATCTGGCGCCTCAACCGTGGCGGCCACGACCCGCACAAGGTGTACGCCGCCTACAACCAGGCCGTGAACACCAAGGGCATGCCCACCGTGATCCTGGCCAAGACCGTCAAGGGCTACGGCATGGGCTCGGCCGGTGAGGCGCTCAACCCCACCCACCAGACCAAGAAGCTGGACGACGCGGCGGTCAAGCACTTCCGCGACCGCTTCAACATTCCGGTCACCGACGCGCAGCTGGAAGACGGCAAGGTGCCGTTCTACCACCCCGGCGACGACTCCCCGGAAGTGCAGTACCTCAAAGAGCGCCGCAACGTGCTGGGCGGCTTCCTGCCCTCGCGCCGTCCCAAGGCCAGCAAATCATTTGTCGCGCCCACGCTCGACAAGTTCGAGCGCCTGCTCAAGGACAGTGGCGAGCGCAGCTATTCCACCACCATGTCGTTCGTGCAGAGCCTCAACATCGCCCTGCGCGACAAGGAACTGGGCCCGCGCATCGTGCCGATCGTGGCCGATGAAGCGCGCACCTTCGGTATGGAAGGCATGTTCCGCCAGATCGGCATCTATGCCCCGTTCGGCCAGAAGTACAAGCCGGTCGATGCCGACCAGCTGATGTACTACCGCGAAGACCAGACCGGCCAGGTGCTGCAGCAGGGCATCAGCGAGCCGGGCGCCATCGCCTCGTGGATGGCCGCCGGCACCAGCTACTCGGTCTCCGACGTGCCGATGCTGCCGTTCTACATCTACTACTCCATGTTCGGCTTCCAGCGCGTGGGCGACATCGCCTGGCAGGCAGCGGACATGCGCACGCGTGGCTTCCTGCTCGGCGGCACCGCCGGCCGCACCACCTTGAACGGCGAAGGCCTGCAGCACGAAGACGGCTTCAGCCAGGTCATCGCCGGCTCCATCCCCAACGTGCGGAGCTACGACCCGACCTTCGGCTTCGAAGTCACCGTCATCATGCAGCACGGCATGAAGGCGATGATGGAAGACCAGATCGACGAGTACTACTACATCACCCTGATGAACGAAAACTACGCACACCCCGGCATGCCGGACGGTGCGCAGGAAGGCATCATCAAGGGCATGTACCTGCTCAAGGACGCCGGCAAGCCCAAGAAGGGCGAGCTGCGCGTGCAGCTGCTGGGCAGCGGCACCATCCTGCGCGAGGCCATTGCCGCAGCCGAGCTGCTGGACAAGGACTTCGGCGTCACCGCCGACATCTGGTCCTGCCCCAGCTTCAACGAACTGCGCCGCGACGGCTTCGACGCCGAACGTTGGAACCGCCTGCACCCGGAAGCCGAACAGCGCAAGCCCTACGTCACCCAGCTGCTGGAAGGCCGCCAGGGCCCGGCCATCGCCGCAACGGACTACGTGCGCGCCTTCGCCGACCAGATCCGCGCCTTCGTCCCGATGACCTACACCGTGCTCGGCACGGATGGGTTCGGTCGTTCGGATACGCGTGCCAACCTGCGCCGCTTCTTCGAAGTGGACCGTTACTACATCGCACACGCGGCGATTGCCGCGCTGGCGAAGGACGGCAAGATGACAGGCAAGGATGTGGCCCGGGCGATCAAGCAGTACAAGATTGATCCTGAGAAGGCGAATCCTGTTGGGGTTTGAGTTTCATACAAAGGTTAGAAAAAGAAAGGGCGGCCAATGGCCGCCCTTTCTTTTGTGTTTAATCTCAATTGCCTAGCTGGCTAGCAAGTGTAGTGCGGTGGCAGCCAATGGAAGAAGTATCGGTAGAGACCAAAACAACACGAGTATCAGGCGGCTTCCTTATGACGTATCGTGAGGTCGCCTAGGTTACACAAGATCGTCATAACGGATAACAGTGCAGTCGACGGCATTTTCTCCAAAGTTTCGATCAATTAGCTGCCGATTATGGCGGCCATGTGATTAGAGTAAGGCGGGCGGGTAGTCTGACTGCCTCTCACGCTTAGGCTGGAGCCTGTTTGTTGTTCGTTCGCAGAAGTGGTTCTATTAGCGTAGGGGCTGGGTGCTTTTTTTGGGAGGCACACCGCTTGGGGTAAGGAGGCTTTGCGGCTAACAGGCGCCCATGCAGTTGCATGGACAGGGAATTTTGCAGGCATAGCACGGACGGGAGGCGGCAATGTGGTCGGATATTGAAACCAGGCGCGACTATTTGAACTATCTGGAACTGGCAGAGGTCGTTTCAGAGATACTTCTTAATCCCTCAATGCGCCCGGTGTCGGTGGGCGTGTTTGGCACTTGGGGCACAGGTAAGTCGAGCCTTCTCAACCTGATCGAGGTCAAGCTGCGCGAAAGCGCCAAGGATGAGGTCATAGTCATCCGTTTTGATGCTTGGCTGTACCAAGGCTACGACGATGCGCGCGCCGCGCTGATGGATGTCATCGCGCGCACCTTGTATGAAGCCGCAAAGGAGGATGCTGGCCTACTTGGAACGGCCACGCGGATGCTCGACCGAGTAGATAAGGTGCGAGCCTTGGGCGTCGGGGTGGAGTTGGCGGCCGCCGCTTTCGGGATTCCGCTGTTCGGTGTTGCATCGCGGGCGATGGGTGCGTTAGGCGATGCCGTGGCAGGTAAGGCCGACGAGGAGGATGGCAAGGCGCTGGTGGAGAGTGGAAAGCAGGTTGCAAAGGTGGTTCGGCCCGCCAAGGAGCAGAGTCCGCCCGAGCAGATCGATGCTTTTCGCGAGGAGTTTGCCCTGGTGTTGGAGGGGCTCAAGAAGCCCATGGTCGTATTTGTGGACAACCTGGATCGTTGTCTTCCCGCGCAAACCATCCACACACTCGAAGCGCTACGCCTGTTCCTTTTCATGAAGCAGTCGGCTTTTGTGGTGGCGGCTGACGAGGACATGGTCCGAAATTCGGTTAGTCAGCACTTCAACGGTGCCGGCGCTCGGCATGTTACCGACTACCTGGATAAGCTGATCCAGATCCCGGTGCGCGTGCCACGTCTTGGGATCACTGAGATCCGCGCTTATTTATTCATGCTATTCGCGGATGCCGGCAATGTCTCTGAGGCCAACCGGAGCGCCCTTCAGGCAGGGCTTGAAGACAATCTTCGAAAGAGCTGGGAGACAGACCCTTTGACTGTTGAGGAAGTGTTGGCCTATTGCGAGAACCCTAGCGACGAGCTGAGAAGTAGCTTTGAGACCGCTGACCGATTGGCGCCTCTGCTGGTTAACTCTAAGCATGTGCTCGGTAATCCGCGCTTGATTAAGCGGTTGCTCAATACGGTGCGATTGCGTGTAGCGATTGCCGCTCGCAGGAAGATGCCTGTCAATGAGGCGATGGTCGCAAAATTCGCGTTGTTTGAGCGCTGCGCCGATGAGCAAGCCATTAATCAGCTCTACTCGCTGATCACCAGTGCGCCAAAGGGGACCGTACCACTGATGGCCGAGCTTGAAGCGCTGTCGAAGGATCGCGAGAAGTTCGTGACCAAGGCGCCTAAGGAGTGGGAGAAGAGCGTAGCCTTCATCTTCGACTGGTTTGGTCTTGAACCCAAGCTAGGAAAACTGGATCTGCGCTCGCTTGTGTATCTGAGCCGTGAAACGGCCGTCTTGCGCACCAGTTCTTCCGGGTTGTCAGCTGTCGCAGTGAGCGCCTTGGCAGGCTTGCGTGAGGCTAAGACATTGTCCTCTCCGATGGGATTGGGTGCCGTGCGAACGCTACCGCCGGGTGAGCGTAGCGATGTCATGCGCGAGCTGATCGGTCAGATGCGTGGCCACGCCGATTGGAAGAAGAAGCCCGATGGCTTCGTAGGCGCAAAGCTGCTTGCCGATGCAGACTCCAGCGCCGCAGGGCAACTGGCCGTGTTCATCCGCAGTCTGCCATCGCCTTTGCCTGGCTGGCTGACCGTCAGTGTGAAAGACGCAGATTGGTTTAAGGAGGAGGCATAAATGGGGACTTCTACGTCTAGTAAAGGCGCCAATAACCGCAGTCCTTTGGTGCCGCCTTGGGCCGATGTCGATGGAAAGGGGCCAGGTCCCAAACCTGAGCCCAATCGTTTTCAGGGTTTTCGCACCTCTCTCGGTCGCTTTGTCGCGACTGGTGACGGGGAGTCCCTGCGGAAGGGATTGCGAGCCTATGCACAGACGTCAACCGGTGGATCGGCAAATGGTCCACGTCGATTTGGTGCGATGGCTCAGGCCGGTTCCGGGTTATTCGATGCCCTAAATGCCCTGCGAACTAACCCGGCGGCTGCGCCGTTCAATCTTGGAGCACTAGCAGGTCACTCTACGCGAGAGTTGATCGATGCTTTGGCGGGGGCGTTAGTTCCGGTGAACGGTGACGCGGAGCGAATTCGCGTAGCGCTAACCGAGGCGCTCGCCACGTGTTTGGAAGGTGTGGAAGATTTCGACTTTGCTTCAATCACCGAAGAGATCATCGTGGAGCTAATGGTGGCCTATACAGCGCTTTGCGTTTTTGAGCAGATCGTTCTCGATTCCAATGAAGCCTTCACCAAGGCTGAGTCTACTGATCGCGCGCGGGAGGCGGAGAAGGAGCTGTGGGAACTGGTCCAAGCCACGACCGATAAGCACATGCAACCGCTACTGCAAGATCGAATTGGTCAGATGAGTCAAGCGGACATGCAAGCTGCGCAGTTGGCGGCTATCAAGGAAGTGTGGAGCGAATGGGAGGGCTTCGAGCCATGAACCAGATCATCGTGCATCCCGATGCAGACGAACTCCCGATCCCCTCCGAATCACTTGTGCCTGTGCATCTCTATGGGCGGCGTCCTCAGTATGTGGGCGGGGGAACCGTAGGCGGCCCGGTGTTGAACAAATTGTCCCGGGTGCAAAGTCACTTGAACCGGGCAGCGTTTGATTTTTTGTCCTTATCCTTGGCCGTCACTGCAGCTGATACATTTGCTGATCGCGGCGGAGCGCCTGACGGCTGGGCTCGAGAGATTAAGCTAAAAGTAGCTTTGATAGACCCTGGGCGCTGGCGACCGGCCATTCCCATTCTCCAGCGAGCTTTGGGCTTTCTCAGTGGTGATGAGTGGACCTTGCAATTCGTGCGCGGGGGCATGCGCCCGCCGGTGCCGCGTGATCGTGTGCAGCGCAAGATCATTCTGGATGACTGCGATAGTGCATGTCTGTATTCGGGCGGGTTGGACTCCGCCATTGGTGTTTTGGACCTGCGTAGCCAAGGACGTAATCCCGTGCTGGTTAGCCATGCGTATCGTCTTGATGGCAGCAGACAGCAGGAACTCTTGGCTCACTTGGGGCCAAGTGTCGTGCGGTTTGCGACGTCGGCCTCACCAGTTGCGAGTCTGGGTCGTGGCCATGATGTACAGATGCGTACCCGCAGTTTGAACTTTCTGGCCATGGGCGCGCTTATGGCTGCTTCCCTTGGACCGAGGCGCACGACACTGTTCGTGCCAGAGAACGGTCTGATTGCCATCAATCCGCCTTTGACAAACCGACGCATCGGAGCGCTGAGCACCCGCACCACCCATCCTTATTATCTCCATCAAATCCAGACTGTGATGGACATGGTGGGGATTGATGTGGAGCTGCTAAATCCCTACGCCCAGATGACAAAGGGTGAAATGATGACGGCCTGCGCCTCCCAACCACGATTGGCGGCGATGGCGTCTCGGACCGTGTCGTGCGGCAAGTGGAAGCGCACGGGCGTGCAGTGCGGTCGATGTGTGCCCTGTTTGATCCGGCGAGCATCCTTTCACGCTGCAGGATGGCAGGACAACACCGTCTATTCACCCGATGCCAGAAACCTGCTGCACTTCTTCCAGCATAGCTCAGGCTCGGATGACCTTATGGCCATGATGCTGGCTACTGAGGCGCTGGATGATATGGATATGGGCGCATGGGTAGCCAAAACAGGACCCATGCCATTGGCGGCGGTTGACCGTCAGGCGCGCGTGGAAGCGGTGCATCGTGGGATGATGGAGGTCAGGGATTTCCTGGGTTCTCACCATCTCGTGTAATGGCCGCACCGCTTATCGATATGCATTGTCATTTGGACTTGTATCCAGAGCCCGCGGCGCAAGTCAGTGCCATAAGGTCCAGCGGCGCATATGTGCTGTCGGTTACCACGACACCCCGTGCGTGGGAGAAAACCTCCGCCTTAGCCGCTGGGCACAGCCGCATCAAGACGGCACTGGGTCTGCATCCCCAGCTGGCGGCCGAACGGCGCTCGGAGCTCGCCTTGTTTGATGCGCTGCTGCCACGCGCCCGCTATGTCGGGGAGGTTGGATTAGATGGCCGTACCGAATACCGGACAAGCTGGGAGGCACAGGTGGCCGTCTTCGACCATGTGCTGGCCTCATGCGTGCGGGCTGGCGGACGCATTCTCACCCTACATAGTCGCAGAGCCGCAACGGCGGTGCTTGATGCGTTAGAGCGGCACCCTGGCTATGGCGTGGCGATTCTGCACTGGTTCTCTGGCAGCCAGCGCGAATTGGCCCGGGCAATCGAGATGGGATGCTGGTTTTCTGTGGGCAGCGGCATGCTGCAGGGGCAAAAAGGGCGGACATTGGCGGCGATGATGCCACCGGACCGAGTGCTGACTGAAACCGACGGACCTTTCGCCGCTGAGAACGGGAAGCCGTTGCAGCCTGCCCAGTGCCAGGCGTCTGTTCAAACGCTTGCTGAGCTGTGGGAGATCGAAGTCGAGCTGGCGTCACGACGCATCCTAGACTCGTTTCGAAAGCTGGCTTCGTTGTAGCGGGCTTCAATCCGATATTAAATATCTGGAGGCGCAAATGGCTATTAAGTTTAATCTTACAGGGCTTGGTGATATTTATAAGGAGTCGATCAGGCGATCTGAGCCTACGATTGCCTTCGAAATAATTCAGGGCAAAGGTCGATTTGTTTTCATGATGTTCTTCTCTGAAGAAGACAAGGAGTCAAGGGATAGGTTGTTTGTTCAATTAAGAAACACGAAAAATCTGCTGAGGCTGAAACTCTATGGTAGTCACAGAAATGGTGATTTTTATATATACTTTGATGAATTTGATAAGAAGGCGGTTATTGATGAGCTCATGCTGACCGGAACTGGTGGGGTATTTATTTTCGAAGAGTTTTTAGGGCAAATAAACCGGCAGATACCTGATCAGCTGCCACTCCAAGTTAAGATTGATAAAATTCGCGAGATATGGCCCGAGGTTGGCCAAAAGTTGATCAATGTAGTTGATCAGGCAGATAAAGTTAATCTCATGGGTATAAAAAAGCTCCCAGTAGGGAGTAAGCCTCAAGATAAAACTTTGAGGAAATTATACATCCACACTATTGGTAGTGCTTCTGTTATAACTGATTTAATAGAGGCGCTCAGAAGAGCCAACTGTACGCTTGCATGGACAAGTCGTGACGTTGAAGAGGTTTCATTTAGCGAGCTTATGAAAAAAATAAACTCTTAGGATTATAAATTGCCGAAGTTTTAGCGATTGCTTTACGGGGAGCGTATGGACGCAGTAATAAAGCAGCTGTTGCAGGCCGGAGGTATTTCTATAGCTGTTCCGGTGATCATGATTGTGATCGCGAATAACGGGGTCAGGTTCACTTATGGGTAACGGGGTCAGGTTCACTTATTAGCCGGCAGCGCTCGGTTTGTGATGCCGATGAGCGGGCCTGACGCCCGCATGGCGGCGGGTCTTGGCTTCGACCATCGCACGAAAAGGCATCGTGGCCGGGGCTCGCTGTTGCTCTAGATGAAGGCAGATGCCGGCGAGCAGTTCGTCGGACAGGGCTTCATCGAGAAGGGTTCGGTAGGCGTTGGATCGCTCAATCGGGTCATTGCCAAGCGCAAGCCAACAGGGTAAGGCGTTAACGTCGAGTGCCTGCACTGACCCAGGTTGGCTGGGCAGCTGGACCAGCGATACGCCACCAGGGCGCCGGTCGGGCGAGTGCGAAACGATTCAGAGCTATCTGTTGAAATGATCACAGGTTCGCTAGTGTGCAGTTGTCGATTTACCGTAATTCACTTCCCGCGAAGAAGTTGCTCATAGTCGGCGCGCTTCTTGTATAGGCGCTGGCATTCTTCGCTATCGTGGATTTTGTCGCCGACGGCGTCCTTGTATTTATCACATAAAGCCACAATATGGTTATTGTCTGGGATGAGTGGTGCGAGAAATATAACTGATACCCCTAGCGCTATTCCAAGAGCGCCTATCAATATGCTTGCCCAGACTTTTCTCTTCAATTTTGTGTGCTTTAGCAGTTGATTGACAAAATGGTCTGCTGAAAATCCTCCCCACAGTGCGGCTACAACTAGACATAGGACCGCGAGATACTTGTTCCAATCTGCCATCCGGCCAACCGTTTCAACGTGATACGCCACTGCTCCGAAGCCAGCAAGGGCTAATGCGAGTCCAATGTTATGGCCGAATTCAAAAGTGTCCTTGATCCAGGCTTTTGTTTCTTCTTTTGAATTTTCCATGATCATCCTTTTTGGCTGAACTACTAGATTCGGCCTAATTGCTCGGAAGTTTAGATATGAATTTAGGCATAGGTCACAATTTGGTTATGCCGCATCCAAGTGTTGTATGCGGACTATAACCTCCCGACATCTGGGCGCCGTTGGTGACGAGGCTTAGGGAACCTCTGAACAACGCACCACAGATACGCGACACTACCCGCCTGATGTTGAGGAGTGATCCATGCAACTGAAGTTCGGTGACGCTGAGGGCCTGGGCAAGCGCAAGCAGACCCGCCGGGAGATCTTCCTGGCCGAGATGGAGGAATAACGGCAGAGCGGGGATAACGGGGTCAGGTTAACTTATCAGTCGGCGGTGTTCGGTTTGCGCGGCCGATGCGCGGGCCTGATGCCCGCAAAGCGGCGGGTCTTGGCTTCGACCATTGCGCGGAAGGCATCGTGGCCCAATGCTCGCTGCTGCTGTAGATGAAGGCGAATGCTGGCGAGCAGATCGTCGGAGAGGGCTTCATCGAGCAGGGCGCGGTAGGCCTTGTATCGCTCAATCGGGTCGCTGCCAAGTGCAAGCCAGCAGGAATGTGGTGTCAGTGCGGAGTGCTTGCGCTGGCCTAGATTGGCTGGGCAGCTGGACCAACGATACGCTGCCGGGTTATCGGTCAGGCGAGCCCGCACCGGATTGAGCTCAATATAGCGATAGCAGCGAAGGACGTAGTCCGCACTGTCCACAAGGCAGGCTTTGTAGCGCCTTCCCACAGCGTGCCGGTGCGCCCGTGGCGGCCATTGAACAACGGCACGTAGTTGCGCCCAATCCGCTGCATCAGTTGCCCGACTCGTCCCGCCGAAGGTGGCGTGACTAGCAAGTGCACATGGTTGTCCATCAATACATAGGCATGCAGCTGGCAGCCTGTGGCATGCAGAGCCTCATGCAGCAAGTGCAGGTAGCGCAATCGGTCGCCATCATCCAGAAAGCACGGCAAGCGGTTGTTCCCACGCTGCACGATGTGCTGCGGGATACCGGGAAGGTCGATGCGCGGAAGTCTGGCCATAGCACAAGACTCGCAGCTAGACGTTGATGCTGATATCCAGGAGACCTCTCAAGAGCTAACGCCGTAGACTGAAATTAGCGTAGGAAGTAAACATGACCCCGTTAGCGGCAAGGACAGCTCCCAAAAGCTGAGGACATACGGTGGGAGTGAATCTGACTCCATAGCTAATTTGGCTATGCATTTCATGACATAAGTAGCGTGCTACTGAAAGATGGATCCGATCCACTGTTTGGCGCTGGTCGCCGTTTTCGCTGTTTTCTGAGATATAACAGACATCGGCAGGACCCAGACTGTTGTTTGCAATAAAGTCGCAGTCCTACCCAGCCCGCCGATTGTGCAGATTAATGAGGTCTTAATGACAACTCAAAAAAAAGGCAGTAGACAGATCACGCGGTGCATGGTGCTGACGGCGATCGCACTGAGTGCTGCATGCTCCAACGCTTCGCCTCCTGCTAGCGCAGTGGGCGCAAAATTCGCAAAGAAGTGGGTATATGCCACGCAGTGCGATTCTGGCCACTTTCTCAGTCTCGACCTCCATCAGCAGAAGAACCATGTTACGGGTGAGTGGAGTGAAGGCACCAATGCTCGCGGAGGTGGTGGAAAGTTGGAGGGAGATGTACGTAACGGCAAGCTCTATGTCCGCTACTGCAGCGATGATGGTGAGGCAGGCTATGAAGCATGTCCAAAGTTCTCCGGAGAAGAGGATCACTTCGTGCTGGAGCAGGGGAACTTGGCTCGCTATCAGAAGTTTGGTGCTGAGTACAAGCGAGATGTTGTCCTGCGTCCGGATGTCGAGGGGCAACAGATTCCAGCCGAGGACTGTGCAGACACGGAGAGCGGTTCATGAGCACCCTCACAGATCAGGAGTTGCGAGCGACCTTGTACTTCGCTGTCGGTGTGACATCCGAGAGCGGATACGCGGCCTATCGATTGGAGGTCGCTGGTGACAACCCAAGGACACCGTTGCTAGAGCCAGCCGATAACAGCGGTTATACGATCGGCACTATCCAAACGGATTTGGGGCAACACTATCAACCAAATGTCCCCAACGGAGAGAACGTTCCAAGGGACCTGGTGAATGCCTATCAACAATGGGCCAATGGGCAGCAGCGCGATCTTGTCCTGAGTGAGCAGCAGGTTGACCAGGCTATTGCTGACCTTGGCCGCAATGGTCGTGCCATACGCGCCGACGCAGGGCGACCACTTGATGTCGAAGTGAAATCAAGGCTGGACACGTTCCTTTCGTCGAATGAAGGGATTAGCTGGGTGCATCAACGCGATGTCGCGCAGATCGACAAGTTGATGGACCGCGCTATTGCGCCACTGCAGCGAAGTGAGCTCTACAAAAATGCTTCGTTGGACGATCAAGTGAAGTTAGCGACGATGGTTGGCAAAGCCTACAACCAGAACGAAACGCGCACGGGGCCGATGATTCGCAACATAGAGGCCAATCAGTACCATTCGGTTGCCGACGTCAGCGCTGCCATTGACGGTTTGAACCCAAGAGTGACCGGGCGTGGTGATTACCTTGAAATGGGACGGGACAAAGCTTTGGAGGGTGCTGATGTTGTGAATGCTTTGCGCAATGCGGATCCTGCGAGTCCGCTTGCATCAGCTTGGACCAGTGTGGTCGCCGACCCGTTGGTGGACCCGACAGCCCTTGCCGCGGCCCACACAGGTCCAAATCTTGCGCACGAATATCCAACGGTGAAGAACCTGTTCTTGCACTACAACCGGGCGGAGGAGTTTGTCGGTGCGCTGGACCGTGGCGTCACCTATCAAAATGCTTCGACAGATCGAGCGGACCCTACGCGGTTCAACGGGGCTGGGTTCTATGCTGCAGGCAATGATCTGGTGATCTGGGACAAGACGGGCCAAGGTCACGCATTTCTGGGTGGTACCTGGAGTGGGGTTGATCGGGGAAATCTTGCCCGTACACGAAATGGAGATGGCACCACGGACCTCACAGTTAGCGAGAATGGTCAGCAGCGTAGGTTGCTTCATGTCGACCCGCATGCTGTCCCACTGCGAGTGACAGAGCAACCAGCCCAGCCAGCACCTATTGATCAGCAGCCTGTGCCGCCCAGGCATGGCGCTTTGTCACCATCACAAGATCCACTTCATCGCCAAGCTGAGGACGCTGTGCGTCGCCTCGAGCAAGGCCTCGGCCGCGACTATGACGGCAACAGTGCCCGCCTGGCGGCAAGCAGCGCGTACCTGGCCAAGGAACACGGGCTGTCGCGGATCGATCATGTCGTACTGAGCGAGAATACCAAGTCCGTGCAGCAGGGCGAGAACGTCGTCGTTGTGGAGGGCGCGTTGAACGACCCCGCTCACAAGATGGCGCATATGAAGACAAGCGATGCCATTGCCCAGCCGGTCGACCAATCGTTAGCGCAATTGCAGGCCTTGGGCGAGACGCAGCGTCAGCAGCAATCACAGCAGCAGGAGCAGCAGCACGAGCAGCAGCACGAGCAGCAGCACGAGCAGACGATTGCTCCTCAACACCGAATGGTATGAGGTTTTATATATTGCTTCTTTAGAGCTGTTACACGCCTCCGGCCGCGAAACATTGTTTGAGGCGGGCGATGTGCTGCGGGAAAAAGGGGGTAAAAGGGGACGGAGGCAATTGGTAAAAGGGGACGGAGGTAATTAAGCGAACCGGTCGTACGGGCCTGCGCGGTGATGTCTGATAGCGGACCTGTGTCGCTGCGGTCAGGCTGAGATCTTCTTCTTGAGCAGGAGGCCCGGCCATGCCGCGTCAGCCGCGTCTGGAACTGCCCGGCGTTCCGATGCATGTCGTGCAGAGAGGCGTGAGTCGTTGCGCGATCTTCTTGGATGATGAGGATCGTCATCACTATTGCCTGCTGTTACGCATGGCCTGCGAGCGCTTTGCTGTGCGGGTGCATGCGTTTGTGCCGATGGACAACCACGTGCACTTGCTGGTCTCGGCGGATAAGGCTGGCGCAGTGTCTTCGGCGATGCGGCTCAGCGGCCAATCGTATGTGCAGGCCTTCAACGTCAGGCACCGGCGCAGCAGAACCTTGTGGCAGGGGCGTTTCAAGTCCTGCTTGGTGCAGACCGAACGGTATGTGCTCACGGTCTTGCGCTACATCGAACTCAATCTGGTGCGTGCCCACATGGTGGCATTGCCAACCGAGTACCAGTGGCCAAGCGTGCACACGCATTTGGGGGGCATGAAAAGCCAGCGCATCACGTCGCGCGAGGCGTATCTGCATCTTGGCTGCGATGCAGCCGAGCGGGTGTCTGTCTATGCAAGTGGCTTCATGCGGGTCTAGCCCGAGAGGAAACCTCAGGGTCAGGTTCACTTATCAATCGACTGCGCTCGGCTTGCGCGGCCGATGCGCGGGCCTGATGCCCGCAAAGCGGCGGGTCTTGGCTTCGACCATTGCGCGGAAGGCATCGTGGCCCAATGCTCGCTGCTGCTGTAGATGAAGGCGAATGCTGGCGAGCAGTTCGTCGGAGAGAGCTTCATCGAGCAGTGCGCGGTAGGCCTTGTATCGCTCAATTGGGTCGCTGCCAAGCGCAAGCCAACAGGGATGTGGTGCCAGTGCGGAGTGCTTGCGCTGGCCTAGATTGGCTGGGCAGCTGGACCAGCGATACGCTGCCGGGTTGTCGGTCAGGCGAGCCCGCACCGGGTTGAGCTCAATGTAGCGATAGCAGCGAAGCACGTAGTCCGCACTGTCCACAAGGCAGGCTTTGTAGCGCCCTTCCCATAGCGTGCCGGTGCGCCCGTGGCGGCCATTGAACAGCGCCACGTAGTTGCGCCCAATCCGCTGCATCAGTTGCCCGACTCGTCCCGCTGCAGGTGGCGTGACTAGCAAGTGCACATGGTTGTCCATCAATACATAGGCATGCAGCTGGCAGCCTGTGGCGTGCAGAGCCTCATGCAGCAAGTGCAGGTAGCGCAATCGGTCGCCATCATCCAGAAAGCACGGCAAGCGGTTGTTCCCGCGCTGCAAGATGTGCTGCGGGATGCCGGGAAGGTCGATGCGCGGAAGTCTGGCCACCTGGCAATACTCGCGGAAAGGCGTTGGTGCCGATAGCGAGGACACCCTCCCGAAAGCTGAGGCCGTAGCCTGAAATTTGGGTAGGAAGTAAACTTGACCGCTGTTAGCGGTGTATAAATAAGTAGAGCCATAGACGCGCGGCTTGCTAGTCGTGCTTAAAGTGAAGGAATACACATGCAACGATACGGGCAACTACTTCTATGTGTTCTGGTCTGCTCAGGCATCTTGCTTCTGACAAGCTGTCACGCACAGACAAACCAGATGCAGGACGTGCCAACGCGCGCTGCGTCTGATGGGCAGCTTCCCATCGTACGACCGCTGCAGTTGGCTGAGATGACCAGTCCGATGATGGTCGAATTCAACGTGCAGCCTCCTGGCAAGAATGCGACTGGCACACTCTTCCTGGGTATCCGCGTTGGTGACGAGGATGCTCTGAAGTCACTTGAAGCTGCTCAAGCACTCCGCAGATCTGGCTTGCAGGCCGAGCTTGTTCTGAAGCGGCTTGAACCAAGTGGCGCAATCAAGATGCCACTGGTGCGTGTTGAATCGCAGGCAGGAGCTCCCGCTCGGACCATCGCGGTGTGTGCAGACGGGCATGTTCCTGGCATGTGGCTGGACGAGGTGGACGGCTCGTCCCTTCAATCTGCGGGTTTGGAATCTCCAGGGCGCCGCTACACGCAGCTTGCCTTCGCATGGGCGCAAGGAATTCATCCTGGCAAGTATCAGTTGAGCATCAGGCTGCTTGGCCAGCCGCCGCAGCCTGCACCGATCCAATCCGAGTTGCTGGTCGCTTACCGACACAAATCAAAGTAGGGAAAACTTCATGGACGATAAATACTCTGTCACTCTCTACGTTGCCGCGCCGGGGACACCGCTTCTTGACGGTGGGACATCGGCAGCAGGGCACATGTACTACACAGTCACGCACGGGAAGGAGCAAACCAGCTTCGGGTTTGCACCCATCGAGCACGGCGTGATGAGAGGGCCTGGAAGGGTCTACAACGATGATGCAGATCAATACCAAAAGCCTTTCTATCAACGCACGATGGAGATCAGCAAGGATCAATACGAAAAATTGATGGAGTTTGGTGCAAAACCCGGCGAACATGGCTTCAATACGCAGTATCACGGCGCAATGAACAGCTGCATCGATTACACATGGGGTGCTATCAATTATGCTGGTCTGCATCGTACCGACCTGAAGGTCATACAGGATAAGGACTTCGAGGGTGGACTGAAGCCGCTCAGCAACGTTGAGTACATTCGTAGTATCCAGGCTCCTGTTCCCGACAGCGAACTGAACAATGAGCAGTACAATCGCATGCCGGAGCGGACACTCCTGCAGCGCGTGATCAGTGATGCGCAGTTGCCAGAAAAAGATCGTCAGATGCTCAACACGATTCGGGAACAGGTTGCAGGCATCGATCAACAACATGGCAGGACCTACGATGCCACTAGCGAGAAGATTTCAGTTAGCTTACTGGCAACCGCGAAGGAAGGCGGACTAAGCCGCGTAGACCACGTGGTACTCGGAAATACTCCCGGTGATGGAGCAGGCCAGCGCCTATTTGTAGTGCAAGGCGAGCTGAATAACCCTGCTCACCTCAGATCATCGATAAAGGCCGAAGAAGCAGCAAAAACACCTGTCGAGCAGTCATTCGCAAAGGTCGAGCAAATCTCTAACACCCAACAGGAACGTGCGTTGGCAGCACAGCAGGAGCCTGCACTTGAGCAAAGTCGGGCGCCGATGCAGATGGGTTGATCGCCGTTCGTTTGGCTGGGAAAGGGAGGCGGTTAGTGAGGGAATAGCTGGGGTCAGGGTTACTTATCAGTTGGCGGCACTTGGCTTGCGTGACCGATAAGTGAGCTTGACGCCGACGAAGCAGCAGGTCCTTACTTCGAGCAACGCTTGAAAGACAGCCTGGCTGGGCCCCTGCCGCTGCCATGAATAATGGCAGATTACGGTTTTATCGTTCTTATAATTGAATTAGAAGGTCAACGTTTCTTCGGTATCTGCGTAGACCAGCACGACCTTTTCGCCTGCATACGGTAAGGCGACCTCAGGTGACGAGGACTCAGTCTTGGAAATTTCAACTTTCGCCATGGGGTCACATTGCTCATTGATGCCGCATCTGCGAATGGCAATACGCAATACGCCGTGGTCGTTCGCGAAATCCACACCGGGAGAATAAAAGAGGCTTTCTGCAGGCATGTAGTAGCTAATTCGGATTACGTTTCCCTCTGCTTTCTCGATCTTGACCGGCTGAACATCTTTTTTCTTGTAATCAGAGCGTATCTTTCCTACTGTACACGCAGTCAAAGTTGATATCGCAAGTAATCCCGCAGCAAGAGTCAGCCTAATTTTTAAATTCACATCAATGCCCCTGTGTGGACTCGTCTAAATAGATTGGCGACTACTCCCCAATATCCTGAGGAGCTCGATTCACTACGAGCTTGCTTAAGTGGATTCCGTCAGTTGAATGAAATCCGACCATCCAGGTAACCGCTACGGCTGGTGCTGTCACTGATGGCTGTGATTCTTTCACGATGGGCGGGAGCGTGCACGCAACTGATGTCTTGTAACCTGCTCCCGGAGAGCTCGGTGCTTTGCAATGAAAGCCAAGGTTCTCAAGACTCCTTTGCACGGCCGTGACGGACGAACCAGCCGGGTTGGCCGCTTCAAGCTGCTGCCTTGCTTTAGCGGCAGACTGTTGAGGATCAAAGCCGAGCCGTGGGTCTTGCTGCATGGCAGAGCATCCTGATATAAAAAAAAGACTAGCGATTGCCAGTATTGCCAGAAGGCTGCGGTTGGCCAAAGGATTTGTTTGCATGTTTTGACAACTCCAACGCAATCACACAGACGATCATCCATGTGGATGTCGGTTGCAAGTATGCTCCCGTAAAGTAATGGAGCTAGGACGTAACAGTGTCAGGTCAACTTGACCTCGTTTGAATCAAGTTTATGCGCCGGTTGCTGCTTCATCCTTTTCTTTGCTCTTCAATGCCATCTCGAGCAAATATTCATAGGTCTGAAGCTTGCCCCTAGCCAAGGTGGCTACCCAGCAGACCATCCAAAAGAACAGCAGCAAAATACCAACCATCGCTGTCATTGGAGACATCGCTAGAGGATTTCCACCAGCGCGCATAACCAGGAAGAGCGACGCCGCGACTGGAAGCAGACCTAGCTTGTCGACGCTACCGGCTAATAACGCAATTCGACCCGCACGGCGCGTATGGCTGTAGCGGGCGTGATCCAGCATGAGTTGCAGGGTTGCTGCCGGATACCCCTTCAACCAAGTCACTTCCTGCAGAAATTGCTCTAGCTGATGATCAGTGCGCATAGCCTGATCGACTGTCCATTGACGTAGATCACTCACTATCCCGTAGAGACTAATTATCATCAGGACGCCTAGCGCCGCCAATGCAACCCAGAAGCCGGCGGTTGCGACCTTCGCTAGCAACTGGGTTTGAATACTCGTAAAACTGAAGAACGACGCAATCAGCGTAGAGGCTATTCCGCACGCCAAAACGATGGCAGCGCCGCGCACTAGGCGGCTAGGGCTGGCAGTGTCTGCCGGGAACTCTGGCAGCACCCTTAGGCGTTCTTCTAAAGCTTTAAAATTCAAAGGCACGCTCGGTGCTACATCGCTACTTTCCATGTCGCCCGTCACTGCTGAATGATGCGGCAAGATTAGAGCTGTCTGGCCGACACGGCTAGGTAGAAATTCTGCGACAGCACGAAACCCATTCTGCGCGAGCGCGCGCGGAGCAAGTCGGGAGCTTGTGATCCTGAGGGTGTGGGCACATGGGCTGCGTGTCGGTGCTTCTTGTAGTCGCCTTCTAAGTCGAGATCACGTGGGTTGACATCGCAATCTGCGCGTTGCAACCTCTGCCTTAAGGAGCGTCGAAACTCCTCTAAGAGCGGTACCCACCTCCGTCAAACCGGTGGGTTTTTTGTGCCTGCATCCCGCAGGTACAAGCCGATGCGATGCCTGCGTCGGGAGGGCGGCTAATACAACACTCGCAAGGGGAATACGCCCGCCGGCTCTTAGCGGTTTCGAACCTCCCGGCATCCCGTCGCCGTTGGCGGCGGTTCTTGGGTTGTTCCAGGAGGGCGTTGCCATGTCTACCGCACCATCCATGCCGGCAGCGGTGCCGGGTTATCTGTTGCCAGCCTCTGCTCACGGCCTGCTGTGGGATGTAGGCGAGGTGCTGCGCCGGCTGGCTGCACGCGCAGCTATTGAGCAAGCCAGCGACGATCCCGCGCAGCAGCTGCTCAGCCAGCCCGGTGTGTTGTCGCAGGCCTTGCGCAGCCTATCTGCCCGCATCGACGTGGCCTTGCAGCAGTGCGTTGCTGCACCTGTCACCAACACTCGCCACCCGGAGGCGCCATGACACGCCGCCGCCTACCCAACGCGTCCGCCACCGCACGGCCCACCCGTCAACGCGCGCGCCCCGCGCCACCCAAGCGGGTGCAATGGGTCATCGTCGAACCCGATCGCACCCAGCTGCCACCGATGCTCCCGCCCGAGCCAGACACAACGCCGCAAGGCCCCGGCCGTTTGCATGCACCGCGCCGCGCCCGCCGCCCGCGCCAATGCACCGTCAGCTACACCCAGTACCCCGGCGCCCACGACCACGCCGGCGACCAACACGTGCCTCACGTCCGCCTCAGCGGTCTATGGCTGGAACAACTGGGCTTCGCTATCGGCACAAAGCTACGGATTACTGCCAGCGAGGGGCAGGTGTTGATGGAGGTGTTGCCGCCGTTGGAGGTGCCAAAATGTCTT